>JAICLL010000044.1 GCA_025927475.1 Pirellulales bacterium
AACATCGGCAGCAGCGGTGTCGGTTCCAGCGTGGCGCGGCGAAAGGCCGCGTTGCTGGCATCGGCCCCGGTTCAGCCCCCGCCCGAAACGCCGCCCCCGCAAATCCCGCCGTTATTCACTGCGCGACCTGCGGAAAGTAGGGTGTTATATTCGGTCGAGGTGTTGTCAGGGCGGACGATTTTGGTGACCGCTCGCCACTGGCTGTAGGTCAGGCTGGTGGTTCCATCGCTGTCGGTGATGGCGTCGAGCAGGCCGGTCGCGGGGTCGTAGCCCAGCGTGGTGACCTGCTGGGCTTCGCCATCGCCGGGATCGGGCCGAGTGATTTTGGTGAGCTGCCCGCCGGTGATTACGTAGCTCGTCGTGCATCCGGCGAAGTCGGTGCTGGAGGCAAGATATCCGCCAGAATACGCGAAGGCGGTGGTCCGGCCCACATTGTCCTGAACGGCCGCCAGCGTGGTGTCATTGTTATAGCTGTAATCGAGCCAGTTGCCGTCTTTGTCGGTGCTCTTGGTCAACAGGCCCGCGCCCGAAAACTGCTCGGTGCTGTGGTCGAGCATGGTGAGCGTGAACGTGCCATCCTGGTTTTTCACCAGGCTGGCGAACTGCGGCGAATCGTCGGGCGGAGCATAAACGCCATCGCCGTTCTGCTCGAAGAAATAGACGTTCCCGCTGCCGTCTTCCAGGCTGACTCCGGCGGCCATGCCGCCCGACTGGATCACCAGCCTATCGACGTTGTGCGGCGCCCAGCCGCTGCCATAAGGAGAGTTGTCGCGGTTTTGGATGCCGACCCACTGGCCGTAGCCGCGGATGATCGGCACCTGGCCATTGGGATAGTTCTCCGTGATGGTCATCACGCTTTCGTAATTCCCGTCGGCCAGGCCGCTGGCGTCGATCTGACCGGCGAAATCGACTTGCTGGCCCTGCGTATAACCAGCCGGGCTATAGTAGACCGGCGCGCCGCTCCAGACGGTGTTGCCGCTCAGATCCAACAGCGAGAGTTGCGCTTCGATGTTGGTGGCCGAGGCCACGGTGCTCGAGAGCGTGTCGAGCACGTTGACCATCGGGTGCGGTCGCTGAGAGCTGTTGTACGAAAAGGCGTCAGGTACGGGGCCTTTTCCATCGCCCACCGTGGCGGCGCCGGTGGCCTGATCGACCGAGGCTTCCACATTGCCGCAGCCGCAATTGCAGGTGCAGAAGCGCTGCTGGGCTTCGGTTTCGAGGATGATGTCACTGTTGCTGGCCGCAAGATTGCCGCCTTCGGTGTTCGGTTCGTAGACGCTGGCGAGCAGGCTAAAATCCTTGCCGGCGAAGCCCTCGTTCGGTTCGCCGTCGTCCAGGGTTTGGACGGGGACCGCAATGCTGCCGCTGCCGCCGATCATGATCCAGCCATTGCTGCCGGTGGGGATATAATCGGCGCCGTCTGGGCTGATTCCGGTCTGGCCCTTGGCTTCGCCGTCTTGGGTTCCCCATTCAATCGCGGCCGGGCTGGAGAGTCCCGAATAGTGGATCACAAACAGGGCGATCTGGCCCTCCGCCTCGGAGTCACCGCTGATCCAGAGTTCCGGCATGCCCATTGAGTATTGCAGCGGCATCGGCCGCCGCCGCCTGCTCGGATGAGAGCCGCGGCATGCTGGCAAACTCGGCCGATGTGATCACGCTGCCAGCCGCCAACATCTCGCGAGCTTCCAGGGCTTCAAGCATGTGGTATCGCCGCGGCACGATCGACAGCCGCGGCGCACGGCTGGAAAAGAGCGATTCGAGCACGCCGAGACGCCGGGGACGGTCGGCGGAGTTGGGCGCGCTTGGCAGTCCGGCGCGATCGTTTTTCAGGCGAGGCGGCCGCGGCGCTTTGAGCGGTGCGATGCTGCCGCAGTGTGAGATTCAACGCAGACTTGAACATCCGCCGAGAAATCCACTCACGACGTTCCATGCCGTTGCTCCTTGGCAAAAACTCGATTGATTTACGGTCCCGGAAACGATTTCAACGAGTTACCCCTAAGCACGAGCGGTGGGCCCGGCCCTGAGCCGGCCGGAGAACGCATGGTGGTAGCCGGCTGGGGCGGGATCGACGCGGCAACCGCCCGGCACAAGGCCGGGAGCTACCGGGCGTGGCCGGCGCGCAAAGATAGCGCGGAAGCGCGGAAGCGCGGAAGCGCGGGGGGAACAAGAACAACCCGCGTTCGCGGCGAAGAACTGCCAGCGATTCAACTATCGAGTGCCCTCCGAAGCTCAGGCCAGTGGCCTGCTGGGAAGTGCTTCTTCCGATCCGGGAGACAAACACTCAACTTTGCCAAGTGTCCCAAGACTGCCGCGAGATGTCAAGGAAATTCTTGAAAAATGGTGAGAGCATCCAGCGTCGCACCTCGATGGCCGGGCTACCGCGGCCAAACGTCCGCCGGCGCGAACCGGTGAACCAGGGCGGCGCGGGCCGCGTAGAAATAAGTAGCGGGCCATGTTTTGCCGGTTGTGAATGGCTGCCGCGGCGTGCAACCGGTCAGCGGCCAATGGCGTATAACAGCGTTGCAGCGCGACTAAAGAGATCCAAGGCATCCATCCTTTATACCCAGGGACGGATTATTGGATGAAAGACCAACGCAAGCAGATTGAGTCAATGCGGGCACGCGGTCGAGGCTAGCCAAAGCAGCGGCTACCGACTGGGAAGCCAAGTAAGTGCGGCAACCGGGCAAGATCTACAGGATTGCCCTGATGGTTTACTTGTACAGCACAGCGCCTGACACGCATCTGCGTTAAGAGGCGCTTCCATCCAAGCGGCTGATTGCCAGCGTGCGGGGCCGCGCTTCCTCGTCGCGCTGCCGCAAGCGGCCATCGTATTCGATGAAGCCGATTAATTCAGAAAGCACCGACTCGGGCAGCGAGTCGATGATGGCCGTGTCGAGATCCAAGGTTTCCAAAACCGAATTTGCGCTTGTCGCACTCACCGAATTTGCGCTTGTCGCACTCATTGTGTCCTTCTCCTTGCGCGACCCATCGTAGCGGCGACGTGCCTTCGATGCCACGATACCCATTGCCGAGGCATTGTACCCTCGCCCGATGGGGAATGCTAGCATGGCACTGCTAGCATTTCGCATCGGGTCGTTTGCGAAGCGCAAGTCATGGCTCGTTCGGGAGTTAATTCATGCAGCACCGCTTACCCGCACTCACCGGCAACGAACGGCTGATGCTGGTGGCCCTGACCGCCACCGGCCTCGCCCTGCGAGCGCAGGGACTGGGCGAGCTGTCGCTGGCCCATTTCGACGAAGGCGTGCTCATGTCGGGCGCGTTCGATACGCGGCTGGCGGGACTTTGGCATTTCACGCTCGCTCAGCCGTTGCAAGCGCCGCCGCTCTATCCGTGGCTGGTCAGCGGGCTGATGTGGCTGACCGGCATCGAATCGCCGCTGATCGGCGCCTATGCCTCAGTGCTGTTCGGCTCAGCCACCATTCCGCTGTTGTTCTTGTTGGCGCGGCGAATCGGCGGCAATTGGGTCGGATTGATTGCCGCTGGCCTCCTGGCGACGAGCGATCTGCACATCGCCTTTTCCCGAATGGCCCTGACCGAAGCCGCACTGACGTTCTGGTTTGTACTGGCGATGTACGCCTGGGGGCGATTGACCGATGCCCAAACGGTTTTTGGATTTCACGGGCTCGCCGTTTGGGCCTTGGCCGCCGGTCTCGCCACGGGCGCGTGCTGGAATACGAAATACAACGGCTGGATGCCGTGCGCCATTGCTATTACGGCCTGGTGCCTGGCCGGTGTCCGCCAGCGATTCGTCGATCGTGATGCGCGGCCGCTCCGTGCAACCGCCCGGCAGGGTGCGGCCTTGCTATGCGCCACCGCGATCGCGGCGGGATGTTTTGTTCCCTGGTATCGATACGTCGAGCAGTCATTTCCCGGCGGCTATGCCGCGGTTACCAGGAATCACCTGAACTACGTGGGCGGCGTGAGCGAATGGCCGGGGCGTGCGGCGAGACTCTTTACCTCCTTATCGGCATTCCGCCATTACGGTTGGTCCATCTCGCTGGCAGCTCTGCTGCTCGGCCTCATCTGCTATGTGGCCTTGAATCGCCGGGCAAGCTCAGCCGGAAAGGCACGGGCTGCGCCGCTCTGGGGGACCATGACGATAGGCGCGTTGGCCGCCGCGGCAATCGTCGTTCTGGGCAGCGATGCGTTTTGCTTACTGCTGGCGGCGGCAACAATCGTGCCCGCACTGGCCTGGGGACGCGCCGCGGAAATTACCCTCGCGGTGTGGGTGGGCGCCTTTCTCGTGCTTACGCCGTTCTACCATCCCTACACGCGGCTGATCGTGCCGGCCTTGCCCGGCGCCATCTGTCTCGGGCTATGGCTTTGCCGCGCCGCTGCGCGACTGCCACAGCATGTCGAGCATGAAGCGTCTCGAACCTCTTCGCGGCTCTTGCCGCGCACAAGACAAACGGCCACTGCGTGTATCGTGGCGACGATCGTTGCATCGCTGGCCATCGCGCTGACAGCGCATCCATTCGGTTGGCTACCCACGGCGGCTCAATGGCGCCGGTGGACGACACGCCATTCTTACCGTGCTTTCAGCGATGCGGTGCGAGACCATACACCGGCCGACGCGTATGTGCTTTGCCAGGGCATGCCGATCATGCCGCTCTATCTTGAGCGGCAATGGGATTCGTTGGGCCACGTGCCGTTTACGGCCTGGATCGACCGTGTGCCACGCGACCGGCCATGCTACCTGGCCATCGATTTCTGGGGGCTTTATGGCGAGCATCATGAGGCGGCCCGCCGCGCGATCGCCGAGCAACTTGCGAACCTCGACGCCGTGGCCTGGATCGAGGACGACCTGAACTTGGCGACGCTGCTCGATTATTTGCCGCCGGCCGAGGTCGCCCGTCGCATCTCGCGCGACTGGCCGCGACGCCGCTTTCGCGATGGTCAGGGCAGGACCGTGATCGTGCCGGCAGAGCCGCGCGACGACCACGCGAACCTGATTGTGCTCTATCGCGTGAAGGCGCGTGCTATTGAAGCGACTGGCTCCGCCGGCCCGCCGGTTCCCGCGCGCCGCCGCGGCGAATAGCCGCTTGCAAACGGTTGTCGTAGCGTCGCGAGTTGGCACGGTACGAGCCGCCGGTCGGCCGATAGATGGCGTCTTCATAAGCGCCGCGGCGCCCAAAATACACCGCCTGCTCCGTCACGCGTGGCGGCGTGAAAGGCTCGGCGCGCTCCATGCGACGCCGGGCTTGTCCGCGGAAAGCGGCTTGTCCGCTGCGGCGTCCGTCGTGCGTGCCATTCATTTCGTCCAGCAGAGTTTTTGCGGGGTTTTTATCGCCCGCAGCGGGCGTGGCGCCTTTACCTCGTCCAATTCGGCCGTTCCCGCCACTACGGTTTGGTACGCCATTCAGGTAATCGCGGCCGCGCAGCGGCCCGCGGACGCCGGGCAGCGTAGAGCCGCCGGTAATTCCCCGCGGGCCGCCACCCGGTCCTGGTTTCGCGCCGGGAAATGCGCCGCGGAAATCATTTGAGGGATTTCCGGTCGACCCAGGCCCTTGGCCGATGATGCCCGAGTGAATACCGCCGGCGCCGGTTCCGCCGGGCCCCATTCCGGCATTGCCGGCGCCGCTGCTGATGGAGGTGCCTCCCATCGGGCCGGCGCTGCCCAAGCTGCCGCCGCCGGGAGCGGCGCCGTTGACGCCGATGCCGCCTCCCGCGATTCCGCCGCCAATGCCGCCCGAGCCGCCGCCAGCCGCACTACCGCCTACACCGCCGCCCGTTACGCCGCCGGCGCCTGCCGCACCCCCGACGCCGCCGCCTCCTGCCCCGCCGCCGGCGCCACCCTGCGCCAGGCACGCTGCGCCCATGCAAATCGAAGTCAGGACCGCGAAAGCTCCCCGCGATGCACCGATATGGTTTGGTATGGTGAATTTCATGTTTGATTCGCCTTGTCTGCCGTTAACCAAGTTGGATCGCGGCGGCTCGCTTTTTTACGAACAACCGCCACGCCAGCGCAGTCAGCGATGCCAAGAAAAAATAGGAGTATCCCTGAAGCATTCTCGTGCAACGCGCGTGCCACGCGGCCACGGCAAGTGCGCGAGGCGCTAGGGCAGTACACGGCGGCCGACGGCGGTGTTGAGCTGCAACATGCTGCGGCGATGACGGATCAGCGCATCGCGATATTGGCGCACCACCTCGTTGCGGTCGCGCAGCGCAAACAGATATTCGGTGGTGCTCGCGTTGCCCGTTTGGTGTTTTTGGTAAGCGATCAGCTTAGCCCGTTCCGACGCGGGCAGAATGCTCCGTTCGATGCGCTCCACCGCCTCGCGGCTGTCGCTATATTCGACCAGCGCGGTTTCGACTTCGGCGGCCACTTCGGCCTCGATGGCCGCCGAGGCAGCTCGCGACTGGGCGACGTTGGTGTCAGCCCGCAGAATTTCGCCCTGGTTGCGGTCGTAGATCGGAATCGAGCCCATGAGCCCCAGCGAAAAGCTGGTGACGTCCTGCTTGCCAATGGGCACGTTGTATTGAAATTGAAACGGTGAATAAACGACAAAGATGTCGTCGAAGCGTTCCTTGCGGGCCACATGGGCATCGGCCTGGGCGCGGCCGATGCCTAAGCGATAGGCCTGCACGTCGGGCCGCAGGGCCAGCGCCATGCGCACCAGGTCTTCTTTGCCGGGCAAGGGCGGCTCGGGCGGACGCAGGCGGCCGCGAATTTCCAGCCGGGCCGCCGAGGCGCGAGGAATTGCCAGCAGCGTTCCCAAATGATGCTTACTGCGGATCAGTTCGCCCCGTGCCCGGTCGACGTCGAGCCGGGCGGTCTCGTATTGAATGGTCAGGTGCAGTTGATCCGATTCGCTGGGCGGCTGGTCGCGGGCCGGCCCGCGCGAGGCTTCGAACAGAGCTTTGGCGCCGGCCAGGCTGACCTCGGCATAGCGCAGCGTCTCGCGGGCCACGATCACGTCGGTATAGGCCAGATACAATTCGTGTACGGCCAGTCGCTCGGCGTTTTGATATTGTGCTTCGAGCACGCGCACCACGTGCGAGGCCGCCTTGGTGCGGGCGCCACGCTTGTCGCCCACGTCGAACGGCTGGACGAAGCTGGGCGAGTACTGCATGGCGCCCCATCGCCCCGTCGAATAAGGCTGGTAGGGCACATTGTTGGCCGAGAGGAAGTAGAGCGGGTTGGGCCGCTGGCTGGCCGTCTTCACGTCGGCGCGGGCTTGCGGCAGCTCATAGCGTTTCGAGCGCAGGTCGGGGTTGGCCTTGAGCAACCGCACAATGGCCTGGTCGAGCGTCATGCCGTGGGGCGGGCCTTCGACCTCGCTCGTTGGAAGTTCGAGCAGGCCGTAGAGAGGCGGCGGTGTGTGGGGCGTTGAGGGCGAGGGACGCATGGTGCGGCGCTGCGGGTGCGGCGCGGCCCGCGATCGCAGGGCGGCCCCGTTGCGGTGCGCCGCCGCCGAAAGCGTGCTAGTCCGGCCTCCCGCCACACGCGCACGAGAGCGGGCCGGCTCGGCGGCCTCTCCAAGCACATCATCGCGCCCGCCCGGCTCGTAACCAAACGGCGCGGCCATCGAGCCCGGCGAGGCGCCCAGCGCGGTGGTCTTGTGGCCGGCGCCGCGGTTGGTCACCCCCTTGGAGATTACCATGATGTCGTCGGCCAAACCGACCAGTTGCCCGTAGGCGGCAGCGGGGGTGAGCGAAAGTGCGGAAATGAACAGAACGAGGTGACGCTTCATGCCGCGCGGAAGTTACGAAAAATCCAGCGGAGACGCCAGGGCAACTCGGCGAGTTTTGCGAGAGCGGTTGACGGAACGCCACGGAACGCCGCGGAGGGCGTTTCCCTACCGACGATTTCGACTGCTCACCGCGCTGCCACGAGGCTTTGCCGCTCGGCGGCTGGCTCGAGCAAGAGAGGCCCGCGCCAGGCGGCGGCCAGATCGCTGAAGGGGTCGAGCTCGGCGGCCAGCGAAGCCAGGCACGTTCGCAGGACTTGCCACGAGACGCCCAGCGCCCAGCAGCCGGCGATGGCCGCCAACACGCTTTCGACCTGCGCGGCGATGAGGCCGCCATAGGCGAACGAAAAATCGTCGAGCCGGGCGACTTTGGTCTCTTGCCCGTCGGCCGTGGCAAAGACGCAATCTCCCCGCACAAAGACGATGCGCGCGGCGCCGCGGTCGCGCGCCAGCGACACGCTGGCGCGGTCGCCACGCGCGAAAAAGATCACCTCGCCCGGACATCGCTCGGCCATGGCCACCAGCAGCGGATCGTGGGCGTTGACGACGGCAACCCCCGACGCCCCGACCGCCTGAAGCAGGCGACAAGTTGCCGCAAGCAACTCGTCATGCGTGTGCGGGCCGTCGGCGATTGCCGCATCGGTGACGATGGCCACATCGCAACGGTCGAAGACGAGTCCCTCGCGCGCGATGGTGGCGGGTTCGGTTTCGAAGATTGCGCTCTCGACGAGCGGATTGAGCAGCAGTAGCCGTTGCTGACAGGGCAAATCGCGGCCCTGGCTCTTGATGGAGCGACCGGCGAAGAACCATCCATCATCACGCGACAAGGCCACTGAGCTACCCTGCGCTTGCAGCACATGGGCCACCAGGCAACTGACGGTCGAATGGCAGCCACTGCCCGCCACCGCGATGATGGGAATCCGCCCGGTTTCGCCGACGGGGAACATCAATTCGACGATGGCTTCAGCGACTGGGCGCGGCGAACCGTGGGTGGGTTGCAAGTGAGGTGCAAGATCGGGGCAGGCGCGGACATTCATCACGGCCCCGCCCTGGTCGTCGAGCGGCTGAGCGAGATCGGTTGCCACAATATCGATGCCGGCCACGTCGAGCCCAACAATCTGGGCGGTCTCAACAGCTCGAGCAGCGATCTCGCGGTGGACTTGCTCCGTAACGTCGGTGAACTCGCTGCCGGCGGCGGTCGAATCGCAGCGAAGCGCCGCCACCAGCCGACCGCCCACGATCAACAGCCGGTAGCCGTTTTGGCTGCTTGGCTCGGCGGAAGCGGTCTCGGATGGCAGAGGAATGCCGGCTTCGCGCAGCAACGCGCGCGTCAGTTCCTGGTTGTAGGCGATTGACTCGCCGACCGCGCTGCTGGCATCCGTCTCGGCGCCGCGAATGCGCCGCTGCCGCGCGCCATAGCCCAACTGCACCAGGTTGCCCGTGCCGAGTCGCAGGGCGGGAATGCCGCGCTTCGTGGCGGCCTCGATCATCGCCCGGGTGCTCGGACTCAGCGGCACGTCGAATTCCATTTCTAATGTCTACCTCAGAACCGGCGAAGTGTGTGCAAAACGAGATCGGGCGGCAGATGAGAAGCAAACCTGATGCCAGAGCACCGGCGCGGACGGAAACCCAACGCGCGTGCAAAAATCGACGCGACGAATCCGTCAATTCGCCGCGGCACGGATCACCGCTACGACACTTTGTCGCACTGCGCGATCGGGCCAATCACAAGAGTTTGACGGAGCTCGGGTAGAGTCGCACCAACCGAGGCGTTAGAATTGAACCCAACCACCCCACCAACCACTCCCATGACCACCCCCGATACGTCGCGAAGCGGAAGACGCCTGTTGCGCGTCTACAGCATCGCCACGTTTCTGTGCATGACCATCGCCTTGTCGTGCATTGTGGGGCTGGGCGCGTGGGGCGCGGTGCGCGATTTGCGCCGCGGGCGTGAATCGTTGCTGCAGGCCGAGATTGCCGAAGCCAATTCGCACTCGGAGCGCACGGTGCGTCGTATCGAACGTGACCTTGTCGAAGGAAAGATTGCGCCCGACTTCAGCGACTTACGCAGCCAGGGCTGGCTGACCAGTCACTGGAAATCAGACATCGTGGCCGAAGCGGAATGGGCCTATGCGGCGGTCGAGGACGGCAGTCATCACTTGGTGGCGCACAGCATGCCATCGCTGGCAGGTGGGCGGTTGCCCAGCGACTGGTATCAACGTCGCGTATCCGTTGCCGGCAGCGACGTGGTGGAAACCAACCTGACAGCGCTGACAGGCGGCCTGCCGGCGTTCGATGTCCGGCTGCCGATTACCTTCAACGGTCGGACGGTGGGCGTGTATCATTGCGGGTTGAGCCACGATTGGTTCAACGCCACGGCCACTGCCGACGAAGAATTCGCCCTGTTTGGCTGGCTGGTCGTCGTGGGCGGCGCGGCGCTGGTAGTGCTGTTGGCCATCGGCTCGCTCTATGTGATTACACGGCAAGCCGCGGCCCTGCAACGCGGACTCGACCTGGCCGACATGCGCCGCATGACCGAGCTGAGCCAGCTCATCATTGGGCTGGCCCACGAGGTGCGCAACCCGCTCAACGCCATTCGCCTGAATCTGCACGCCATCGGCCGTGTACACCGCGGCGAAGCACGGCTGCCCGACGAAGAGCTGAACGCCATTGTCCGCGAATCGGTGTGGGAGATCGGTCGCGTCTCGGCCCTGATCGGCGAGATGTTGGGCTATGCGCGGAGCGAGCCGCCTCGCGCCGAAGACGTCGATCTGAACGCCGAAGTCCGCGGCGCGCTCGACCTGGTGAAGCATGTGATGGAAGATCAGCATGTGGCCGTGGTGGCGCGAATGGGCGGCGAAACGCGACTGGTGCGCATCGATCGCGCTCGCCTGCGGCAGATCTTGCTGAATCTGTTGAACAACGCCCGCGAGGCGGTCGGCAAGGGCGGCCGAATCGAGATCGACGTGCACCGCGCCGGGCGTTCGATCGAGCTGGTGGTCAGCGACAATGGTCCCGGCGTGCCGGTTGCCCACCGGCGGCGGATCTTTGAGCCGTTTTACTCGACCAAGGAACTAGGGATCGGCCTGGGGCTGGCGCTGGTGAAGAAATTTGTCGATGAATGTGGCGGCAGCATTACCTACGAGGGAGGCGAATCTTCGCGCGGGCGGTTTGTCGTCCGGTTTCCCGAAGTTCGCGCCGCGGCAATTCCGGAGGTATTCCATGACAGCCCCGTCTAGCGTGGCCCCGTCTAGCGTGTTGGTGGTCGAGGACGAACCGAGCGAGCGCGAGGCGCTGGCTCGCTTGTTGCGCATGGAAGAGTATCGCGTCATTACGGCCCGCGATCCGGAGGAAGCGCTCGAACATCTGCACGACGACGTCGGCCTGGTGATTAGCGACTTGCGGATGGGCAAGGCCAGCGGCATCGACCTGCTGCGGCTGTGGCGCGAGCGTCGCCCGCAAACACCCTTCATCATGGCCACGGCCTATGGCGACGTCGATTCGGCGGTGACCGCCATGAAGCTGGGCGCCGAAGACTACCTGACCAAACCGGTCGATCCCGACGCGCTGCTGGTATTGGTCCGGCGGAAGATTGCCCACGCCGAGCAGGCGGCCGGCGGGCCGCAGCCCGCCGGCTTATTTGAGGGACGCGGCGGACGGTGTATCTTGGGCCGATCGCCCACCATGCTCGAGGTGTTTGAGCGCGTGCGGCGTGCCGCCCCCAGCGACAGCCTGGTGCTGGTTTTGGGCGAATCGGGCACCGGCAAGGAACTGATCGCTTCGGCCATTCACGCCTATAGCCGGCGGAAAGACGGTCCGTACATTGCCGTGAACATCGCCGCGCTGCCCGAAAGCTTGGTCGAGGCGGAGCTGTTTGGCTATGTGCCCGGGGCCTTTACCGGTGCCGAGCGTGCCCGCATCGGCCGCTTCGAGGCCGCCGACCGGGGCACCTTGTTCATCGACGAAATCGGCGACTTTCCGCTGGCGGCCCAGGCCAAGCTGCTGCGCGTGCTCGATCATCTGACGGTGAACCCCATCGGCAGCAACGACGAGCGGCGCGTCGACGTGCGGCTGGTCGCCGCCACCAGCCGCAATTTGGGCGAGTTGGTGGCCGAGGGCGCGTTTCGTGAGGACCTGTTTTATCGCCTGAATGTGCTCTCAATCGAATTGCCGCCGCTGCGCGAACGCCGCGCCGATATTCCGCTGCTGATCGACGCTTTTCTGGCCGACGCCTGCCAGAAACACGAGCGCGCGTCGCCCACGCTTTCGCCCGAGCTGACGCAGTTTATGCTGGCCTATGAATGGCCGGGCAATGTGCGCCAGTTGCGAAACGCCATCGAAAACATGGTGGTGATGTCGAGCGGCGAAACGCTCTCGCTGGGCGACTTGCCGGCGTATCTCAGCGGCAACTCATCGCTGCTGGCCAAAACCGCCGACCGGGCCGATACCAGCAACCTGCGCGACTTGGAGCGGACCGCCATTCTCTCGGTGCTCGAGCGGTGTCATGGCAATCGGACGCACGCCGCCGATGTGCTCGGCATCTCGGTGCGCACGCTGCAGCGCAAGCTGAAAACCTGGGGCCTGGGCGGAAATCCGCCCGACCCGCCGGCCGGTTGAGACCGCTTAAACCGACCGTTTAGAGTGTTCGCGATTCCTCGCCGTTCTGTGTCCGTCGCTGGCGATAATACTTCAGCCCCGGGAAAAAGAAGCTGGCGCCCGAAACCAAGCCGAACAGCGTGATGCTCAGCTTGATGCCGTGGCGATCGAGCCAGGCCATGGCCAGCGCCGTCAAAAACAGGGCAATGGCGGGAACATAAAACACGCCGGACAAAATGCCCGCCTTGGCCAGGAACACCATGCCGCTGGCAATGGCCAGCACCGGCGACAATCGCAGCACGGGCAAGCCGAGCAGCATCTCGACCAAAAACAGCACCCAGATGCTGATGATGCTGGCAGCCCACACATGGGCAATCTGGCGTTCGACAAACGTGACGGGACCGGCTCGCCGCCGCAATGCCCAGAAAATGCCCGCCCAGGTGCCCATGCCAGCGGTCCAGAGCAGAAAGTACGGTCCCGGCGAGGCGATGCCTTGCCATTGAAACCAGTTGGTCACCAGGCAAATGACCACCAACGCCAGGCTGTGCCACATCCAAAGCAAGCCCCAGTTTTCCAGCACCGTGGCGTGATGGGTTTCGCGGAACCAGCGGGCCATGACCTGCGTGAAGCGACCCGAACGAGCCGAGATCGGCTCGTCGCACAGGTAGGCGTGGAGATCATTGGCGAGGGCCTCGGCGCTGGCGTATCGCAGCAGCGGCGGCTTTTGCAAGCAATGCAGCGCGATCATCTCCAAGGCACGATCGGCATGCGGGTTGACCAACCGCGGCGGCAAGGGATCTTGTTCGAGCACCAGCAACACGGTGTCGACCGCGCTGGCAGCCTGAAACGGCGGGCGGCCCGTGAGCATATGATAAAGGATCGCTCCCAGGCTGTAGACATCGCTGGCTGGGCCCAACTGACCCCGGTTGCCGGCGGCTTGCTCGGGCGCCATATAGCTGGGCGTACCCAGGATGGCCCCGGAGCGGGTCAATTGCGTCTCCGCGGCTACTTCCTTGGCGAGGCCAAAATCGGTGACGTGCGGATGGCCCTGGCCGTCGATCAAAATGTTCGAAGGCTTGAGGTCGCGGTGCAAAATGCCTTGTTGATGCGCGTTATGAATCGCGCGGCAGACCGGCAGCAGCAACTCGGCGGCCTCGCGCGGCGGCAGCGGGCCTTCGCTCAGGCGGCGCCCGAGCGTCGTACCTTCAATGCACTTCATGGCGAAGTAGGGGCGACCGTCTTGCTCGCCGACTTCATAGACCGGCACAATGCTGGGATGTTGCAGCCGCGCCGCCGAGGCCGCCTCAGAGTGAAAGCGGGCAATGTCGGCCGCCGAGGCCAGGTCGCCCCGCAAGATCATCTTCAGGGCGACGGTCCGGCCCAAGCTGGGTTGGAGGGCTTTATAGACAATACCCATGCCGCCGCGGCCAAGCTCTTCGAGCAATTCAAAATCTCCGAATTGCCGGGGAAAATCGCCATGAGGCTGCGCGGCGGAGAAGGAGCCATCCGTCGCAAACGCAGCGGTCGAGTCGGCCACCTCGGCGGCCACGCCCTCGGCCACCCGCACCGCGGTCCACAGCTCACGCAACTCTTGCGATAGTTCGGCGTGTTCGGCCGCCAGGCGTTCGATGTCGGGCGCGCGTCCGGCGCGCAGCTCGTCGGTCAGGAAAATCAGCAGCTCGGCCAGACGTTCATCGCGGCTTGTCACGAGATTGCGGTTGCGGCTTGCCAGTCGCCGAACTCGGTGCGCCATGAATCGCCCGCCGCCGAGCGGACGCGCAGCCGCCGAACGGCCAAGGCGCGGCCCGTCGTCGGGTCGGCCTCGACCATCGTGCCGCACAGCCGCACGTCGCCGATGGCGACTTCAAAGTGTGTCGGATTGAAGGTGCGGGTCGTCTCGGTCACGCGATCGATCCGCCGCCCCAAGATGCTTGCATAAGGCCCGGTCATACCGACATCGCATTGAAACGCGGTGCCGCCGGGCAAAATCTCTTCGTCGGCCGTCGGCACGTGCGTATGCGTGCCCAGCACCGCGGTCACCCGGCCGTCGAGATAGCGGCCCATCACCTGTTTGTCGCTGGTGGCTTCGGCGTGAAAATCGACGACAATCACCTTCACTTCGGCCGGAAGCTGAGCGAGCACGCGGTCGGCGGCTTGCCAGGGGCAATCGACCGGCCGCATAAAGAGCCGGCCCAACAGGCTGACCACGGCCACGCGCGTGCCGTCCCGCGCGGTGACGATCATCGACTCGCGGCCCGGAGCGTCGGGCGGAAAGTTCGCCGGCTTGACGATGTTCGGTTCCGATTCGAGCACGGGCGTGATCTCTCGCCGCCGATAGATGTGGTCGCCCAGCGTGATGGCGTCGACGCCGGCGGCGATCAGCTCGCGATAGATTTCCGGCGTGATGCCCGACCCGCCGGCGATGTTCTCGGCGTTGACAATCACCAGATCGAGTTGCTCGGCGGCCGCCAGCTTGCGCACGGTCTGACAGACGATCTGTCGGCCGGGCTTTCCCACCACGTCACCGATTAAGAGCAGTCGCATGTTCTTAGTGCGCGATTTCGGTGAACCGGGCTTCGCGGAGCACGGTCACTTTGATCTCGCCCGGATAAGTCAATTGTTCTTCAAACGCCTTGGCAATGTCGTAACAGATTTTGGCGGCGCTGGCGTCGGTGGTGTCTTTGGCCCGCACCAGCACGCGCAGCTCACGGCCCGCCTGAATGGCAAAAGCCTGCTCGACGCCGGGAAAGCCCCCCGCAATGGTTTCGAGCTCCTCCATCCGCTTGATATAACGTTCGAGCGTCTCACGCCGCGCCCCGGGCCGCGAGGCGCTGCAGGCGTCGGCCGCCGCCACCAGCACCGTGTAGGGATTCTCGATGCGCAGGTCGTCGTGATGCCCCAGCGCGGCGTGGACGACTTCGGGCTTCTCGCCGTAACGCTTCAACAGGTCGGCGCCGATTCTTGGATGCCCGCCCTCGGCCTCGTGGTCGGCCGCTTTGCCGATGTCGTGCAGCAAGCCGCAACGGCGGGCCAACCGCGCGTCGAGCCC
The DNA here is from genome assembly GCA_025927475.1 of Pirellulales bacterium. GTDB lineage: Bacteria > Planctomycetota > Planctomycetia > Pirellulales > JAICIG01 > JAICLL01. The sequence continues at coordinate 15,358 of JAICLL010000044.1, forward strand.
GATCTCGTCGGCCATCATGCCGGTGAGAAATGCCACCTCGATCGAATGCCGCAGCACGTTCTGGCTGTAACTGGTGCGGAAACGCAAGCGGCCGAGCAAATGAATGACCTTCTCGTGCAGCCCCGGCACGTCGGCCTCCTGAGCCGCCTCTTGCCCCAGCTTTTGCAAATGCTGTTCAAGTTCCGCCTGCGTCGCCGTCACCACTTCTTCGATGCGCGAGGGATGGATGCGGCCGTCGGCGATCAGCTTGGCCAGCGACATGCGGGCCACCTCGCGCCGCACCATGTCGAACCCGCTGACGATGACCACGCCGGGCGTGTCGTCGATAATGACATCGACTCCGGTGGCTTTTTCAAAGGCCCGGATGTTGCGGCCCTCGCGGCCGATGATCCGCCCCTTCATTTCGTCGCTGGGAATGTCGACGGTGCTGGTGGTGCTCTCGGCGGTGTGCGTGGCGGCGTAGCGTTGCAATGCCGTGAGCATAACCTCGCGTGATTTCTCCTCGCAGACCTCGGACAGATGTTTTTCGTGCCGCATCACCAACGCGCCCGTTTGATGCTGCAATTCGGCGTCGAGCCGCTCGAGCAACCGCCGCGAGGCTTCTTCCTGGCTAAGGCCGCTAATCTGGTGCAGGGCCTGTCGCTGGAGATCGAGAAGCTTGGCCAGTTCGTCGTTGTGGCGGTTGGTGTCTTCGATGCGCTCGGCCAGCTTCCGCTGGTTGTTTTCGACCATCTTCTCTTGCTTGCGAAGCTGGTCGGCCTGCTGCTCGAGGGCGTCTTGCCGTTTGTCCAAAATCCGCTCGCGCTCGTGAAGCTCCTGGCGGACGATGCCCAGCTCCTTTTCGCCCTCGGCTCGCTGCTGGATGGCCAGTTCCTTGATTTCCAGCTCCGCCTCGCGGCGGCGATTGTCGATCTCGCGCTCGGCCCGCTCGACAATGTCTTTGGCTTGCTTTTCCGCGTCTTTCTGGCGGAGGTAGTCGTAGCCTTTGAGCAGCACCGCGGTCGCCACAAAGGTGACGATGGCGGTGAGAATAATCACGCCCGTCGTGCCCATAGAAGTCCTCGTGGAGCGGCGCAGCCGGGCCGAGGAACGCTCATCCGCCGCGGGGCGGGCGGGCGGTCAGTCGCAACGAGTCGATGGAAGTGGCAAGAAGCAACGAGGGCGGGTCAGCCGTTCGGTGTCGCCTTTCGCTCCGCGAAAGGCGCGTCCGGGGCATTCTCTCGCGCGGCGAAAATGCCTGGTTCCGCGCGCATTCGTCCCCTGCTCAGCATTCGTCCCCTGCCCAGTAGTCGCCCCCTGTCCAGCGGAAGGTGCGGCCGAATGCCTACGGATGATCCCGGAAAGACGTTCAGAGCTTGGCAAACCGTCGTCATCCAGCTCTGCGGAGACCGCGCGAACCGCGAGCAGGTGTCAGGCTCCGAACCCGCGGGCTTCGGGGCGCCCTTGTGCACAACTTCATTGTGCACTACTTCGGGCTGAAGGACCTTCTTGGCGCTCGGCAACATGCCGAGCAATTGCTGCAAAAGGACAATCAGTAAATGCATCGCTTCGCCGACTCGCGATAATAAGCTGGTTCTTGCTACCTCGAACCGACCCGGTCGCAAACTTCCGACCAGGTTCCTCGACGGGTGTCCGCCGCGGTATGGTTGCTTAACACGTTGTTCATCGTAGCAGAGATTGGCCCGACTGCAACCAGAATCGCGGCCAACAGCGCCGATGGTAAACTATGCTCGTCAGGCTGGTTAGACGGGGCGGCTGGCGCCGGGTGGTTGGTGGTCGGGGGTTGGTGGCGACGATGAGAACTGAAAACCGAAAACGGAAAGCGGAGGACCGGTCATCAACACCAATCGCCGGGCTGTGGCTGCCGGCGGATTGGTGTGATGTGACGGTGTTGGTGGCTGTTTCGGGGGGGGCCGATAGTGTGGCGCTATTGAGAGCCTTGGCCGCGCTTAGGCCCGGCCGCATGGGCGGCCTGGTGGTGGCCCATTTCAATCATGCTTTACGCGGCCAAGCCTCGGATGCGGACGCCGTATTTGTGACCCGCCTGGCGGAAAACCTGGGCCTGCCGCTGGAAATCGAAAAGGCGGATCCCGACACCGTAACCCCGGCGCCGGGCGACCGGAAGGTCGCCGAAGAAACCGCCCGAAACGCTCGCTATCAATTCCTTAAGACGGTCGCCGCGCGCAGGGGGGCTCGTTATGTTGCCACCGCGCACACGGCCGACGACCAGGCCGAGACCGTGCTGCATCGCATCGTGCGCGGCACCGGGCTGGCGGGGCTAGCGGGAATGCGGCAGTCGCGCCCGTTGTTGTACGGCGTCAGCCTGATTCGGCCGTTGCTCGGCGTGCGCCGAGACGATCTGCTTTTGTATTTGCGGCGGCTTGGCCAGCCCTTTTGCGAAGACGCGACCAACCGCGACGCGGCATTTACTCGCAATCGGCTGCGTCACGAGCTCTTGCCGCAGTTGGCCGCCGATTATAACCCGCAAGTGATCGAAGCGTTGTTGCGGCTTGCGCGGCTGGCCGATGAGGCTCAGGAGGTGATTGCCGCGGTGGTGGACGAGCTAGCGCACCGCTGCATCCGTGCGGAAGGCAACTGCGTGTTGTTTGACTGCGCAGCCAGCGCCGGCCAACCGAGGTTCGTGGTGCGGGAACTGCTGATGGCCGCCTGGCGGCGGCAAGCATGGCCCGAGCAAGCGATGGGTTTTCAGCAATGGGATGAGTTGGCCAGCTTGGCTCAGCGTGAGAAATCTGCCCCGTCGCTACTCGGTGTCAGCCTGCCAGGTGGCCTACGCGCCTGGCGCGAGGGCGATCAACTGTTGATCGCACCCGCCGAAGCAATCGCCTGATCGAGCCGCCTCGGCGCCTCCAGGGGCTGGCGCTGGATTTTGCCGCGGCATCTGACCATACTTGGCGGTCGACCGTTCCAACTAACACGAAAGGTGGATCAGCATGAAATGGCCTGTGTTCTGTTTCCTCGCCATCGGGTTCGGGGCGGTGAGTGCTGGCCCTGCGCCGATGGCACTCTCCGCCGAGGCTGCCCAACGCCCGAACATCGTCTTCATCTTTGCCGATGATCATGCCTATCAGGCCATCAGCGCGTATGGCGCTTTATCGAAGCAAGGCGCCTTGAACCAAACGCCCAACATCGACCGCCTCGCCCGCGAAGGCATGCGGTTCGATCGGTGCGTGGTGACCAATTCCATTTGTGGGCCGAGTCGGGCCTGCATTCTGACCGGCAAATATTCGCACATCAACGGCTTCTATAACAATACCAACAACCGTTTCGATGGCTCGCAGATAACGTTCCCCAAACTGTTGCAAGCCGCCGGCTATCAAACCGCCATCGTCGGCAAATGGCACCTGGTGAGCGAACCCACCGGCTTCGATTACTGGGAAATCTTGCCGGGGCAAGGGCAGTACTACAATCCGCCGATGATCCGCGATGGCAAGCGCGTGCAGCATACAGGCTATACCACCGAGGTCATCACCGAGCAGGCGCTCGCCTGGTTGAAAGACGGGCGCGACCAGGACAAGCCGTTTTTGTTGATGTGCCATCACAAGGCGCCGCACCGCGAGTGGGAGCCAAACCTGAAGCATCTCGACAAGTTCGAGGGGCACGAGTTCGCGGAACCGGAAACGCTGTTTGACGACTATTCCGGCCGCGGCGTGGCGGAGCGGACGCAAGACATGACCATCGCTCGCACCATGACCGACCGCGACCTGAAGCTCGTCGCCCCCCGCGCACTGACGGCCGACCAACGCGCGAAGTGGGACGCCTACTACGATCCGCGCAACGAGAAATTTCGCGCGGCCAAACTCACCGGCCGCGACCTGGTGCGCTGGAAATATCAGCGCTACCTGCACGACTATCTCGCCTGCATCGCCTCGGTGGATGAAAGCGTGGGCCGGCTGCTCGATTATCTGAAACAGGCCGGCCTGGAAGACAACACGCTGGTGGTCTATTCCTCAGACCAGGGTTTTTATTTGGGTGAGCACGGCTGGTTTGACAAGCGCTGGATTTTTGAAGAGTCGCTGCGCACGCCGCTGCTGGTGCGGTGGCCGGGCGTGGTCAAGCCGGGCAGCGTCAACGGCGACCTCGTCTCGAACCTCGATTTCGCCGAGACGTTTTTAGAAGCGGCGGGCGTCGACGCGCCCCAGGAAATGCAAGGGGACAGCCTTGGGCAAATCCTCCGCGGTCAAACGCCCGGCGACTGGCGAAAGAGTTTCTATTACCACTATTATGAGTATCCCGGCCCGCACCATGTGCGGCGGCATTACGGTGTCGTGACCGACCGCTACAAGCTGGTCCATTTCTATGAGCCGGATGTCAATTACTGGGAACTGTTCGATCGCCAATCGGATCCGCAGGAGCTGAAGAGCGTCTACGGCCAGGCCGACTATGCTGATGCCCAAAAGGAATTAGAGCACGAGCTGGCCCGGCTGCGGAAAGAACTGAAAGTGCCCGAGGTCGATCCGCCAGAGACGGTCATCAAGCCACGCGGGCAGAAAAAGTAACCTATGCTCCCGCCGGCTGTTTGAGCGGCGCTCCGCTGACCGCGGGCGATTTGCCGGGGGCATGGTGGGCTTTGGGCGCGAACACCAGCACCGTCACCGCGCCCACGACGACCAAAATTAAGCCTGCGTAAAAGAGCGGGCTCACCTCGCCCACGTTTTTGCCGGCCAGACTTACGAACGTATTGATCACCGGGGCCGCCCCGAAAATCAACGGCATGACGTACATCGGCTTGCCGCCGGAGTTGAAGGCCATGATCACGCCCAAGGCGCCAATTGCCCCTGCCGCGCCGCCCGCCAAACTCCACACGGAACCCGTGAACGTAAATTGGCCGTGCTCCGGAACGAACCATAAAATCACGCTCGAAACCACGACCGCGATCACAAAATAGGCGACTCCCACGCAGATCAACGGACGCAGCCGGCTGCCTTGCATCAGCATCTGGCCCTTGTGCAGCATGGGGCCGTACACGCCCCAACAGAGGGCGGTCATGGCTACGAAGAGCAGAACCAGCAGCTTCTCCGTCCAATTCGACGACGGTGTCGTTTCAGTACGCGTTTTGGCGGTCACCTCGACGCCGTCCCCGGCGGCATCGGCCGCCGACGATTTCTCGACGGTGACCACTTGGCTGGCTTGCACGGTGGCGGGCTTGAAGATCATTACCGCCACCGCGCCGGTGGCCACGATGATCAGCCCGGCCAAAAAGAACGGCCCCGGCCGATCATGGTCGCGGGTGGTGAACATCGTATAAAGCGTGTTGACCACCGGGGCGCAACCGAAGACCAGCGGCATCACAAAGATCGGCTTGCCGCCGTTGTTAAAGGCCAAGATGATGCCCAAGGCGCCCAGCGTGGTCGCCACGCCCGCGATCAGGCTCCAGACCGTTCCCGCAGCGGTCCACGCGCCGCGTTCGCCCCGCATTCGCAGCAACAGCCCAGGCACCAGAATGGCGATCACAAAATAGGCCATACCGACGCAAATGAAGGGTCGCCAATGGCTATGGCCCATGCCGTCTTGACCGACTCGCAGGATCGGGCCATAAGTGCCCCAACAGAGGGCCGTGAGGCCCACAAACAGCAGTACCGAGATCATGTTTCGCATGGTTCACAGTGTAACAGGTGAGCCGCGCCAGCTAAAGCCGACGAACTCGTCTGGCCGCAAAAGCCAGGTTTTGCGAGACTCCCTGCATGCAATCCTTTCTTGCCACCGCTCGATCGAGCGTTTTCCGCTGGCTCGAACCGCAGGCGCTGTTGCTGGCATTGGTTGTGATCTTGATCTTTTTCACGCGGCTGGGCGACCTGACGCTGCGTGGCGAAGAAACTCGCCGTGCGCGGGTGGCCCTGGAAATGCTCGAAACCGGCGACTGGATCGTGCCGCGCGAGCAGGGGCGGCTGTTTCCCGACCGACCGCCCTTGGGCAACTGGCTGATCGCACTGAGCATGCTGATTACCGGCAGCAGCGGAACGGTCGCCGTTCGCTTGCCGACCGTCCTCGTTACGCTGGCGACGGCACTGGTGGTCTATGGTTACACGCGCGGCTTTTTAGGGCGCAATGCGGCCTTGGCCGCTGGGCTGGCTTACGCCACTTCAGGGCAGATTTTGCAGCTTGGCATGTTGGCCGAGACCGAGGCCACGCTGACGCTGATGGTCGGCGCGTCGCTGCTGCTCTGGCACTTGGGCTATCTGCGCGGCTGGCCCGCGTCACTGACCTGGACGCTCGGCTACGGCTTTGCGGCGCTGGCGGCGCTGGCCAAAGGACCACAGGGGCCAATTTACTTGGTTAGTGCCGCGGTGCTTTATCTGGTTTGCCGGCGCGATTGGCGGTTTCTGCTCAGCGGCGGTCATGTGCTGGGCTTGGCCGTCTTCGCGGCGATCGTCGCCGCCTGGCAAGTGCCCTACGCGCGCGAGGTCGAATGGAAGCTGGTGCTGCAAACCTGGGGGCACACCTCGGCGGCGAGATTCGATTACTCTCAGCCCTGGCCGGTGGTCAAACATCTGCTGACCTATCCGTGCGAAATCGCCGGCTGTTTGCTGCCATGGTCGGTTTGGCTGGCGGCGTTTGCCAACCGCGATTTCCGCCGCTCGCTCGGCGCGGCTCGGCAGCCGGCAATCTTTTTATGGCTGGCGATCGCCGTGGCGTTCCCCACCTGTTGGCTGGCGCCCCAGGCCCGCGGCCGGTACTTCATGCCGCTTTATCCTTGCTTTGCCCCGCTGGTGGCAATCGTGATCGACCGCGCCTGGCGGGCATCGTCGGGCTGGCTGGCGGACTTCTGGAGACGCTATCGAGGCGCGGTCGCCGCCGCGATGCTGTTGTCGGCAGGGGGCGTCTTGCTGGCAACCCTTTGGCCGGCCCTGGCCGAGACGCCGCTACGGCAATCGCTGCCATTCGCCTGGATGTATATATTGCTGGCTTCGCTCGCCGCATGGATCGTGTGGAAGGCTCCGGTGGCTGGGGCAGCGCTTGGCCGGGCAGACGGCTGCGTTCACGAGCGAGGTTTTCGGCTCAGCGATGCCCCGGTGACGAACAATCTACGGGCGGCACCGCTGGTGGCGATCGCGCTGTTCTTGGGGCTTACTTGGAATGGTCTTTGGATGAACGATCTCATCCGCCGCAGCGAAGACATCGCCGGGCAAGTACGCGCGCTCAAGCGGTTGCTGCCCAGCGACGCACATCTGGTCAGCCTGGGCCGCGCCCATCACCCGTTCGTGTATCATTTTGGCCGAACCATTCCTTGGCTCGACTGGCCCAAAGCCGACTCGCCTCCGCCAGAATTTGAATACTTTTGTTTTCATTCGGTGCGCGGACGGCGCAAGCCGCTGCCATTTGATTGGCAGGAAGTGGCTGTCGTGAAATGCGATCGCTACCGGCGCGACCAGCCGGTCGATGCCATGGTGATCGGCAAACGCCGCAACAGCATCGCCACGGAAGCGACGGCACGGCGCGAGGTGGCCCCGGGCCTTGTGCCCGGCAGGTGATGTCCGCAAACGGCCGGTGGCCCCGGGCCTTGTGCCCGGCAGCGCCGAAACGGGCAGGCCACAAGGGCCGGGGCTACCTTCCAAAAACCCCAGCGGGCCGGCCACAAGGACCGGGGCTACCGCGATCAATCGAATGCAACTGCGCGCGCATCGAACACCGGTCCTTCGACACAGGTGCGGCGATAATCCCAGCCGCCGGCATCATCGCGCACTCTGGCCACGCAACTGAAACAGATGCCAATGCCGCAGGCCATTGGTGTTTCGAGCGAGACCTGGCAAGGCACGCGGGCCTGGCGGGTCATTTCTGCAACGGCCGCCATCATCGGTTCAGGCCCGCAGCAGACCACACCGCAAGCGTGCCGCCGAGTGGCGTTTTCCTCCAGGCACTGTTTCAAGAGATCGGTCACCAAGCCATGATGCCCCGCGCTGCCGTCGTCGGTGCTGACGCGCAGCTCGACGCCGGCCTGCTTGAAATCATCGAGCCCGGCCAAATAATCTCGGCTGCGCGTGCCATAGCAGAAGGTCACGCGACCGCCTGGCGCGGCTGGTCGGGCCGATTCTCCGTAGCGTTGCCGCCCCAAATATTCTTTGGCCAGGGCCAGAAACGGCGTCTGCCCGATGCCGCCGGCAACCATGATTAAATGCTCCGCCGCCCGCGGAGCAAAACCATTGCCCAGCGGCCCCCACACCTCCAGCAATTGGCCGGGCACGAAGTGCGAGAGCTTGCCGGTCAGTTTGCCCATGACCAGATACACCAGGTCGACATCCCGGGGCGTGCCGTCTGCATCGAGCACCACGTCGTACAAGGCGAGCGGCCGGCCCAAGAGCGGGTCGTTCTGCCCGGCCAGGCGCAGCATGACAAACTGGCCCGGCACGATGCGTCGGGCAAGCTCGGGGCACTCGAAGCGCACGCGATAGGTGTCGCGCGCCAATCGCACATTTTCAACCACCGCGACGGCGCCGTGCCAGGCACGATCGGCATAGCAAGCGGCCGCAGTCATTCGCTGTGCCTCGCACGCGGATGGTCTTGGCGCACCGCGCTGCGCAAGGTGCGCAATTCATCGTGCCGCAGTGGGCGAAATTCGCCGGGCGCGAGTTCTTTCAATCGCACACCGCCCAGGGCCACGCGCTTCAGGCGCAACACCTTGTGCCCGACCTTGGCCAGAATGCGGCGGATCTCTCGATTGCGGCCCTCGGCCAGCACCAGTTCCAAGAGTGTGCTCTTGCCGAGAGATTTTTTGATCTTCACGCTGACGACTCGTGCCACGCCTTCGGCCAGATGGACGCCGCGCCGCAGACGTTCGAGCACCTCGGCTTCGGGCTTGCCGGCCACCAAGGCGTGGTAGGTCTTGTGGACGCCGTAACGCGGGTGAGCAAGCTGATTGGCCAATTCGCCGTCGTTGGTGACCAGCATCAGTCCTTCGCTCGATTGATCGAGGCGGCCGACCGTAAACAGCCGCTCGGCGGTTTGCGGCAGCAGATCGATCACTCGCGTCCTGCCCGAGGGATCGAAGTTGGTCGACACGACGCCGACCGGCTTATTGACCAGATAATGCACCCGGCGCGTGCGCTGCAGCGGATCGCCGTCGACGCGCACTTCTTGTCGCTCGGCGTCGACGCGGGTGCCCAACGTGCGGACCACCCGCCGGTCGACTTCCACGCGGCCGGCCAAGATCAACTCTTCGCAGCGCCGGCGGCTGCCGATGCCGGCGGCGGCCATCACTTTTTGCAAGCGCTCGCCCTGCGGACGATCCGTATCCCGCGGCGCCGACGACGGTTTTGGTTGGCGGCGCGGCGGCGGCGCGCCCTTACGTTTCAAGCGGTGGTGCGCGGGACGAGGTGCAGTCATCGAAAAGTTCTAGCGAAAGCGTGGCGGTGATGAGCGATTAACCTCATCATAGCCCAGCTTCACTCTGTAGGGAACGCATCAGCGGCGTCCCCTGTTTGCCAGGGCGTAGGAACGGGTTTGCAATGGGCGCCTGTAGGGAACGTCCTCTGTGGCGTTCCGTGTGCTGCGGATCGACGTCGCGCCGCCCCTCGCGGAACGCCACGGAGGGCGTTCCCTACAGAGTATCGCGAGGTTCGCGGCGCAGACGCGTTCCTGCACCCTGCCTGCCTCGCGCCGCCTTACCACACGCCGAAGCGTGGGAAGCCCCAGGTGGGCCAACGCCCGCGGGTCGGCTCGGGCGTGGGCCGCAGCGCGTCACGCGGGCGAGTGGTCGAGTCGCGCGGGCCAGCGAACTGTTCTTGCTGCGAATAAGGGTCGAACCGAGTGGCCCGCAACTGCTGATAGCGCGTCGGCCCAGGCCGGAGCACCTGATCGGCCAATTGACCCTGCCCGATGCCGCAGCCGGGCGCAGCCGCCAGCAGGGCGGACAATAAGCACGCGCGTAACCAGGCCACGGGGAGACCCTCGCTGGGAAAGATGGCCGATCGTACCGAAAACGGGCGGTTGGCAAAAGGCGAATCTCGCCGAGTGCTAGCACCAGCATCGTCGCCCTTCGGCCGGCACTTGAAGCATCCCGGCAAAGGGAGGGATGTAGGGGTTTTCCATTTGCCCTGGCGCTTTATGGCAAATAGGCATCGAGCAGCACGGCGTGGGCCAGGGGCCGAAGCTCGATCGCGTCCAGGCAGGCCGGCAACAAGACCGTCGCTCCGCGGCGTAGTGGAGTTCCTTCCGGCTCGCCCTCGACGGCAACTTCGCCTTCAATCACTGCCAGTAAATGGCAGCGGTCATCGCCGCCGACGGTCTGCGGCCCTGACAACGTCAGGCGGTCGAGCACGAATTGCTCGCAGGCGACCAGCCGCTCGACCTGGGGCCGGTCGGTAGGCTGGGGTTTCTGGGGATGGGCGGGACCATAGCTGTAGTCGATGGCCTCAAGCGCTTGCTCAAGATGCAGCGCCCGTGGCCGGCCATCGGGTCCCAGCCGGTTCCAGTCGAACAGGCGATAGGTCACATCGCTCGACTGCTGAATTTCGGCCACAAGAAGCCCCTGGCCAATGGCGTGAACGACGCCGGCGGGCAGAAAAATGCAGTCGCCCGGCTGAGGCTCGAAGCGATGCAGACAAAGCTCGCAGGTGCCGCGCGACACCTCACGCTCGAGCGCGGCCCGGTCGAATCCGCGTTTTAATCCGGCATAGATCACGCTGCCAGGCGTTGCCTCAAGCACGACCCAGGCCTCGGTCTTTCCCAGGTCGGGCTTGGCCAGCCGCGCGGCCCGGGCGTCGTCGGGATGGACCTGAACCGAAAGGGTCTTTTGGGCGTCGAGGAATTTAAACAGCAGCGGAAACCGCGTTTGCGGCGCATGTCGGCCGAGTATTTCGCGGCCCCGGTCGGCTAGCAAATCGGCCAGCGACGCGCCTGCCAGCGGTCCCGCATGCACGATGCTTTGGTCTTCGCCCCGGTCGCAGACTTCCCAGCTTTCGGCAAAGTCGTCGCCCTCGGCCAGCGGCTTGCCTAGATGGGTGCCCAGCCGCCGCCCGCCCCACAAATAGCGGCGGAGGATCGGGCGAAATCGTAGCGGATAGAGCGGTGTCACGGATTGGTCTCCTTTCTCTCGCCGCATCATGCCGATTGCCGCCGATTTTGCAACCGCTCGCCCAACGGGCGGCCGCTTGGTATCATCAAAAAAGCACACATCTGAATCTCCCGCCTCGAACTCTCCCGCCTATGCCCACGCTTTCGATGCCCGTGCTGCAGCGCGACGAAGACTACTTCAAAGACAGCACGATGACGTTCGGGGAGCACCTCGACGAGCTGCGTGTATGCCTGCTGAAGGCGATGGCCGGCTTGTTGATTGGAGTGGCCCTGGGCATGTTCGTGGGCACCTACGTGGTCAAGCTGATTTCGGCGCCGCTCGAAGAGGCTCTGGGCGGCTACTATCAGTCGCAGGCGGTAACGTCTTACCAAGAGTGGGCCGCGGAGCAAACCGCGCTGGGCCGCGCGGTTCCCTACACGACCGAGCAAATGCGGCACTTGGTCGATGAGCGGGGGCTGATCTACGAAATGCGCACGGTCGATCTGGCCCAGGCCGCGGTGGCAATGCGCGCCGCCGACCCCAAGTTGGGCAAGGGCCTTCCCGACGCGCACGCCGAAAAGGCCGTGGTCGGTCCCGAGAGTTTTCTGGCGCTGTTTCTGTGGCACCCCATCGCACGCGATGCGCGCATCAGCCCCAAGGTGCTCAATTTTCAAGAAGGCTTTATGATCTGGTTTAAAGCCTCGTTTGTCGTCGGCATCGTGCTTTCCAGCCCCTGGGTGTTCTATCAGATCTGGTCGTTTGTGGCGGCGGGGCTTTACCCGCACGAAAAGAAATACATCCACGTGTTTCTGCCGTTCAGCCTGGGCCTGTTCCTGGCGGGGGCGGCGCTGGCTTACTTGTTTGTGTTTCAGCCGGTGCTGACGTTTTTGCTGGGCATCAACGGCACGCTTGGGTTCGACACCGAGCCGCGCATTACCGAGTGGCTTGGTTTCGTGATCTTCTTGCCGCTGGGCTTTGGCGTCAGCTTTCAATTGCCGCTGGTGATGCTGTTCCTGGAGCGAATTGGCATCTTCACCGCCGAAGCCTATGTAGCGCGTTGGCGGATCGCCATCCTGGTGATTGTCATCCTTTCCGCGGTGCTGACGCCGGCCGATCCGTATAGCATCTTTTTGATGGCGGTTCCCTTGGTGCTGCTCTACTTTGGCGGCGTATTGCTCTGCCGCTGGCTGCCGCGCAATGCCCCAAGCGAACGATTTGACACGTAGTTGCCGCAAGTCGGCCAGCGGCTCCGATCGGTATTGGCATCCAAACAGCTCTGAGCATGCGTTAGGGCGTAGGGTGGGCCGAGCGCAGCGAGTCCCACCATAAGGCGGCAACTCGGCGCGGGAACGAAGATGCGGCAAACGGTGGGACTCGCTGCGCTCGGTCCACCCTACCCGTTTTGCCGTTTGGCGGTCGATCGCAACCACCGACGGCAAGTGTCACAAGGTGGCTCTGCAATGACCGGCAGTTCATGCCGAGCGGCAGGCCAGATCGCGGATCTCGCGCAGAACGGCGAGGTGCTCGGCCGACCAGCCTGCGCCGGCCGGAAGGTGATGAGGCTCGTCGCCCAAGCCCGCCACGCGCGAGCGCCGCAGCCGCGCGAGAATCAGGTCGCGGATTTCCGCCGCATGACTGATGCCCTCGATCAAGCCATGATGGTCGGTCATCGTTTCAGTACCGTGTTGCCCCGCTGGCTGTTTGCCGCCGCCGCCCGCCGTCTGCACCAGTACATCGGCGATGCCAAAAAACCGCTGCAGCGGTCCCTGCCGCACCTCGACGTTCTGGACGTTCTCAAACGTGATGGTCGTCTCACGAATGATCCAGATTCCGCGGCGAATGCGCAGGCTGCGAGCGGTCATCACGTACCACGTGCTGTCATATCGCAGGTGAATGGCGAGGTACGCCAGCATGCCGGGCAACACCGCGATGGCCAGCGCCGGCAACGCCGTCAGCACGCCGGCGAGAAGCGAAGACACTGCGATCACGAACCATACGATCACGACAAGACCATCAAACAGCGTCAGCCCCACCCAGAATTGAAATTTCAGATAGCTCAAAAGCCAGTCGCCGGGCGGAACGATTCGCTGACATCGCCGGGAGCGAGGGGCAATTGGGGCGGACGATCGGGCACGTGAAACCAACGCACGAGAACCGCCCAAAGCCCCTGATAGACCCAGCGGCTGGCCCGGTCGACATGCTCGCTGACGATGGCGCGGCTCATGATTCGCTCTTGGCGGCCGATTGCCGTGCCAGCGCATCACGGATTTCCCGCAACAAGACCAGCGCCTCGTCGGCCCCAGCGCCGCCCTCGGGCACCCGCGCCAACAGCGCGTCGTCGGCCGGGGCGCCGCCGGCGGGCGCCTGCGCCAGATGGTCGCGAGCGCCGCGCATCTTGGTGTACAGAAAATCGCGCAGTTCATCGGCCCGCAGCATGCCCTCGATGCTCATCTCCGGCCCGCTGCCGCCAGCGGCTGTCTGAACCGACACCGTTGCCAGTCCCAGCCAGCGTTGCAACAAATTGCGGGTGAGATGGATGTCTTGGATCCGGCGGTAGGTTAAATAAATCTCGCGGCGGAACAAGATGCCCCAGCTCATCGAGATACCTTCGTCGTCGAACCGATATCGCAGGGTCTCATATTTGAAAAACAGCGGCAAAATGGCAAAGAAGAACCCCGGCCCCGTCAGCAGCGAGACCAACAGGTAATACCGCATCAGCGCCGGATCGGGGCGCGTGATTTGGCGGTGGTCGAAGGTGTTTGCCGCGATGTCGGACATGGCATTCCAAGCCGGGGTTATAAAAGTCATTCGCCGCCGGGCGGCGATTCTTGGTCGCCGGCAACGGATCCGTGCGCCCCTTTAGCCTAGGCGGCCGCCCGGCTATACTCAACGGGCGCTCAGCCTTCGGGCAAGCGCGATGGTTCGTTTGACCGTGGAACTTAGCGAGGTGTTTGTCTGATGTCGAAACTTCCCCCGCCGCATGGCGGACTTGTCGAACCCGTCTGCCGAACTGTTCCCGCCGACCAGATCGAAGCCTTCAAGGCCGAGGCCAAGGGGCTGGCCAAGGTGCCGGTCTCCGATGCGGATTTGTCGACGGTTTATCGCTTGGGCGATGGCACGCTTAGCCCCTTGACCGGCCCGATGGACTCGGCCACCTATCACCGAGTGCTCGAAGAGGCCTGCCTCATACACGGCGGCAATCGCTATGCCTGGACGATTCCGTTGGCTCTGCCGGTCACCAGCGAGTTGGCGGCGGGGCTGCACACCGGCCAGCGCGTGGCCTTGACCAACACGGGCGGCGACGTTGTGGCGATGCTCGATCTCACCGATGTCTTTCCCTGGGACAAGCCCAAATACATCAAAGGCGTCTATCAGACCGAACGCACCGACCATCCCGGCGCCGATATGGTGCTCAAGGGCGATGCCGACAAGACGCACCTGCTGGGCGGCACCATCCGCGTGCTGCCGCAGCCGAAGAACCCAAAGTTCGGCAAATACGTGCTGTCGCCACGCGAGGTGCGAGCGCTGTTGGCGGCCAAGGGATGGGACCGCTGTGTGGCTTTTCAAACGCGCAACCCGCTACACCGCGCCCACGAATATGCGCTGGTGTACGGCTTGGAGACACTGCTGCGCGAAGGGCACAACGCGGGGGCCTGCCTCAATCCGCTGGTGGGCGAGACCAAGGGCGACGACGTGCCCGCCGACGTGCGCATGCAAACCTACGAGGCCCTGATCGACAAGCGGCAACTCGGCGAGGGCGATAGCGATCCGAAGCTGTGGGGCCCGCGCAACGAAAGCGTGCCCGACCGTGTGTTCCTGCTCGGCGTCGACATCAAGATGTTTTACGCCGGGCCGAAGGAAGCGGTGATGCACGCCATCTATCGCCAGAATTTCGGCTTCACCAATATCGTCATTGGCCGCAAGCATGCCGACGCGCCGTTTCACGACGGCACGGCCATCTGGGGCGATTTCGACGCCCAGGAGATGTTCGGCAAGCTGGCGGGCGATTTGCAAGTCAAGCCGGTCAAGGTTGGCTTCGCGGCCTATTATGAATCGGTCGGGCGCGTCGATCTGATGGAGCTACATAAGGACGAAAAGCCGGTGTTCATTTCGGGCAAGGACGTGCGCAAGACGCTGCTCGAGGGCAAGACGGTCGATCCGCGGATCATGCGTGAGAGCACGTCGCAGATTTTGGCGGCGGCAATGAAGGGAAAGGGTTAGTAACAAACCATGCTGCGCCTTGTGCTGCTTGCACCGCTATTGATGCCGTCGTTGAGCGTCGACATCAGGGACCAAGGCGACGACGAGTTTGATTTCGACCGTCTTCCGCGGCGTCCGGCGCCGATTCCGGACGATGACGATCCGATGCGCGGCGGGGCGTCTCCGCTGTCGCCGCGGCGAGTGCCAAGCCGTGGCCCGCTGAACCGCGGCCTGCCGCGTGGCAATGCGCCGAGTCGTAATGCGCCGAGTCGTAATGCGCCGAGTCGTAGTGCGCCGAGGCTTAGTTCGCCGAGCCGCGATCGTGCCCAGCCGAATCGCGAACCATCACTGGCAAGTCCGCCGCGCTGGCAGGCTCCGCTCGTCGCGGGCAACTTGCCGCGGCCGCCGCTCAAATATGTCTTTGCGGGAAGCCGCGGCAGGTTTTCGCTCATCGGCGGTTCAGGGCAGGCCGCCTATCAACGGCAGCGGCAATCGTTTTTGACGGGCCTTCGCTACGTGCGCCGCGACGAGCGGTTCAGCTATTGGTCGGCGGCGGAAGATGCCTCGGTCGTGCAGTGGGCCTTTGCGCGGCGCGCCGCGCCCGATGGCAGCCACGCAGTCTGGCTGCGCACGCCCGCCGGCTGGCAATACTTCGACCAGGCGCTCGTCAGCAAGCCTCGCTAATGCGGCGCCTCTGCCGCGCCTGGACGGGCCAACTCGGGCTGGCCTGCCCCTGGGTTGCGAGGTAAACTTCATGGGAGCAATCGCTAGAAAAAAATGTCAAACGACGTTGAGAAGCTGATCCAAGATCTTCGATCGTTGCCCCCCGACGACCGCCGAAATGTGCTGGCAGCCTTGAAAGGGTCGCCGGCTTTGGATGCTGCCGCACTCGCTTCAGACGAGGCCGCCGATGAGGCTTACCAAAAGCTCTTACTCGAAGCGGGGCTGATTAGCGAAGTCCGGCGGCGCTGTCGCGATCAGCGGTCGTTCGAGAGGTTTCAGCCGGTGCCTATCAGCGGCGAACCGCTTTCGCGAACAATTATCGAGGAGCGCCGATAATTGCCGGCCTATTTTTTTGATAGCAGCGCATTGGTGAAATGCTATGTCGTTGAAACCGGCAGCTCCTGGGTTCGCGGTGTGGTTGCGCCGGCGTCTGCGAACGACTTGCACGTGCTGCAAATCTCCGAAGTCGAGGCCGTGTCTGCGATTGTCCGGCGTCGGAAAAGCGGTAGCTTAGGGGCAAGTGACGCGGCAATGGCGCTGGCGCAGCTAAGATCCGAAATACAAAACGACTACATCTTGCTTCGCCTTTCAGACCGTCTTATCGGACATGCGTCCGCCTTAGCGGAGAAGCATGAGTTGCGCGCGTACGACGCCCTGCAGTTGGCAGGTGCCGTTGAATTGAGTCAAGTTCGGATCGCGGCGGCATTGCCGCCCCTAATTCTTGTATCCGCCGATCTCGAACTGAATTCGGCGGCGCGCCGTGAAGGCTTGGTGGTGGAGGATCCAAATCTATACCCGTAGGTCAATCGCCGCGGAGGAACGCTTGAGTATCTCGGATAGGCGTGCTTTATGATCGGCGAATGGGTTCAGCGTGGCGTTGAAACAGCGGCGGTTACGGCCGTGGCACTACCCGAACGTCGAGTTCATAAGTTACTCACCGTGATCAAGTGCCCAAGATGACGCATTCCGGACTGATCAATCTGCACAAGCCGCCGGGCATGACGTCGCGCGAGGCAGTCGACTGTGTAAAACGTTGGCTGCGGCCGGCCAAAGTTGGCCACGCCGGCACGCTCGATCCGCTGGCCTCGGGCGTGCTGGTGATCGCCGTCGGCGCGGCCACCCGATTGATCGAATATGTGCAGGCAATGCCCAAGCAATACACCGGCACGTTTCTGCTCGGCCGCGAAAGCGACACCGAAGACATCGAGGGCGTCGTGCGCATGCTGCACGATCCGCCGCGGCCGAACCTTGACGACGTGCGTCGCGCGGCGGCGCGGCTGACGGGGCCGATCGAGCAACGCCCGCCCGCCTTTTCGGCGTTGAAGGTGAAAGGCCGCCGGGCCTACGATCTCGCCCGAGCGGGAGAGACCGTCGAGTTGGCGCCGCGGCCGGTCACGATTTACCGGCTCGACGTAAAACGATTCGAATATCCTGAGCTGACGCTCGACATCGAATGCAGTTCGGGCACGTATATCCGTTCGTTGGGCCGCGACCTGGCCGCGGCAATGGGCACCGCCGCCGTGATGTCGGCCCTGGTACGCACGGCGATCGGTTCTTTTCCATTGGACGAAGCGTGCCTGCCCGAGGAACTCAATCGGCAAACGGTGCAAGAACGACTTCTGCCGTCGCTCCGGGCGGTTGAGGCGTTGCCTCATGTGGAGCTTGGCGATGAGCATCTCAGCCGAATCGGACATGGTCTGCCGATACCGCGGCCGGCAGATTTGCAAGCGGTTTCGCCGGCGGGCGAGGCGGCGGCGATCAACCGCAACGGCGAATTGGCCGCCATTCTTTCGCT
The DNA here is from genome assembly GCA_025927475.1 of Pirellulales bacterium. Lineage (GTDB taxonomy): Bacteria > Planctomycetota > Planctomycetia > Pirellulales > JAICIG01 > JAICLL01. The sequence continues at coordinate 33,084 of JAICLL010000044.1, forward strand.
GCGCGACGGCCAGCTTTGGCCCGTGCGGAACCTCGCTTAGAAGCCATACTGCCCTCGGCGTTCCTCTCTGCTAGAATGCACGCGCATCTGCGTATGTTCCCTTATTTCAAGAGGCACCATGCGAATCTCGTTCTGCATATTGTTTTGCCTGATGGCTGTTTCCGGCATGGTTCGTGCCGCCTGCGAAGGGCCGCCTGAACAACAGCCCGGTGGGGTAGGCTGCTCGGTCGCCGATTTTTCGCTGCGCGATGATCGCGGCAAAGCGCACTCGCTCTCCGCGGCGTTCAGCCAACCGGCCGACGAGCCGGCCACGGCGCCGAAGCTGGCGGTGGTGGCGTTTGTCGGCTGCGAATGCCCTTTGGCCAGGCAATATGCGCCCCGCCTGGCCGCGCTGGCCAAAGAATTCCAATCGCGCGGCGTGGCGTTTATCGCCATCGACTCCAACCAGCAAGATACGCTGAGCGAACTTGCCGAGTTTGCGCGCACGCACGAAATCGAGTTTCCGCTTCTCAAAGATCCGGGAAATGTGGTCGCCGACCAGCTCGGCGCCGTGCGCACTCCGGAAGTCTTTGTGCTCGACGATCAACGTGTGGTGCGCTATCGCGGCCGCATCGACGATCAGTTCGTCGTCGGGCGACAACGCCCCAGCGCCACGCGGCGCGATCTGGCGATTGCACTGGAAGAGCTGCTGAACGGCCAGCCGGTGAGTGTTTCGCAGACAGAAGTACAGGGCTGCCTTATCGGCCGCTTGCGAAAAACGGACACTCAGGCCACGGTGACCTATTGCAACCAGATTGCTCGGTTGCTGGATCGGCGCTGCGTCGAGTGCCACCGGGCGGGCGAAGTCGCTCCTTTTGCGCTCACCCGCTACGACGAAGTCGTGGGCTGGGCCGAAAGCATCCGCGAAGTCGTCGAGCAAGGGCGAATGCCTCCCTGGTTTGCCGACCCCCGGCACGGCGTCTTTCAGAACGATCCACGGCTGAGCGATGAAGAAAAGTCGCTGCTCGACCAATGGGTCGATGCCGGCTGTCCGGAAGGCGATCGGGGGCAACTGCCCGAGCCGAGGCGGTTCGTCGTTGGTTGGCAGATTCCGCAACCCAATCAGGTGATTCCCATCCGCGACGAACCGGTCGACGTGCCTGCCGAAGGCGTCGTGGCCTATCAATATTACACGGTCGACCCCGGATTTCGTGAAGACACGTGGATCAAAGCGGCCGAGTGCCGGCCCGACAATCGCGCGGTGGTGCACCATATTGTGGCGTTCTTCGTGCCGCCGGGCGAAAAGACGCGCGGCCGGCGCGGAGCGATGGTCGGCTTTGCGCCCGGCATGCCGCCCACCACCTTTCCCGAAGGCGCGGCGATGTTCGTGCCCGCCGGTTCCAGGATCGTTTTCCAACTGCACTACACGCCCAACGGCTCGCCGCAGCGGGACCGCAGCTCGCTGGGTTTGGTATTCGCTAACGCGGCGGAAGTGCGCGAAAAGATCGGCGGCGGCATGGCCGCCAATCCGCTGATCCAGATTCCGCCGGGCGCCGACAACCACGAAGTGCGCTCGCAGCATCGCTTTGACGACGACGTGCGGCTGCTGACGCTCACACCGCACATGCACCTGCGCGGCAAATCGTTCCGTTACGAAGCGGAATATCCCGATGGCCGCAACGAGATTCTGCTCGACATTCCCCGGTACGACTTTAACTGGCAGTTGCGATATCATTTGACCGAGCCGAAGCTGCTGCCCAAGGGCACGGTGCTGCGCTGCACGGCGCATTTTGACAACTCGGCGGCGAACCTGGCCAACCCCGACCCCACCAAGACCGTGCGCTGGGGCGATCAAACCTGGGAAGAAATGATGATCGGGTATTTCACCACGCTGCCGGCCCAGGCCGACACCGCCTCCACAAGGTAGCCCCGGCGCTTGTGGCCGCCCGCGCCGCTGATGACGACCTTTCACGGCCGGGGCGACGCCTGAGAGCCTATCCCCGAACCGGCCTTGTGGTAGGCGTTCCGTCTGCCCGCCGGTTATGGGCTAGCCGAAGCGCATTCGTGAACCAACGCATTTCAAGTAAGTAAGCGCCCCGATGCGCACGGCCGTGCGCATCGTACTACTTATGAGGGGCGGGTAAGTGCGTGGGTGCAATGATCCGTGGCATCGCCCCGACTCTGCAGCCACCGAGAGGACATCGGGCACGCCTCACACGTCTTCACCGTTGGGGCCGAGCGTCAGCGGCACGGGGCCGTCTTTGGTCATCGCCACGGTGTGTTCGAAGTGGGCGCTGGGCCGTCCATCTTTGGTTACCTGCGTCCAATGGTCGGATAGCCCTTTGACCTTGCCGGTGCCCATATTGACCATCGGCTCGATGGCAATCACCAGGCCGGGCCGCAAATCGAAGTCGCCCTTTTTCAAAAACTGCTTGCTGCAAAAATTGGGCACCTGCGGCTCTTCGTGCATTTCGCGCCCGATGCCATGGCCGACAAACGTCTCGACCACGTGAAAGCCATGGTCATGGACATATTTCTCCATTTCAGCGGCCACTTGGCTCCAGCGGCTTTTGACCTTCATCAGCTCGATCGAGAGGTGAAGCGTGGCCTTGGTGACGTCGAGCAGCCGCTGGATTTCGGGAGCCACCGGGCCAACGGCGCGGGTGACCGCGGCGTCGCCGCACCAGCCATCGAGCTTGCAGCCGGTGTCGAGACTGACCACGTCGCCCACCTTCAACCGGCGAGCGCCCGGAATGCCGTGCACCACTTCTTCGTTGATCGAAATGCACGTCACCGCCGGAAACGGCACTTTGCCCTTCACGCCTTTGAACAGCGGCGTGGCGTTGTGCGCGGCGAAGAATTTCTCGATCACCCGGTCGATTTCGGCCGTCGTCACGCCGGGCTGAACCAGCGCAGCCGCCTCGTGGTGCGCCTGCCAGACCAGCAGCCCAGCCTGGCGCATCAACCCGATTTCACGCGGCGAACGGAGATTGATCAAGGTGAATTCGTTTGCAAGGGCGGCTGGTTCCCACGGGTGTTCACTACACCGGCTGCTGCCGACCGAGCGCCGCCTTGATGCGGTCGAACACCTGGTCTTGCGTGCCGATGCCGTCGATCACCCGCAGCACTCCCCGCTGGCGATAATACTCCAACAAGGGGCGGGTTTCATGCCAATAACTTTTCAGTCGCTCGGCGATCACGGCGGGCCGGTCGTCGGTGCGCTGCCGCCCGCTCAGGCGGCGGATGATCTCGGCGTCGTCGACGTTCATTTCCAGAGCGGCATCGAGCGCCTGCCCGAACATTTTTTCCAGCATCCGGTCCAGTGCCGCGGCCTGGTGCAGGTTGCGTGGAAACCCGTCGAACAGGGCGCCGCGCCCGCAATCGCCTTTCCGCATCCGCTCGTCCATGAGCTTGAGGATAATGTCATCGGGCACGAGCTGCCCGGCGTCCATGTAAGGCCCGGCCAAGACCCCGGTGGGGGTGCGCTCGACCACGGCCTGCCGCAGCATGTCGCCGGTGGAAAGGTGCGGGATTCCCAGGTACTCGACCAGGCGCAGCGACTGCGTGCCTTTGCCGGCCCCCGGCGGGCCGATGAAGATGATCCGCATGGTCGTCCTGGGCTACTTTTCGAGCAATCCCCGATAGTTCCGCATGACCAAATGGCTGTCGATCTTTTGCACCAGGTCGAAGGCCACGCTGACGGCGATCAACAAGCCGGTGCCGCCGTAAAAGCTGGCCAGCGTGAAGTCGATATTCGCCATGTTGGCGACGAGCATCGGCATGATCGCCACCAAGGCCAAAAACCCCGCCCCGACGTAGGTGATGCGCACCATGACCTTTTCCAGGTAATCGGTGGTCCGCTTGCCAGGCCGGTAGCCGGGAATGAAGGTGCCGAAGTTCTTCAGGTTTTCGGCCATGTCTTTGGGGTTGAAGGTAATGGCCGTCCAGAAATAGCAGAAGAAGTAAATCAGCACCACGTACAGCACGTTGTGCGTATAGGCGGTGTACGATTGCAGCGAATCTTGCGCCTCGCGAAAGAACGCCGTGGGATAGACGCGGTTGAGCATATCGAAACCCAGCGCCGGAAACATCAGCAAGCTGCTGGCAAAGATGATGGGCATCACGCCGGCCTGGTTGACGCGCAGCGGCAGGTATTGCCGCGTGCCGCCGTAAACCCGCCGCCCGCGGACATGTTTGGCGCTTTGCGTGGGAATGCGCCGCTGGCCTTGGGTGATAAACACCACGCCCACGACCACGGCCACAAACAGCATGGCCAGCACCATCAACTTGGCGACGCCCATTTCGCCGGTGCCGCCTTCGAGCACCAGGTTGCCCGTCAGCAGTGGCTTCAGCAGGTCGTAGCCGGCCTTAGGCATGCGGGCCAGAATGCCGGCCATGATCAACAGGCTGATGCCGTTGCCGATGCCGAATTCGTCGATCTGCTCGCCCAGCCACATCAGAAACACCGTGCCGGCGGTCATCGTCATGACGGAGACAAAATACCACGAGAGCGGCAACGCGCCGCCCACGAGAAACTGCGAGTCGATCATGTTCTGGCCGACCAGAAACTTGACGTAAATCCAGCTTTGGAACAGGCACAGCACGACCGTGGCGTAGCGCGTGTATTCGTTGATTTTCTTGCGGCCGCTTTCGCCTTCTTTTTGCAGCTCCTCGAGCGGCTTCCAAACGCTGCCCAGCAATTGGAAGATAATCGAGGCCGAGATATACGGCATGATGCCCAGGCCAAAGATGGTGGCGTTGTCGAGCTGCGAGGCGCTGAACGTCGCCACGTTTTCCAAGATTTTCCCCAGCCCCGCGTCGCCACTCGAAGTGAAGAGGCTCTTCGATTGGTCGATGATCGGCAGCGGAATCCACGAGCCGACGCGGTAAATGGCCAACAAGCCCAGCGTCAGCAAGATTTTGCGGCGCAGCTCGGGGATGGTGAAGACGATGCGTATTTTTTCCCACATAGTGCGCTCCGTCGGTTCTATCTACGCCTAATCACGTCTGGTGGCTGGGGCAGAGCCTTGGCGATGCCCCGGAAGGTAACCCCGGCACACTTGGAGGATGGCCTTCCTAGGCCGTCTACCTCGTGGCTGGACGGCCTAGGAAGGCCATCCTCCGTTTATGCCATCGCCTTCCTCGCCCGCTTCTGATTTTTGACGACCGGCGCCTTGGGAGGCAAGACCACTGCCTGGCCACCCGCCGCCGAAATCTTCTCCAGGGCCGATTTACTGAACCGGTGGGCCGTGATTTTCAGCTTCTTGGTCAGCTCGCCGCCGCCTAACACCTTGAACTGGTCGAACCTGCCCTTGAGCTTGCCCAGGGCCTTGAGCGATTCGATCGTCACTTCGGCCCCGTTGTCGAATAGCTCGTTCAGTTCGCCCACGTTGAGGGCCTTGATTTCCTCGGCCCACTGATTGTGGAAGCCGCGCTTGGGCACGCGGCGCACCAGCGGCATCTGGCCGCCCTCGAAGGCGGGATGGGCGGTCCAGCCGGCCAATTGGCCCTGACCTTTGTGCCCGCGGCCGGCGGTTTTGCCGCGGCCCGAGCCGGGACCACGGCCGACGCGCAGCCGTCGCTTGTGTTTTTTAATGCCGCGATGGACGTCGTGAAGCTGCATTAGAGTGTGACTCCCCGTAGCCGCTCGATCTCTTGTTTCGAGCGCAGACTAAGCAACGCTTGCAGGGTCGCCTTGACCAGGTTGGCCGGATTGGTCGACCCGAAGCTTTTGGTAAGAATATCGTGGATGCCGGCGGCTTCGCAAACCGCCCGGACGCTGCTGCCCGCCTTGACGCCCGTGCCCGGCGCGGCGGGCACCAGCACCACCAAGGCCGCGCCGAACTGGCCTTGCACCGTGTGCGGAATGGTCGGCCCGGCCAAAGGAATCTCGACCAGATTGCGGCTGCCGTCCTTGACGGCCTTCTCGACCGCGGGCGGAACCTCGTTGGCTTTGCCATAGCCCCAGCCCACCTTGCCGCGGCCATTGCCGACCACCACCATGGCCGAGAAGCTGAAGCGGCGCCCGCCTTTGACCACGGCGGCGCAACGCCGAATCTTCACGACCTTATCGATCAGTTCACCACGACCGCCGCCGCTGCCAGTAGACATAGGGATTTTCGATTTTGGATTTGGGGTTTTCGATTGATCGCAATTCTAAAACGCCAGGCCGGCTTCGCGGGCGGCCTCGGCCAGGGCGGCGATCCGCCCGTGATACTTGTATTCGCGGCGGTCAAAGGCGACTTCCTTGATGCCGGCCGCCAAGGCTCGCTCCGCCAGGGCCTTGCCCACGGCTTGGGCGGCGTTTTTATTGCCGCCGTAATTCGCCTCGTCGGCAATGGCTTTGTCAACCGTGCTGGCCGCCACCAAGGTGTGGCCGCGCTCGTCGTCGATGATCTGCGCGTACATGTGCTTATGGCTGCGATGAACGCTCAGCCGGGGGCGCGTCGAGTCTCGCTTGATGCGGTTGCGCACCCGAAACCCCCGCCGCTGCCGCTGATGCGCAATGGTCTTTTCGTGGTTCATAACTCTTGTCGTGCGGTCGATGTTGCGATGCCCTAAAGTCGTCTTTTGCGCCGCGAAAATAAAGAATAATTATCGGGGCCGAAAGAGAAAGTAGGTTTGGGGGGTTGGTTTATTTGTGAGATGGATTCCC
>JAICLL010000176.1 GCA_025927475.1 Pirellulales bacterium
GTTGCCGCGCCGCTTTTGCCGCCAGACGGTGCGACTCGCTGCGCTCGGCCCGCCCTACGGCCTATCTACGATTGCTGGCCGCTCGGTCCTTCCGGCTCGATCGCCGGTGTGGCCGCGGCATCGGCGGCCGCCTCCGACGCGGCGACGGTGGGTACGCCGGCGGCATCGGTTTCCAGCGGCGGAAGGCCATACGCCTGATCGGCCTGCTCCAGGTGTACGTCGTCCAGATCGGTGCCGTCGTCGTCGCGGCGCAAGAGAAAATAGATGCCCGTCGAAGCGGTCCAGAAATAACTGTAGACAAACCCCAGCGCCAGCAGCCGGACACAGCCGATCCAAAACAACAGGCACTGCACTCCCCAGCGGCTCAGCATGCTCAGGTCGTCCGACGATCCAAGCGCGATCAACTCGCTCATTCGCTCCAGCTCGGTCATTCGTTCATTGCCGGCGGTCCAGCTTGCGGCCCACAGCGGCAGGTAAATCACCCACTCGGCGAAGTACGCCACAAACAGCCAGCCCAGCCCGCCGAGCACCGTGACGACGGCCGCGTAGAATAAATAATGCAGGGGCCGGTGATACACATACGACCACGAGCGGCTGAGCGCATCGAAGCTGTCGGTGCCTTCGGTGCTGATGGTGGGCCACATCAGCGGCCAGCCGAACAGCAGCGCCAACAAGAGCAAGGCCATCACGATGCTGGCCAAGATCGCCAGCGGCCAGACGACGGCCGCCGCCAATAAGCCGAGGTCGATCCGCATCAACGCCCCGAGCGCCAACGCCGGACACGCGAAAATCAGCACGCCGAACAGCGGCAACAGCGGCGCGGCAAAATAGCTGCGCCACTTTCCGGCAGCATAACGCACCGCCGATTTCAGCCCGATCGATTCTTCACGCCCAAATTGCAACGCGGCGCGGCGCGTGATGGCGCCGCCGAACAAAGCCCACACGGCCGCCGCCCACAGGCAGCACAACAGCAGAAACGCCAACCCGGCGACGCCCAGATCTCGATCGAAGAGCTGCCGAAACGGTGCGCGAAGTTGCTGCCACGCCCCCAGAAACGGATTGCCGGGATAATAACCCAGCCGCGGAGGCCCCACCTGCCAGACCGGATGCGCCGGCAGCAAGGCGCGGTCGGGCACGAGCCGCGGCGATTCGACCCGCTCTTCCGGCTCGATGCCCAGCCAGGCCGCTTCGGCGCTTTCGCCCGGATCGCGCCAGGGGCAGCTCTGATAAGCGGGCAGCCAACTCGCCAGCGGTTGTTCCTGAGTGCCGCCAAACACCTGAGCCAGCGCCCACCAGCCGATCACCGTTAGAAGCACGCCGGCCGAGGCCAGTAGCAAATGGCCCGTCTGGATTGAGATGCGAAACGCTCGCACCAAAAGCAGCCAGGGAAACACATCGAGCCAGGCGATCTCGCGCACCACGTCAGGCTGCGGGTAGTCGCGCAAATTCGCATCGCGCTGTTCGGGCATGAACCGCTCACGTCAAAAGAGGAGTGTGAAATGCCGGCATTATAGGCGGTGCGCCACAGCCTGCAAGCAACGAGCTACGGCTTACGGACGATCAAATCCAAGGTCGGCTGCAGGAAGCCGGGGTGCAAACGCGGGCAGAGCTTGCCCAGCAGTCGCTCATACCGCGCGTCGCCCGAAAAACGCCACAGTAGCCACAAAAACAGGTCGCGACTGCGATAAAAGCTGGTCAGCGAGCTCACCACGTCGAGGCGGTCCGCCGGGCCAAGCGTCAGGTCGAACTCATGAAAGCTGACGCCGCGGCCGGCCCGCCGCAAGGCCAGCACCGGGTCGGCGGCTTGCAGCACTTCGCTGCGCACATCCTGCCGCGCGCAAAGAGTCAGATAATCGACGGCTAGCTCATCGGAGAGCCACATAAAAAAATTTTCCAGCGCCGTGTGGTGATCGTAATACCACAGCCGGTTGGGCGCCTCGACCACCGACCACAGCCCGCCCGAGGGCAGGCTCTGCCACGTGCTCCGCATCGCCGCCATCCGCTCTGGGTGCGTCATGTGCTCCAGCGACGCGAAAAAGATGATGTAATCGAACGACTCGCTCGGTAGCACCGCCTCAAGGTCGGTGGCATTGCCCACGACAAAGCGAGCGTCGACACCATAAAGACGGCAGCGCCGGCGCGCTACTTCAATCGCCCGTTCATCGACATCGACCGCGGTGACGCGGGCGCCCTGCTCGGCCAGCGGCACCGTGGCGCTGCCGGTGCCGCAGCCGATTTCGAGCACCGCGGCGTCTTTCAGCCCGCGGGCGGCATCGAGCCAGGGAATCACCCGCTGCTGCGTCTCATCGAGCCGGCGATGGAGATGGTTTTGGAAATCTTCGTCGTCGACCGGCGGCAAGCTCCGCGTTTCTCGTCGAAACTCATGCAGGCAATCGGCCAGCTCGCCGCGCGCCTCGGCATCGAGCTGGCCGAACCGATTGGCAAGATGCGGCGGAATCCGATATCGCGTAAGACCACGCACCGCACGCGCCACGCGGCGAATCGCAGTCGCTGGGAGGACGTTCGCGTGCATCGGCAGATCTTCCGGGAGTTGCCGTGTCAACGCTGTTCGAAGGCATCATCGAAATCGGGTCCGTCTTCGTCGTCCTGCCGTTCGACAGGCACCGAGTAGCTTTCGCCGAGCCAGCGGCCCAGATCGACGCGCCGGCAGCGCTCGCTACAAAACGGAAGTGTGCCAGACTGCTCTGGCTCGAACGGTTTTCGACAGACGGGGCAGCGAATGGATGGCACAAGAACTCCGCGGGGGACCGTTACATGATTTTACTCAGTAGAGTTGCCCGGCTCAACGATACCGCAACTAAACTAAATGACCTTGCACAATCGTCGGGCTTCCACATCGAGGGCGTCTCATTTAGACATTTGGACTCCCATGATCGTGGGAGGCCATTTATTCCTTTCTCAGCTCGGGCAGTTCATCAATCATGGTGTCGCGAATCAAGCGGTAGGTATGGTCGGGGTTGAAATTAAACTGATTCCGCTGGTCGCGGACGCTTGACCAGACTTCCTTGCCTTGCCGCTCGACGTAGAGGTTTGAATCCGAAAAACGCAAAAGTCGGTAATACCACGCCTCGCCTTTCGGCGTACGGCGCGCTTCGAGCGCCAGGATCACTTCGGGATCGGTTCCGGCGCTGGTCACGAAGGCCAATAACGCGCCGTCGATGACATCGCCGTCGACTTGCTGATAGCGGTACAGCGGCTGCGTAAGTAATCGCAACTCCCAGCGTTGTTTGCCAAAGTCGATGCTGTGCGCCGAAAAACCGCGGCCCAGGGCACGCATCTGAATCAACCGGCGGCTTGCAGACTCCTCCGGCTGGGGCGCGTCGGACAGCGGCTCGAGCGCCACCACCGCTTTCGGCTCCCAGGTCTCTTCGCCGCCCGCGCCACGCCGCGGATGCAGCGGCTCTGGGCACAATGAATGAAACTCATGGCACACTAATCTTCGGCCGTTCTCGGGATGCGAGAAGACACTGCCGACGACGATGGGCCGGCGCCGCCACGTCCAGACATACACCGCGCCGTATTGTCCCGTGCTCTTCGTCGGGTTCGTCCAGACGTAAATCGGGGTGGGGTCCAACTCCGCCAGCGTCGGGTCGTCATCGCCGACCGTCATTTGCCAGTTCGCTGCCTCGTCGTGGTGCAGCATCTGCAAGCGTTCGAGCGCCGCTTTCTCAAACGGCGCCGGCGAATCCGGCGCCGCCAGCAGCGCCGCCGCAAGGAGATAAGAACACATCATGGCGCGACCCTTTCCTTGCACTGGAGCGAGAATGCGTATGGCAATAAAGTCCGCCACCGCGTTTGGAGCTTAGCATAAAGACATTGCGTCTTGGCGTCAAATCGCTCAGCCAGCGAAGCGGTGACGCGGATGCCCCGGCCGGCGAAATTGCCGCGGCATTGCTTTGGACCTTCCCCCCAGCCACCAGGGTCGGTCTTATTCTTTCTTCTTTGGCTTTTTGGCCGGCTTGGCGTCGCCGGCGGGCTTGCTCTCGGGGGCTTTGCTCTCGCTCTTGGTTTCGGAGCTCGACTTCGACGCTTCAGACGAAGATTTGTTTTCGGCCTCGGCCTTTTTTTTGTACGACTCGCTGCGATAGTCGGTCTGGTAAAAGCCCGACCCCTTAAAGACAAACCCGGCGCCCGCCCCGATCAGCCGGCGGAGCTTGCGCTTGCCGCACTCGGGGCATTTTTTTTCCGGCTCGGCAGTGATGGTCTGGAACAACTCGAACTTGTGATCGCACGCGTCGCAGACGTAATCGTAGGTTGGCATAGGTTCTTCAACGAATAACGGTTGTTTTTTTCACGCGGTAGGCGCGGCCGACACGATGACCTGGGCCGGCCGCACCACACGCTCGTGCAATTGGTAACCTTCCTGCGTGACCTGCAGCACGGTGCCCGGCGGATGCTCTCCGTTGGGTTGCTGCAAAATGGCCTCGTGCAGATGCGGATCGAACGGCTGGTGCAGCGCGGCGATGCGCGTGCAGTGGTGCCGCGATAAGACGCCTTCAAGCTGCTGTGCCACCAGCTTCACGCCGTCTAGCAACCCCGCGCCGTCGGACGACTTTTCGGCGGCCTGCACCGCCCGGCCGATGTTGTCGATCACCGGCAAAAGCTCCTTCAACAGCGGCAACTGCGCGTAGCGCCGTTCGTCGTCCATTTCGCGGCGCATGCGCTTGCGGTAGTTCTCCAGCTCGGCTTGCACGCGCAACGCCCGCTCTTTGGCCGCTTCCAGCTCTTGCCGCAGATTTTCTGCCTCGCCGGGCGCCGCCGTGTCAACGGCCGCCGCCGCCGCGGTGGCCTGCATCGGGTCGGTTGTCTTAACGTCTTCTCGTTCGCTCATGATTCACCAGCCGCCAACGACTCGTCGTCAGGGATGAAATAGTCTTTCAGTTTCTCGAAAAAACTCTTGCGGTGGGGGCTGACGTTGGCGTGGTCCTCGTCGGCCAGCTCGCGCAACAGAGCTTCTTGCCGGTCGGTCAGTGTCTTGGGCACCTCAAGCTGAACTTGCACCAGCAGGTCGCCGCGGCCGCGCTGGCGCGGGTCGGGCATGCCGCGACCCCGCAAGCGGAACACTTCGCCCGGCTGCGTGCCCGCGGGAATTGCCAGATTCTCGCGGCCGTCGAGCGTGGGCACTTCCACCTCGGCGCCCAAGGCGGCCTGCGGATAGGTGATCGGCAATTGGCAGACCAAATGCTGCCCTTCGCGGTGAAAAAGCGGATGCTCCTTGACCTTGATGAAGCAATAGCAGTCGCCCGGCGAGCCGCCCTCCGGGCTGTGGTTTCCTTCGCCGCCCAGCCGCAGCCGCGTGTCGTTATCAACACCGGCGGGAATGCGCACCTCGCGCTCGATTCGTTGGCGCACGTGCCCTTCGCCGCGGCACGACGGGCACGGGTCTTTCACCAGGCTGCCCGCCCCCTGGCATGCCGGACAGGTGGTTTGCACGCGAAAGATGCCGGTGGTTTGCACCACCTGGCCGCGACCGCCGCAATAGCGACAGGTTTCGGGCTTCGAGCCGGCCCGCGCGCCCGAGCCGCGACAATCGACGCACAACTCCAGCCGCTCGAAGCGGATTTTTTTGGCGGCCCCTCGAGCGGCTTCGAGCAGATCGAGCGTGACATCGGCCCGCACGTCGCCGCCGCGCCGTGTGCGGCGTCCCCGCCGGCCGCGTCCGCCGCCAAACAGATCTCCGAACACGCCTTCGCCGAAGATGTCGCCGAAGGCTTCGAAGATGTCGTTGACGTCGGTGAAGTGCGCCCCGCCCGAAGCTCCGTCGACGCCGGCGTGGCCATAACGGTCATAGCGGCCGCGTTTGTCGGAGTCGCTGAGCACCTCGAAGGCTTCGGCGGCTTCTTTGAATTTCTGGACCGCTTCGTCGTCGCCCGGGTTTTTGTCCGGATGGTATTGGATGGCCAGCTTGCGATAGGCCGTCGCGATCTCTTTGTCGGTGGCGCTGCGCGCGACGCCCAGCACCTCGTAATAATCGCGTTTGCCTGCCATAGTCGCCATGCGCAGGGGTCGGTGGTCAGAGGCCGGGGAAGGATTCGGGATTCAGCGAGCCGCACAGGACAAGGGGCGAGAGGCGCCGTCGCCTCTGCGCAGGCAGCGACAGCGCGGCGATGCCCCGATGCCTACATAATTGTAGCTGCCCGTCGTGTGAAATCAGGCCGCGGGCGAGAACCAGGGCCGGAATTCTCACGACTTCGGCTACTCTCGGGAGAGGTTGGTCAGGATCTTCTGAATCTCTGACCCCTCGACCCCCGAATCCTTTCCTGATCCCTGACCTCCGACCCCTGATCCCTCCTTTACCGGATGCTTCCTTCGATGCGCTGCTTTTTCTTGTCGTCCTTGTCGAGATTGGTAACCATGGCTTCGGTGGTGAGCATCAAGGCCGCAATGCTGGCCGCGTTGCTCAAGGCGCTGCGCACCACTTTCAGCGGATCGATGATGCCGGCCTTGTACATGTCGACATACTCGGCCTTGTTGGCGTCATAGCCGACGCCGGCCGGCTTGCGGCTGACCTCGTCGGCCACCACCGAGCCGTCGATGCCGCAGTTGTCGGCGATCTGCTTCATCGGGGCGGAGAGTGCGTGCAGCACAATGTCGACGCCGATCTTTTCGTCGCCCTTGGCCGAATTGCGAATCTTCTCGACCGCTTCGCGGCACCGCAGCAGGGCCACGCCGCCGCCGGGCAAAATGCCCTCTTCAACCGCGGCACGCGTGGCGTGCAGAGCGTCTTCGACACGAGCCTTCTTCTGCTTCATGTCGGCCTCGCTGCTGGCGCCGACCGAAATGATCGCCACACCACCGGTGAGCTTGGCCAACCGCTCTTGGAATTTTTCGCGGTCGTACTCGCTGTCGGTGGCTTCGATCTGGTTGCGAATCTGCTGAATTCGCTTCTGGATTTCGTCGTGCTTGCCGGCGCCCTGCACGATGGTGGTGTCGTTTTTGTCGACGGTCACTTGCTTGGCGCGGCCCAGGTGGCTCAGCTCGATGTTTTCCAGCTTGATGCCCAGGTCTTCGCTGATGAGCGTTCCGCCGGTGAGCACCGCCAGATCGCCCAGCATGGCCTTGCGGCGGTCGCCGAAACCCGGCGCCTTGACCGCGCAGATGTTGAGCACTCCGCGCAGCTTGTTCACCACCAGCGTCGTCAGGGCGTCGCCTTCGACGTCTTCGGCGATGATCAACAGCGGCCTGCCCGACTGGCTGCTCTTTTCCAAAATCGGAATCAGGTCACGCAGGTTGCCAATCTTTTTCTCGTGGATCAGCAAATAGGCGTCTTCGAGCAAGCAATCCATCTCGGCCGGACGGTTGATGAAATAGGGCGAGATGTAACCCTTGTCGAACTGCATGCCTTCGACCAGTTCGAGCGTGGTCTCGGTCGCTTTGCCTTCTTCGACGGTGATCACGCCGTCTTTGCCGACCTTTTCCATGGCATCGGCCAGCAGGTTGCCGATCTCGGGGTCGTTGTTGGCGCTGATCGAACCAACCTGGGCGATTTCGGCCTTGCTGGAAACCGGCTTGGCCATGCTTCTGAGTTGCTCGACGGCGGCTTCGACGGCTTTTTCGATGCCGCGGCGCACGGCCATCGGATTGCTGCCGGCGGCGATGTTGCGGGCGCCTTCCTTGAAGATTGAGCGGGCCAGCACGGTGGCCGTGGTGGTGCCGTCGCCAGCCACGTCCGAAGTCTTCGAAGCGACTTCGTTGACCAGCTTCGCACCCATGTTTTCGAAACGGTCTTCCAGCTCGACTTCCTTGCTGACGGTGACGCCGTCTTTGGTAACGGTCGGGCCGCCGAACGATTTGTCGATGATCACGTTGCGGCCGGTCGGCCCCATCGTAATGGCGACCGCGTCGGCCAGCTTTTCGACGCCCTTGAGCATCTTGGCCCGGGCGGTGTCTTCAAACAGTAACTGCTTTGCCACAGGATTGGCTCCTTGTTGTTGATTCGTACGATTTGTCGTCTTGTCTCGGCCGAGAACTCCCTAGGGCGCGCTACGCCAGCACCTTCGCCAGGATGTCGCTCTCACGCAGGATCTTCACGTCCTGACCGTTCAACTCGATCTCGGTGCCCGAGTATTTGCCGTAGATCACTTCGTCGCCGACCGAAACCGACATCTGACCGCGCTCGCCGCTGTCCATCAACTTGCCGGGGCCCACGGAAAGGACGGTGCCGCGCTGGGGCTTCTCTTTGGCGGTGTCGGGCAACACGATGCCACCCGCGGTCATCTCTTCGGCTTCCATCGGTTCGACCACCACACGATCGTCCAGCGGACGGAGTTTTGCGTTTTTCATTAATATGGTTCCCTAATGCAAGGTTTGAATTGGTTGAAAGCAGTTCGAGTGGGCCGAGCGAAGCGAGTCCCCACCACCGACAGTGTTTTGCCACGGCAGCGGTGGGACTCGATTCGCCCGGCCCACCCTGCCGCAGTTTGGTTTTCGCCTACATTCCCATGTCCATGCCGCCCATGCCACCCATGCCGCCCATACCTCCCATGCCACCCATACCTCCCATGCCGTGGTCGTGGTGGCCGCCGTGATCGTCGGCTTCTTCCTCTTTGGGGATCTCGGTCACGAGCGATTCGGTGGTGAGCAACAGCGAAGCGACGCTCGCCGCGTTCTGCAAGGCGGTGCGCACGACCTTGGCCGGGTCGATAATGCCCGCGGCCACCAGGTCGCAATACGTGTCTTTGTCGGCGTCGTATCCCTCGTTCTTGTTCTTCTGCTGCCGCACGCGATTGACCACCACCGCGCCATCGGCGCCGGCGTTGTCGGCAATGCAGCGGAGCGGATGATCGAGCACGTTGCGAATGATGCGAGCGCCCAACGCCTCATCTCCCTCAAGGTTGAGTTTTTCCAGCGACTTTTCGGCACGAATCAGAGCGACGCCGCCGCCGGGCACAATGCCTTCTTCCAAGGCGGCTTGCGTGGCGGCCTTGGCGTCTTCCAAGAGTGCCTTGCGTTCTTTCATCTCGGTCTCGGTGGCCGCGCCGCAGTTGATCTGCGCCACGCCGCCCGACAACTTGGCGAGCCGCTCTTGCAACTTCTCGCGGTCGTAGTCGCTGTCGGTGTTTTCGATCTCGCGGCGAATCTGCTCGGCCCGGCCGTCGATGTCGGTCTTCTTGCCGGCGCCGCCGACGACCGTCGTATTCTCGGCCGAAATAATCAGCTTTTTGGCTCGGCCCAGATCGGTCATCT
Organism: Pirellulales bacterium; assembly: GCA_025927475.1. Taxonomy (GTDB): domain Bacteria; phylum Planctomycetota; class Planctomycetia; order Pirellulales; family JAICIG01; genus JAICLL01. The sequence continues at coordinate 9,208 of JAICLL010000176.1, forward strand.
TTACCGCATCGAGTGCGATGCCCAAATCTTTGAAGATGGCCGTGCCGCCGGTGAGCGTGGCGATATCGCCTAACATCGCCTTGCGGCGATCGCCGTAGCCGGGCGCCTTGACCGCACAGACCTGCAAAATGCCGCGCATCTTGTTGACCACCAGGGTGGCCAGGGCCTCGCCCTCGACGTCTTCGGCGATAATCAGCAGTGGCTTGTTCGCCTTGCTGATGGCCTCGAGCAGCGGCACCAGGTTCTTGGCGTTGGAGATTTTTTCTTCGTAAATCAGGATGTGGCAATTCTCCAGCTCGACGGTCTGATCGTCCTGATTGGTGACGAAGTGCGGCGACAGGTAACCGCGGTCGAACTGCATGCCTTCGACCACTTCGACGTTCGTCTCAGATTGCCGACCTTCTTCGATGGTGATCACGCCGTCTTTGCCGACCTTCAAAAACGCATCGGCCAACACATCGCCGATCGCCGAATCGTTATTCCCGGCGATGGTCGCAATCTGCCGCAGCTCGGTCTTGTTCTTTTCGTTGATCGGGCTGGCCAACTTGCCCACGGCCTCAATCACCGCGGCGGTGGCTTTGCTGATGCCGCGCGACAGCGCCATCGGATCGGCGCCGGCGGCGATCATCCGTAGCCCCTCTTTGAAAATCGCCTCGGCCAGCACCGTGGCGGTGGTGGTGCCGTCGCCGGCCACGTCGTTGGTCTTGCTGGCGGCTTCTTTGACGAGCTGCGCCCCGAGGTTTTCAAACGGATCGTCCAGCTCGATGTCTTCGGCAACCGTGACGCCGTCTTTGGTCACTTTCGGCGAACCCCAACCTTTGTCGAGCACGGCATTGCGGCCGCGCGGGCCGAGCGTGCTGCGAACGGCTTTGGCCAACTTCGATGCGCCGGCCAACAATGGTTGCCGCGCCTCGTCATCAAATACCATTTGCTTTGCCACCGTGGCTTCCTCCCTTGTGTTTCAGGCGAAAAAAATGTTCTGGGCGATGCTGGTCTGCCCGGACTTTACGAATCGGTAAGCGAAAAGATGCCGTTTTTGTAGGTTGCCGAAGACCTGCCACCACATTTGGCAGCGACGAATCGGCCGCCGCTCACAAAGCACAGTCTGTGCCAAGCGCGAGCTTGCGCGCGTAACTTGTTGTAATCAATGCAGTTGCATTCATGGGCCAGCAAGCGTCTCTGTATACTCCGCCCTATGCCATTCTGGCAGGAATCGGCGGCCCCGCCCGAATTCGGCCATTTCCTTCCATTTGCTTGCTGGCCAGCCTAACCCAACCGATGTGCGGAAAAATTTGCCCCGCCACCCAAGCCACCCCCCGCTGGCTGCCAAATACTGGCCTGACTGCCAAAAATTCTGCTTGGGAAATCGCGCGCGGCTTGGTAACGTAACGTTATCGAGTGTCAACCATCATTTGAGCGGATCATCCATTTTTTCGCTTTGGGACAGAACGGGAGCAGACAACAGGCAGGATCAGAGACAGGCGGATCGTTGGACAGTTCGGCGGGCTCGGGAAGAGGCGTGGCGACCAACCAGGTTGTGTGCCGCACAAACACGAGTGCCCCATGTCGATTCGTTTTCAGTGCCCCAACGGGCACGATCTCAACGTCAAAGACAAATATGCGGGACTGACCGGGCTTTGTCCGCAGTGTCAGGTGCGCGTGCTCGTTCCCATGCCAGCCGCCAAGCTAAGCGACGACGCGATCGTTGATTTGCTCGGGCCGCCCCCGCCTCCGGACGACGATGGCCTGCCGGTGCATCAGGCTCAGCGACATCGTGAGGCGGTGGCGACCGATCCGGGATCTTCCTCCGGCAAAAGCCTGCGTGGGCTATCGCCTTTGAATCGTGGCATGAAGATGTGCCCCAAGTGCCGGCGCGAGGTCCGTGCGGTCTACGATATCTGCCCGCACTGCCGCACGTATTTCAACGATGCGGCCGAGGTAAATCGCCGCATGGCCCAGACCTGCCGCGCATGCGGCACGGAGTACGAACCCCACCTGATTGTGATCTGGTGCAAAAAATGTGGGGCCGACATGCGGACCTAAAGCCAAGCGAGGGCGACGGGACTCGAACCCGCAACCACCGGATCGACAGCCTTTCCGAGAACGCTTTGCCAGCAACATCGAAGTTGTTGATGCCGACGACCTTGCGCCGATGCCGATTGAGCACACCGAAGGAAATCAGGCCCTTCGGTTGCGCTCTGAGCGGCCACCAGAATGCCGCGAAGCGTCACGGGGGGCCGACAGTGGACACCGAACGGGGGCTGCTATGGGGAGCCCCGCGAACCGCGCCGGTGCGCTTTCCGACGATGAGTTGCTCGCAGAATTGATCCGAAGGGGACTGCGACCAGGCGACCATGCCCAGAATGAGCTATCTGAGCCGCAGCCCGGCCGTCCGGGGCTCGAGTCCCGTTGATTCCAGCCCGAGCACATAGACGCCGCCGCGGAACGCGAGCGTGGCCCGCGTCGGCCCAAAATCGTCGACGACGCTTGCCCCCTGACGTGAGACGGTCTCGATTGCCTCCGCCACCCAGTGCCGCCTGCCGTCATAGTAGCGCCCCCCGGCAAACCCCAGCACGAGCAACTCCGCGGCGCCGATCTGGTCTGCGAGGCGATCCGCGTCGCTCGTGGGGGTGATCGCGTAAATCAGCGTCTCCCACTTTTCGGTATCCCGGCCCACGCCGAGCAACAGGCCCCAGTCGTTGTCATGCTCCCATTCGAGCCGACCGTCGAACAGCTCGCGCTTCGCGCCGAAACTGGCGATGAAGAAGGGGCTCACCGCCCGGGTAGCGAGCGTCAGGCCGCCGCGCAGCCTTGGCACGGGCTGCGACGGCACTTGGTTCGACTGGTCGATTTGTCTGATTGCCTGCGCACCCTCGCTGAACATCACGCGCACGCTGAACGCCGCAGCCTCTTCCCTCGCCTCATCCCGTTCCTGCTCGGCCTTCTCCGCGCGGCGGAGGGCCTCGATCCGCGGCGTCCGCGAGCCCACGAAACCGAGAGCCGCGCCGCCGGCGAACCACAGCAACAACAGTCCCCAGAGACGCACCGGTCTGATCAGCATCGCCGCCCTCGCAAAAACAACGGCCCCGCGCGGCAGGCCGGCAAGCGCGAAGCCACGCGGGAAGGTTTTAGTAAGGTAGGGGGCTCGCCGGATAATCTGCATTCTACTGGCGAGGCGCGGGAGGAAGTACCGGTGCCCGAACCTAGGCCGCCCGGGACTCCCAAGCGGCCGACGACGCCTCGCAGGACGGCAGCGAGGCCGGCTCATCGTCGCGGCGGATCTGCAGTTCGCGCGGCGCCACGAAGTCGAGCTCGGGCTCAGGACCGCTACGGACTACGGCAACACGCATCAGCCACCGGCCATGAACATCATAGACGTTGACCGACTGGCCTGGCTTGCGCGTGATTTTCAAACCCATGCTCGTTTCCTCCGCCGCATCAAATAAGGCAGTGGCGTGCCGTCCCTGGCACTTGGCCGGCCCATCCTGACCGAACCGCGCCGTTGGCATTATGGGCCGACTTGCCGCGAGACGGTGAGACCAATTCGCTTTCACTCCGCGCGAAGGGAGGGCGGTAGGGCAAGGCCGAGAAGCCCGGCGGTTGTAGATATTACAAACCGGCATAGCCGCCGGTGGCGCAGATCGGTACTCTCCGCGTCATGCCAAGAAACGAATCATCGAGCCATGCGCCGTCGCCCACGTTCGTTGGCCGGCTGCGCTCAACGTGCTGTCGTCGGTTCGCTTGACGCCGGTTTCTTGGCGTGAAATGCGTCGCGGCCGAACCACCGGCGGCCGGAA
>JAICLL010000056.1 GCA_025927475.1 Pirellulales bacterium
CGACCCGGTCTTGCGGCCGGCGGGCGCCGGTGGCCAGCTTGTAGAGAAACCCGCCTTGGTCCAGGCTGGTGGCCTTCTTGATCAGGTCGCCGTTGAACATCATCAACGTCTGCGGAATCGTGCCGTTGAAAGTGGTCGTCTCGTCACCCTCGTCGGTGCCGAAGGCGATGGTGAACTGCCGCAGCCAGTCGCCCTTGGTCTTTTCTTGCTCTTCGTAGCTGCCCTTGGTTTTGTGGGCCTCGGTCGCCACCAGCAGTGATTCGTAAAGCTCCTCGGCCTGCATCTGCCGCACATAAAAATGGCTGAACAGCGGCTTCACGCCTTGGGTCGGATCGTCGAGCTTGTTCTTGGCGGTCCGCCCGCCGTATTTGCTCGACAGCGAATACGGCTCGCTCAAAGTGATCCAGCGGATCAACCGCCGCAGATCGTGCCCCTGCGCGGCAAACTGCTTTCCTAAATAGTCGAGCAATTCGGGGTGCGAGGGCGGATTGTGGGGTCCCAGATCGTCGATCGGCTTGGTGAAGCCATAGCCCAGAAAATGCCCCCACATCCGGTTGACAATCGACTTGCCCAGATACTCCGACTTGGTGACCAGTTTGGCTAATTCCAGCCGGCGGTTTACCTCATCCGAATATCCACTGGGATTGATCTTGGTGCCATCGACAAACGTGGGATAGGCCACGACCAAGGTCCCATTACGCATCTCGAAGTAAATCTCCGCCTCGCTGGGATCTTTCCCCTCGCCCGGAAAATCTTCGTTCTCCAACCGCACTGCCACGATCTCTCGGCCTTGGAAAGTTCGCAGCGCCTTGGTCTGGCGGAAGAAGGCGTTCATGCCCCAAAACTGGTCCTGCTTCCAGTCGTTGAAGGGGTGGTTGTGGCACTGCGTACACTGCACCTGCAAGCCGAGAAAGTAACGGGCCGTTTTGGCGGTGGCCGTGGTGGCGTTTTCTTGCAGGTTGTCGAGCACAAAGTTGACCGCGCCGTTGTAACCTTCTTCGCCGGGCTTGTTGGCCCCGGTGGCGCTGATCAGCTCAAACACCATTTTGTCATACGGCTTGTTCGTCAGAAACGTCCGCCGCAGAAACTGCTGCATGCCGTCGCGATCGACCAGGTCGCGGGCCTCGTCGCGGTCTGACTTGGGCCGGCCGATCAAGATGTTGGTCCAGATGGTCGTCCAGTTGCGGGCATACTCTTCCACGTACTCGTCGGAGTCGAGCAATCGATCGACCAGCTCGGCCCTGCGGTTCTTGCTCTTCTCTTTCAAGAACGTTTGCAGCTCGGTCACCGAGGGAATACGGCCCAGAATGTCGAGATAGACGCGGCGGCACCATTCGTTGTCGTTGGCTTCGGGCGAGGGCGAGACTTCGGCGTCTTTCCAGCCCTTGCGAATCTGCTCGTTGATAAAGGCAATCACGTCGGCGTCGGAAACGGCGCTCGACGAAAGCTCTTTGCTCAACTCGGCGGGCGCCGACGAGGTGTTCTTTTCGGCGGCGCAAAGCGCACCGCCCGCCGCGGCGAGCCACGCCACGCAGCCCAGTGGCACGCCAAGAGTCAAGAGAGAGGTGACGGCGCGCACGGCGCCGCGGCGATCAATGACCCGCGTCATGGGACTTGCCTCATTCGATAGACGGTTTCGCTGCCCGGTCCTTTTATGATAAAAAACCCAGCGGCCAAGTCAACAAACGCCGCGGCGATCGCTATGCTAACAGCATGTCGCCGCAGCCAGTCCAGATCACCGCCCCGAGCCGCTTGCATTTTGGCATGCTTTCCTTTGGGCAGCCGAACACCCGGCAGTTCGGCGGGGCGGGGGTCATGATTTCGCAACCGCAGTTGCGGCTGACCATTACCCCGGCAGAGCGGCTGGGCGTCGAAGGGCCGTTGGCCGAGCGCGTGACGCCGTTTTTGGGCCACTTGGCCCAGAACGCCCCCTGGTGGCCGCCAGTGCCCCGCTGCCGGATTTTGATCGACGCGGCACCGCCCCAGCATTCGGGCCTGGGCAGCGGAACGCAGTTGGGCATGGCGCTGGGTCTAGGGTTGGCGAGGTTTTTCGATGCGCCGCCTCAAACCGCCGCCGAGCTGGCCCGCGCCGTCGGCCGGGGCAAACGGTCGGCCATTGGAGCGCATGGCGCCCTGGTTGGCGGGTTGCTGGTCGAATCGGGCAAGCGGTCGACGGATGAACTGTCGCCGTTGATCTGCCGGATCGAGTTGCCCGAAGCCTGGCGGTTTGTGCTGGTGATTCCCCAGGGCGAGACGGGCCTGTCGGGCGAGGCCGAGCAGCAGGCGTTCGATCGGCTGCCGCCGGTTTCCCCCGCGACCACCGCCGCGCTGTGCCGGGAGCTGCTCACTGAGCTGTTGCCCGCCGCCGTGGAAGCCGATTTCGAACGGTTCGGCGAAAGCGTCTATCGTTTCGGCCGGATGGCGGGCGGATGCTTTGCGGCGCGTCAGGGCGGCGTGTATGCCAGCCCGGCTATCGAACGAGTGGTCGATCGCTGCCGCCGCGAGGGCATTCGCGGGGTGGGACAATCGTCGTGGGGACCGACCGTTTATGCGCTTTGTCCGGCGCAATCGGTCGCCGAGGCACTGGCGGCGCAATTGGCCGAGTCGGCAGAAGCGGCCTCGGCAACCATCGTCACCGCCGGCCCCTGCAACCAAGGCTCTCAAGCCGGCAATTACCGCTTCGCAACGTAGAATTCGGCATGGCTGTGTCGCTTCGGCCGGAAGCTAGCCACCGGCGGTGGAAAATGCGATCATGTAGGCGCCGGCGTTCACCAGGCGCTCGCGCGCGGTTCAGAGAACTTCTCGAACGATTCAAAAAAAGGATGTATTCATGTCCCTTGTGTCAAAAGTGGCGGCGTCCCAGCTCATGATGTGGTGTGTGACGGTGGGCGCAACGGCAGCCGTCGCCCAGGCACCCTCGAAGCCGGCGCCATCCAAGCAGGCGAAACAGGCAACGTCGAAGCCGACAACATCGAAGCCGGCAACATCGAAGACCTCGCCAAAACCTGCCTCGGACAAATCGACGCTGCTGCGCTGGAAATTTGCCAAGGGACAGCGACTTCAATACCTGATGGTGCAGGACATGACCACTGCCGTGTTGGCGCTGAGCACCACCGCGACGCTCGATATGGACTGGCAGGTCGAGTCGGTGGATAACGACGGCACCGCCACCATCAACTACACGCTTGATCGGGTGCGGATGAATGTCAAGGCGGGAGCGCAGCCGGCCATGGAGGCCGACTCAGAGAACCAGGATGCCGAAGGCGACCTGGCCAAACGCATGAAGCCGATCTTCGAGGCTACCATCGGCCAGACCGGCAGCCTGGTCATCAGTCCGCTGGGCAAAATCGACAGCGTCGAACTGCCGGAAGGCATGGCCGACAAGCTTAAAAGTGCGCCGGCGTTGGGCGCGATGGCGGGCATGCTGAACGAAGCGTTCTTCAAACAGATGATCAAGTCGGCGGGCCTGGAGCTGCCGGAAAAAGCGGTGACCCCCGGCGAAACCTGGACCCAGTCGCAAGAAATCAAGCTGCCGGCGTTCGGACGCCAGGCGGTGAAGACCACCTACCGCTTCGATGGCGTCGAAAGCCGCGGCGGCCGCACCCTGGCAAAGATCTTACCCGATGTCGAGGTTACCCTGCCCGACGCCGACAAGTCGATGGAGATCGGCGAGCAGGAGTCTTCGGGCACGATCTATTTCGACACATCCGCCGGCAAGATCACGCAATTAGACGTCGAGCATTCGGTGCAGATCAACGTGCCGTTCATGGGCCAGAAATTCACCGAGGAAGTCGGCACCGTGGCCAGCCTGAAGCTGATATCGTCGGCCAGTGACGAAGATACCTCCGCCGGAGTCGAGCCGGCATTGCCCACCGGCGAGCGGCCCAAAAGCACGAAGAAGAAGGCCAAGTGAGCTGCGAGCTTGCTTTGCCCGCCGTGCTGGAGATAATTTACCAGTGTGTTGACACCGGCACGGGCTTTGGGTAGGTATAAGTATCGTGCCGAAGTGGCTTCTGACTCTCAGACAGAAGTCGCAGGTGCGATAACTGCCATTTAATACATTTCATGCGAGGAAGGCGATGTGCTGCTCTAATCGGAGGCTGGAAAATCGAAAGCTGGGGAACCGCGCTGGGTTCACGCTCGTCGAATTGCTTGTCGTGATTGCCATTATTGGCATTCTGATCGCTTTGTTGTTGCCCGCCGTTCAAGCGGCGCGGGAATCGGCCCGTCGCTCGCAGTGCGTGAACAACCTGAAGCAGTTGGGCATTGGAATGGCCAATTTCGAGGATGTTCGCAAGCATTTTCCGTGCGCCAGTTACGAACCGGTGTTCGCGGACCCGACCATCTTGGTCGCGAGCAACTCTTGGCCCAATGGCAGGAGCCGGTGGAGCTTTTTGGTGGCGCTGCTTCCGTATGTCGAGCAAGGGGCACTGTATGATGCGTTCATGACGGTTCAGGTGCCTCCCCCTACTAACGGAACCATCGTGGGCGTTAGCAACCCCTGGTCCGCGCCCGTCTGGGCACTGCCAAAGCCGTTCGTCCAAACGCGAGTTCCTGTCTACATCTGCCCTTCGGATGCCCAAGCTACCTACGTTGAAGACGATGGCAGCCTGGTTCCGAACAGCTACCACGGCAATCGGGGAGATTATTGGGTCGATAACGCTTGGTACGAATCCCGCGGCTTGCTTGGTGGCAGGGGCGACAAGACCTTGATCAGCATGGCGATGATCAAAGACGGCACGAGCAACACCGCCGCCGTTAGCGAGTGCAAGATTGGTCGCAGCAACAGCAGAGAGGTCACCCTGGGCATGGCGACAGGCGTTGGCGGTGGAAATGGGTCGCCGCCGAGCCTATGTCTGGCGGCCGTTGGCCCTGGAAACCTGTTCACCACCTCGGTGGTCACCAACGGCTATCTTCCTGGCTACCGCTGGGCCGACGGGCTGCACGTCTACACCGCATACTTTCACATGGTGCCACCGAATGGGCCGAGTTGCGTCTCTGGGACGAACGCCGAGACCTGGTCAATCAACGCCGCCAGCAGCTACCATCCCGAGGGGGTGAATGTCGCGATGGTCGACGGATCGGTCCGCTTTATCAACAACAATATCGACGCCGGTGATCCGACGATGACGGTAACCATGTCGACTTCGTTCGGCGGCGGTAATCCGCAAGAGTACATGGGGCCGTCGCCCTACGGCGTATGGGGGGCGATGGGTACGAGCCGCAGCAACGACCAGACGGTGACGGTGACCGCTGAATGACAACCCGTTGCGGCCTTCCTGCTCGTGCTTTTGTCCATGGCCCAATTAGTCCTCGGCTTTCCGATCGATGATGTTGAAAACTCAATTATCCAGCAGCCTTTCGGTTGCCGCGGGCCTGTGCGCCCTTGCTTTGCTGGGCTGCGGGGAGAAGCCAAAAACCGTTGCCACGGATTTCGTCGAGGGCATCGTTACGCTGGACGGGCAGCCTGTCCCAGATGCGACGGTTACGTTTTCTCCGGTGCAGCAGGGCGCTGGCGCGTCAGCCACCGGTAGGACCGACGCGAACGGAAAGTACACGCTCACCGCGGTAGGGGCCGGCCGGGGCGCCGAGGCCGGGGCTGGTACGTTGCCGGGAGAATACTACGTGGGAGTCGTGAAGGATCAGTTTCCTGAAGTGCTGGGATCGGATCAGCCGGGCTATCAGCCCCCGCCTTCGGATGAACGTCCCAAGGAGCCCACGGTAACGCACATCGTTCCGCAGCAGTTTAACAACCCGCAAAAGTCGGGCATCAAGGTGACGGTTAAGGCGGGAAAGAACGACATTCCCATCACGCTGAAATCGAACTGATCACCGCGGCACGACCGAGATCTCCGGCGAGTTTTCAACGAGAATCAGTTCCTGGTCAGCAGCCAGATCGCGGAATTCCTGCTGCAGGCCCGAGGGCCAAACGATGTTTAGCGTCTCGATCCGCGTCGACGCTCCAAGCCCAAAGATCAATTGCCGCTGATTGCTGGCTTGGAAGCCGTCGCCCGCGCAGAGCCACTGCGTCTGTCGATGCTGGCCCATCGTCACCGTGACAACGGCTCCGATGGCGTCGCGTGAGGATTGCACGCCCCGAAGCTGCACGCACAGGTAGTGCCCTGCGTCATCCGTCCGGTTGGTCACCAACGCCGCCGGAGTCTCCAACGACGAAACCGCGAAGTCCTGGCGCCCGTCGCGGTTCCAGTCGAGCCGAACGAGACCACGGCCAAAGTACGTCTGCTGAAAGTAGGATCCCAAGGCCTCGGCGGAACGCTCTTGATACCGGCCGCCTCCCATGTTGCGGAAATATTGAGGCCGCATCGCATAGGAAACGCCCGGAGACACAAACTCGTGGACGTGGCCGTTCGTGACCACCAGGTCGGGAAGGCCGTCGAGTTCGCCATCGATGAACTGCGTGCCGAAGCCGAGCATGGCGAAGCTAGGCCGGGCCAGGCCCGCCGGTCCGGTGGCGTCGATAAACGCATCGCCATCTTGCTGCAAATACAGGGTGTTCGATTCGTCGCTGAAGTTGGTCACAAACAGATCGAGCTTGCCGTCGCCGTTGGCGTCGCCCGCGGCGACCCCCATGCAGGCGTTCGCCTTGCCGCTGCCGTCGAAGGCCAGCCCGGCGACGACCGCTTGTTCGTCGAACCGCGGGCGTGTGCCGGCAACCGGCGCGCGGTTGACGAAAAAAAAGTTCGCATCCTCGTCATTGGCGACAAACAGATCCAACCGGCGGGCGCCGGCAAAATCCGCCGCGACGATGCCCAGGCCGTTGCCGCCGCCGACGCGCATACCGACCGCTTGGGTCGCTTCCTCGAAGCGACCGTCGCCCAGGTTCAGGTAAAAATCGTCGGGGGCCGGCTCAAAGGACGAGGGTTTCATCGATTGCGGCATGCCATCGACGTTGGCGAACCGCTCAAACACGCCCGGGCCTTGAAAGTAATTCACGTCGTAAAGGTCGGGCAAGCCGTCGGCATTCAGATCGGCCAACAGGCAACTGGTGGTCCAGCGGTCGGTCGAGATGCCCGCCGATTCGCTGACGTCGGAAAACGTTCCGTCGCCGTTGTTCGCGTAGAGCCGGTTTACGCCGATATTGGCCACGTAGAGATCGGGGAAGCCGTCGTTGTTGAAGTCGCCGACGGTCGCGCCCTGGCTGAAACGATCGTCGCCCAGCCCACTGGCTTGCGTTACCTCTCCAAACCGCCCATTGCCGAGATTGCGGTAGGCGGCGTCGAGATATTCCGTCTGGCCGGCTGCGGGGGGCCAGCGGCAGCCCTGCGTGAAATAAAGATCGGGCCAGCCGTCGAGATCGTAGTCGAGCACCGCAATGCCTCCGCCCGTCGTCTGGTACATGAACGCGCGGTGGCCGCCCGGCGCGCGGCCGCAAAAATAGGTGAACTCGATGCCGGCTTCGCGGGCAACGTCTTCAAACCGCGCGCCCGCCGCGCTGGGCGCCGCCTGCGCGAAAGGTGCGGGTTTGCTTGCGTAGAGGTCCGAGGGAAGCGGATAATGGGACAGATCCAGCCGACGGCCGACATCGACCCGCGGCAACGTCGGCGGCAACGAGTCATTGAGTTGTGGTTCGATGCGCGCCAGCGCCGCCCGCGCCCAGCCGACGTCGCCCAGGGTGGCAAGCGCCGTCTGGTTCCAGGTCCAGGCTTCCCATAATCGGCCCAGGGTTTCGGACTGCGCGGCGACCACGAAAAGCGCTTTAGGGTCGTCGCGATGGTGAAACAACGTCGATAGCGTCTCGGAAAAAACTGACAGAGCGGCGGCGCGTGCGGCCACGCCCTCGGCCATCTCCGATTCGCCCAGTGCATAGAGCGCTTGCGACAACTGCAGCGTGGCCGCCTGGTGATTGGGGTCGCGCCGCAGCGCTTCCCAAAAGCAACGTGCCGCGGCCTGAGTTTGGCCGCGGCGCTTGGCCCAGCGGCCTCGCACGGTCCAGACATCCGGATGTTCGTCGGCCTCGGGCGGCAGGGCCGCGACCCACTGGGCCAGCTCGTCTTCGTTCGGCCCTGCCAACAGCGCCCGCCCGAGCAAGGCGTGGGCCTCGATGCACTTCGGGCAGTCGACAATGGCCTTCCTCAACATGCCGGCCGCCTCGACGAATTGCTTCCGGCGAATCTGGATGCGGGCCAGCCCAATCAGTGGCCCCGCATCGTCGGGCGCCGCTGCCCGGAAGCGAGCCAGTTGCTCAGGTTCCTCAACGGTTTGCGCATGGTCGCCGGCCAGCAGCAACAGGGTATACGATGCGCGGCGCTGGCGCAACAGCTCGTAAAGGTGTGGCAACGATTCGAACCGCCGGCCTTCCAGGGTAAGCAAATTCGCCAACCGGTCATGAGCCAACGCATTCGGGGGATCAATTTCCAACGCTTCGCGAAATTTCGTTTCCGCTTGGGAGGCGTGGCCGATTTTTAGCCAGATGTCGCCTGCCGCGCACCGCGCGATTGCCGCCTCGTCACCCGCCTCGGCGGCGACTCGGTCGTAATAAGCCAGGGCTTCGCTTAAGCGGTCTTGTTGGTTGGCGGCTTCGCCCGCCAGCAGCAGCGCCTCGGCAAATTGCGGATGGTCCGATAACACCCGTTCGCACAGTTCCTCGCAGGCGGTGTAGCGCTTCGACGCCAGCGCCTGGCGCGCTTTCTCGATCAAACGCTCGGGCGAAGACGTGTACTGCCAAAGCCGCCACCCGATCGTCGCCACGAATGCCGTCAAGACGAGCGGCCATACCCTCTCCAGTGGCCGACGGCCGATGGACTTGCGCTCGATGTGGGCCATGCTCTTTATCCCGGAATTGCATCAAACTATACCCTATCGTGCAGGACGATGTCTTGGCAGTTCGGCTTTGAAATCGCCCAGACTGGGCCACTGCAACCGTTGGTCGAGGTCCACTTCGGCGAGGATGATCGTCCCCCACTGGTCGGCCTGCGCGATCGGTTGGCCATCGTGGCCGTAAATCGCCGTCAGCATCCAATTGCGAGAGACATCTTCGTAGGTGCTGCTGACGATATACACGTGGTTCTCGCAGGCACGCGCACTGGCCAAGGCAGGATTGCAGCCCCAGACCGGCCAGGCAATCACCTCCGCTCCACGGTTGGTTAGCTCGCGGGCCACTTCGGGAAAGAAACCGTCGTAACAGACCATCATGCCCAGCTTGCCGAAGCGCGTGTCGAACACCGGGTATTCGTGCCCGGGCGCCACACCGGCCGCAACCTCGTTGCGCGGCAGCGAGACCTTTCGATACTTACCCACCAACGTGCCGTCCGGTCCCACCGCGACTGCCGTGTTGTACACCAGGTGCTCGGCTCGCTCATACACGCTCAGCACGATATACAGGTTGTGCCTTTTGGCCAGCGCGGCGAAATACTCGGTCGTGGGACCGGGCACCGGCTCGGCGGTGGCGACTGCCGGCTTATGCCTGCCGTAGTACGGGAGCGTTTCCCCGAGCACGATCAGATCGGCCTTTTGCCTGGCGGCCTCGGCGACCAGTGGCGCGGCCTCTTCGCAATTCGCGGCGGCTGATTCTCCGCTGGGCCGGAAGTGGGCCGCCGCCAATCGTACTTTACGTCCAGCGGGTGGAGCGGTCGGGGCGAGCGATATTTCGCTCCACTCGATCCGTCCGCCCGGCGGCGCCCATTGCAAATGAAGCTCGATCACCGCGCGGGTCGCCTTGGCAGGCGCACGGTAAACGTCGCTCACTTCGGTCCACCCCGCCGCATCGGTCTGCTTGTCGGTGGGGAACTCCGGCTCGGCGACTAGCTGCCAATCTTTCAAATAGTTCCGAGGACTGGGGGCCTCACTCGGTACGGGCTGACCGTGATCGTCCTGCCACACGATCCGCACAACCGCCGTCTGCCGGGGCAAGGGCACGCCCTCGACCTTGCGCGCCGCGTGAAACCGATAATGGCGCCCGCCCTCGACGGAAACGGTCGTGGTCCACCAACCATCCAAGCCATCACGGTCGGCCTGAAGGAAGAAAGCACCTTTCGCGTCCCGGCCGCCGTGGGCCGCGTACGAAAACGTCGGTCGCAGCTCCTCACGCGGCGCCGCCGTGCTCCAACCTTGGGGAGCCGCCAGCTCACCGGCCGCTTCGGCGTGCCGCAATCCAGGAGCGTCAGCCAGGCCAAACAGCAGGCAGGCCACCGCGATCAGTTTACCAACAGTTCGCATGATGAATTTCCTCGGGGTTGATTCGGCTTCAGGGTTTACCGCGCTCCCTGGCGGTCGGGAAGATCTTTATTAAACGCCTCTTACTGCGGATCAGTCAGCCTTGTTGATTCATCGGAATACGCCGGGGCATCGCTAAGGCTCTGCCCCAGCCACCAATCATCAACGCCTAGTTGCGGCGATAGGCTTCGCGTTGCAGCCAAGCGGCGGCCAGGCTGGCGGGGTCGCCGCCGAGGTGCCTTTCGAAGGCGCGGTCGAAGTCGGCGCCGTCGTGCACGTCGCGCAGCAAGGCCAACAGCTTCGGCATCCGTCCGGCGATCGGTTTCAGAAATCCATAGCTCAGGGCCGCGCCGTCGCCCGAGACCACCTCGCCGGCCTTGAGGAATTCATCGGCGGTTCGGCCCGCGGCCACCGCCTGTTTGACCTGTTCGTCCCATTGCTTCACCAAGGCATCCTTGGGAGATAGGCGGCTGGCGATGGCCCGCGCCGCTCCTTCAGCGAACCAGCGGGGCATTTTGCCCTGGCTCTCGATGTACGCGCCGGCGAAATCTTCGGCCAGCGTGGCTGCAATGCCTTTATCGTCGTCAGGGGCCATGACGCAGCCGTAACAATCGACCACGGTGTACCGCCAATGACCGCGCCAATCGGTCGGCAACTCGCGCCGCTCGACCATTGTGCCGAACTCGGTGTAATCGAAATGCCGCCGGAACGCGAACAACGTTAGCTTGCCCTTCATAAGCGGCTCGTCGGAAGGCGCTTGCAGCGCTTTGGCCACCTTGGCCTGCGCCTGCCGGGCTCGCTCGGCCAATTCATTCATCCGTGTCGGGGAAAGATTGCCTACCAGAATGAAGTGCTCATCGACGATGGTTTCGGGCTTGCTGTCCGGATTGCCCAGCCGCCAGTTCTTCTCGGCCAGACCCGCCCGCATCGCGGCCAATTCGTCGTGCGACATTTTCGACGCCACGGTGACGCGCACGGCCCAATCGAGCGTCTCGTTGGTATCGGCCCAATCGAACTTCGCCCCTTCGGCAATCCAGGTAAAGAATTTCTGAATCAGCGCGTCTTCCAAGGGCGGCTTGCGCAGCGGCATCTGCTGGCCGGCGGTGCCTTTGAGTTTCTTAATCAGCAGGCTGTCTTCCGGCTTGCCGGGCGTGACGATCGGGCCGCTGTCGCCGCCCCGCAGTAGGCCGGCGAACGTGGTGAGGTTGAGCCTGCCCGCCGGCTGCATGCCTCCGTGACAATCGATGCAGGTCGAAACGATCCTGGGCGCCAGGTCGCGCACGAATTGTACCGACTCGCTGCCGCTGGCGCGGGTGAACTGCACCGCGGCCGCCGGCGTGCCCGTCGGCGTGGGAGCAGCGGCCAACGGATCGGCCTCGCTCTTGCCGTCGAACTTGGCCCCCTGATCGATCCAACGGCTGATGAGAGCAATCTGGTCGGGCGGCAAGGGGCCGCCGCCGCGGGGCATGTCGCCGTTGGCGAGCACTTCGACCAGGCGGCTGCCCTCGCCTTTGCCGGGCGAGAACACCGTGCCCGACTCCGAACCCTTTTTCAAACCGGCGAACGTGGCCAGGCTGAACCCGCCCTTCGACTGGCGAATATGGCAGCCCGCGCACTTGCCGGTGAAAATGGGCGCAATGTCTTTGGTGAAGCTGACGGCGTCGGACTTGGCGGGTTCGTCGGCTGGTTTTTTGTCGCTCTTGCTGGGCCGTTTGCGGGGCGGCGTACGCGGCTTTGCCGTTTTGCTCTTTTCGGCCTTTTCGAGCATCCGTTCGGCCGCGGCGATTTTCTTTTGCAGTTGGGCGATCGCCGGCCCGAGATCGTCTTTCGCCTCTGACGACGACAACGCCGACAAAGTCTCCTTGGCGTGCTCGACCAGTTCGGAGGCTTCGTCGATTTTCTTGCCGCGAAGCAAGGCGGGCAAGCCTTTCAGCGATTTCTCAAGCTCGGCCGCCTGCTGATGTTGTTCGGCAGTGGCCTCGGCAAAAACGTGGGGACAGTGCCACACCGCTAGTGCCGCGGCGAGCATCGAGAAAATGGCCAATCGCCTCATGGAAGATGCCCTTGCCCAGGGTGAGTTCCGGATTTTTACTAGACCGCCCCGATTATAGGGTACAGCAGCGGCCGTGGCGAGTATCAACAACGCCCGCGCGTGGGCCGGTAGCCGTATTCGATGGCGAACCACTCGGCATAACGCTCGCGGTCGATCTGCCGCGAGTTGCGATCATCGAGCAAGTGTCCCAGCTCGTGGATCAAGATGTTGTTGAGGTAAAAATCCTTGATCGCCGCTTCGGTCCAGATCAGGCTCCACTCGTCGGCAGCCTGCTGCACCCAGCGACCACCATACATGCGGGCTTCGTTCGCCTGATTCGGCTTGGGCGGCACATGATACGACTCGATCAGGCTGCACTCGATCGGATACAAATAGATGGCCGTGCCCCACTGCATGCCGTAGCAGGGAAAGCTTTGCTTCTTCCGAGTCATGCGGCTGAACTGCACCACCTCGAGACCCCGCGTAAAATGGCTGGGCAACTGGTTCAGACGCCGTCGCACCTCGTCGGGCGTCAGCACGTGCCGAAATCCTTCGCCGGCAGGCTGAACGATGATGCGGTAGTCTTTACCATCCTCGCGCGGCTCGTGCCAGTCTTCCGGCGGAATGAACGGCAACCGCTCGTTGGTCTGGCCTCCGCGTGAGCGCTTACTCATCGGCGCCGCCCAGGCTACTGACTTGGCCCGGGCCACCGGATTGGTCGTGGCGATCCTTCCCTTGAGGTTAAGTATCCGACTGCGACGCATAGAAACCTGGCCTGATCTGCAAGAAGAGCGATTGAGAAATCCAAAGATGCACATCCAACGGGTTAAGCAGACATTTCCATCGTAAAACGAGACGAAACGGTAAAACAAGTGAACATCCTAAGTAACACGCACATAAGCATTTATGACGACACCATTGGCCGGTGTCATCCTGCGGGGAGCGTAAAAACGCCGAGATACCGCTGCGGCGATGGATGTCAGCAAAGACGGCAGGCCCGAGTGCTTGACAGCCTCAGCGCGCAGCCTTAAAGTTCTCGCTCAAAGACACAAGGTGTCTCGCGGGCTTGTCGCTCCGCGAGAAGAATAGGGAAAACGGTGCAATTCCGTTGCGGTTCCAGCCGCTGTAACCGGGGACGACCGCCGCCAAAGAACCACTGCGCCACGCTCGACGAGCTTCATAACCGCTCGGGCGTCGCGGGAAGGTGCGGCCAGTAGAACGATCCGGAAGTCAGAAGACCTGCCTTGGAGTCGGAATTTCGCACGGCTCTTTCTCGGAAAAAGGCCCGCTCGCATGACGCTCTTCTAAAGTGTCGCCGCCCTTGAGCGGCGACTCCGCCAGGTCGACGGTCCGCGCTGCGCCGCGCGTTGCGCGCTGCTGCTGCCTGCGCATCAGAGCATTCGCCAGCTTGCTTGCACCGAGTCAAAGCGCTTTTCCGCGCTGTCAGCGCAGAAAGACAGATTTCGCATGGATCGCAAGCTCACGTTCGTAAACCGCCGGTTCCTCTCGTCTTACGCTCCCGAAGCATCGCCGCAACGGCCCAGTCATTGTCGGCGGGCGTTCACGTTGATTGAGTTGCTGGTGGTCATCGCCATCATCGGCATGCTGGTTGCCTTGTTGCTGCCGGCGGTGCAGGCGGCCCGCCAAAGCGCCCGCCGCGCCGAGTGTGCCAACCACTTGAAGCAAAACACGCTGGCGGTGCTCATGTATCACGACGCGCTGGGGGTGCTGCCGCCGGCCTACCTCACCGACTCGTGGCCCACCCAAACCACTTGGTTCGGGCTGGTCGATTACACGACGAACCAGGTGCAGCCGACGAGAGGACTCATTGCTCCGTTCATCGAAAGGAACAATGCCATCTATCACTGCCCGGAGATGACCGAGATTACCGATCTCTACAACGGCGAGACGGGGGGGTATGGCTACAATCTAAACCTGGGTTACGTTGATTATTCAAATTGGCCCAGTCCGCCGCAGCAGATCACCAAAAGACTGGACGACTTCCATGCCACGAGCCGCACCGTGGCCTTCTCCGACGCGGCACGGATTCAGCTTCCCTGGTCGGGCGATCCTACACTGAAGGCCACCGAAAACTTCTACCTCAACGGGCCGGACGATGCCTACGCCGCACCGGGCACCCATTTCCGACATAACGGACCAGTGGCGAATGTTTCGTTTCTGGACGGGCATGTCGAAGCACGCGCGGAAATCTACGTGCCAACGCCCTCGTTCTGGCCACCCGAGGCCGAAGCGCTGCGCATGAAGTTGCACATCGGTTATCTGAGCGATCACAGCATCGAGCTGTATCGGTCGCGCTGAAAGTACTTGGTTTCACGGCTTTGTTCGTCAAAACCGATTAGGCAACGGCTACTTTCTCGAAGAGCCGCTCATACGCCGAGACCATCGCTTGCCAGGTGAACTGCTGGGCGCGGCGACGATTCTGCGCGCCAAGCTGTTCGGCCAGCGGCCGATCGGCCAGCAGAGCGATCATGCGATCGCAAAAGGCGGCGGGTTGGCCGCGCGGGGCAACTTGCCGCTCGCCGTCCGCGCCCAACAGCTCGCCGATGCCCTCGACATCGGCGGCAACGACGGGCAGCCCCGCCGCCATCGCTTCCAGCAAGGCATTGGGCATTCCCTCCCAGTGGCTCGGCAAGACAAACAGTTCGCTAGCCTGCAGCACCCGCGGCACATCGTCGCGCCAGCCGGTGAAATGCACCCGCGCCCCAATCGCCAGCCGGCCGACTTCTTGCTTCAGTTCGCTTTCCAACGGCCCGGCGCCGACCAGCAGCAGGTCGTGCATGGGAAATCGCTCGAGCCAGCTCGGGCAATGCCGCAAGAATTCCAACAGTCCCTTCTGCCGGTCGAGCCGTCCAACGAACGTGACCAGGCGGCGATCTCGCGACAGGCCAAGCGTTGTCAAATCGAGCGGCTCGGCCCGCTCAAAACGCTCGGCATCGATCCCATTGAAAATGACGACGAGTTTTTCACGCGGCAACCGGGCCTCGCTCTGTGAAAAATCGGCTACAGCCTGGCTGACGCATACATAACGATCGACGAGGCGCGTGGTGAATCGATCGAGCCACAGGTGCCAGTGGGCCGAACGTTCGGCGACACGGATGCCCGATAGCACATGCGGCACGCCGGCCCGCCGGGCCGCGAAGCGCGCCACCAGGTTGGCATGGAACAGAAACGATTGGACAAGCTCGGCGCGTTGGTGGCGCAGTAACCTTGACAAACGGCGTACGACCGCCGGGAAATGACCGGCGTGTCTTCCGCCCAGAAAATGGGTCTCGACGCCCGCCTCACGCAACCGCGGCGCCAGCGAAGGGCGATCGGGGGGTGATTCGGCCGAGAGTGCGTAGACGACCGGCAAAAAGCGGCGGCGATCGAGCCGAGTGGCAAGTTCGACCAGGCACTGCTCGGCGCCCCCAATGTCGAGTTCGGTGATGCACAACGCCAGATGCAGCGGCGCGGACGAACGGGCGTTCGTGCGCGGAGAAGGCGGCGGGTCGCGGTCTGGAACACCCTGGTGCATTTTTCTATTCTACATTCAGAAACACGGCGAAGCTTCGATTGATGTCTGAACTATCCCAGTACGACTACGACTTGCCGCGGCAGTTGATCGCGCAACATCCGCTGCCGCAGCGAACCGATGCGCGCTTGTTGGTGGTCGATCGGGCGTCCGGCACGCTTGCGCACCGGCATGTGCGCGACCTGCCCGATATTCTGCGGCCCAACGATTGCCTGGTGATCAACGACACCCGAGTGGTGCCGGCTCGGCTGCTGGGGCGGCGGAAGCTAACCGGCGGCCAGTGGGAGGGGCTTTTTCTGTCGACCGATGCCGACAGTCATTGGCGGCTGCTATGCAAGACCCGCGGCAAGCTGGCGCCGGGCGAAACCGTGACGCTCATCAGCCGCCGCGGCAAAGACGATCTCGAGCTGCGCCTGATTGAAAAACAACCCGGCGGCGTCTGGCTGGCCCATCCCAGCTCGGACGACGAAAGCTATGTCTTGCTCGACCGGGTCGGGCGTGTGCCGTTGCCGCCTTATATTCGCGGCGGCGAGATGGTCGAAGACGATCGCCGCCGCTATCAGACCGTCTATGCGCGGCAGCCCGGCTCGGTGGCGGCGCCGACCGCAGGTCTGCACTTCAGCGATGAACTGCTGGTCCGCCTGGTCGATGCGGGCGTGCGTCCGGTGCGGGTGACGCTGCATGTCGGATTGGACACGTTTCGCCCCATCAGCAGCCCGATGCTGAGCGAACATCACATGCACCGCGAGCGCGGCGAGATCACCGCTTCCGCGGTCGAGCAGATTCGCCGTGCTCGCCAGGCGGGGGGCCGAGTGATTGCCATCGGAACCACCAGTGTGCGTTTGCTGGAGACCGCGGCGCAGGCCGGCGAGCTAGCGCCGTGGTCCGGCGAGACCGATCTTTTCATTCGCCCGCCCTATTCGTTTAAGGCCGTCGAGGCTCTACTGACCAACTTTCATTTGCCGCGCACCTCGCTGTTGGTGCTGGTGCGGACTTTCGGCGGCGACGAGTTAGTGATGCGGGCCTACGCCGAGGCGATCGCGGAAAAATACCGCTTTTTCAGCTATGGCGATGCGATGCTGATTGTCTAACGGTAGCAGGGTTCCTGGTAGGCATTTTCTGCCGTTCATGCTAGGCTGTAGGCCCGGAGTACATTCCGTCGAGGAAAATGAATGAATGTGCTTTCCGCGTGTGCTTTCCCAAGGATTCCGAAACGTCCCAGCATGAACGACAACCTCGGCGCCGTAGCGATCACCGCGGTCTGGCTCGGCTTTTTGCATACACTCTGCGGTCCTGATCATTACCTGCCATTCGTGGCCATGTCGCGTGCGGGCGGCTGGGGCTGGCGCAAAACCACCATCGTCACCATGCTGTGTGGCCTGGCGCACGTGGCCAGTTCGGTGGTGTTGGGCTTGGTGGGCATTGCCTTTGGCGTGTTGCTCTTCAAATTGGAGACGATCGAAGAAAGCCGCGGCAACCTGGCGGGCTGGCTCTTGATTGCCTTCGGATGGAGCTATTTCGTCTGGGGAGTGGTGCAGGCACTTCGCAACCGCCCCCACACCCATCTGCACGTGCACCCCGATGGCACGATGCACGCGCACGAGCACACCCATCAGGCGGAGCATTTGCACGCCCATCTGGAAGCGTCGCGCGAGACAGACCCCGACACGGCGGCGCGCGCCATTACCCCCTGGATTTTGCTGACCATCTTTCTATTTGGGCCGTGCGAGCCGCTGATCCCGCTGGTCATGTATCCGGCGGCTCAGGCGAACTATTGGGGCGTGGTCTGGGTGGCCTCGCTATTCGGCCTGACTACCTTGGCCACGATGACCGGCATGGTGCTTTTGATGTGTCGCGGCGTCGGGGCGTTTCGATTGGAAGGCATGCAACGCTATAGCCATGCGCTGGCTGGTTTGGTCGTGCTCTCGTGCGGCGTGGCAATCAAACTGCTGCCGCCCCTACCGACATGAAGCTCATCATTCATCCCGCCGTCGATGATCTGCGGCTACAGAAGATCATCGAGACGGCGGGTGCCCTGCAGGTGGTCAACGCCGATCTTGCGGACCACGCCCAGGAGGAAATCGCAGCGGCCGATGCCTTCTTTGGCAAGCTCACGCCCTCGTTGCTGGCGGCGGCCACGCGGCTGCGGTGGGTGCAAGCCCCCACGGCCAGCCTCGAGCATTATTTGTTTCCCGAGCTCATCCGGCATCCGCTTGTGTTGACCAACATGCGCGGGCTTTATTCCGATGTGATCGCCGACCATGTGTTGGGGTTGGTGATTTGCTTTGCCCGGAATCTTCACCACTACATCCGCCAGCAGGCGGCTGCGCAGTGGGCGCCGGTCGGCGGTGAAGCGGCCCGCTCCGATTTTCTCTACGGGCCGGGCGTCGTCAGCGCCATCGACCGAGCGCACCAGCATCTGCCCGACCAGACGCTGGGCATTGTCGGGCTGGGAAGCATCGGGGCCGAGATTGCCCGTCGTGGCTTGGCCTTCGGCATGCGCGTGATCGCGGTCGATCCGGTGCAAACCGTGTCGCCGCCGGGCGTGGCGGCGCTTTGGCCCTTGGAGCGGCTGACTGATCTATTGGCCGAGAGCGACTATCTGGTGATCGCCGCGCCGCACACGCCACAGACCGAAAAGATGTTTCGCCGCGCGCAGTTTCAGCAAATGAAACGCACGGCATATCTGATCAACATCGGCCGCGGGGCGATTGTCGACCTGGCCGATTTGACGGCCGCCTTATCGGCGGGCGAAATTGCCGGCGCGGGACTCGACGTGTTCGAAACCGAACCGCTGCCCGCCGATCACGCGCTCTGGCGAATGCCCAACGTGATCCTCACTCCCCACATCGCCGGCACTTCGCCGCGAATCGCCCAGCGTCATTTGGAAGTGCTTTTGAACAACATCCGGCGGTTTGTACGCGGCGAGCCGCTGCTCAACGTGGTCGATAAGCAGCGGTGGTTTTAGCGGGACATCAGGGGCCGATCCAAAATCCTCGCTTCACTCGTCGGGGTTCCGCGTCACCGAAGTGGCTCGGCCGCACTCAATCCATCGGTGCACGACCTGCAACCGCGCGCTTCAGCAAACCCATGCGAAACACTTCGATCTGGAACGATCTCGGCGGATCGGTCGAGACCATGATGTCGATGGTTTCGCCGGCAGCAACGCTTTGCCGCGAGCAGTAGCCTTCGATCCAGGGCGAGCGGAATCCGCCGCCATCGCCCGCACGCGGGTGAGCTGCGAATCGGTGCTGCCCGGCCGGAGGTTTTCTTGCTTGACGAGGTTTAGCTTAGTTGAGCTTGGCTCGGCGGGAGCTGTGGGTGACAGAGAAATGAGAGACAGAAAAACAGCGACAAGAGCTAACGCAGGAGAACGGGCCTTGCTTGTCCAACCGCTCATTCGCATCCCCCGCTTTTCAATTCCCTGCCCTCCCCTTTTTCTGTCAGGCTTTCTGGCGGCGTCGCCGCGTGCCGAAGGTTGGTCATCTGTCTAACCCGCCTGGCCGGCCTGCCGTTGGTGCAGTCGGGCGTGCTCTTCTTCTTCGCTCGGTCGATTGTCGCGGCCGCGCTGGGCCGACAACTCGATGCGATCGACGAATTTCACATTGGCGCATTCGTCGATTTCGGCGGTGTGGCAGGCGGCGAAGTCGGGAATGAAAAATCTCACCGGACCGCCCGACTTGGCCGGCAGCGGCAGGCCATTGAGCCGATAAATGAGCACCGCGGCGTCTCGCACCGCCGCCAAGGGAATGCTGGCGTGAAAGTCGTCGGCTGAGGCGTGCAGCGTCAGGTATTGGGCGGTCGGTTTGACGCCGGCCATTTGCAGCAGCGCCGTCAGCCGAACGGCGTCGCCCGACCGCTTGGCGTCGAGCCGGCTGACGTCGATCACTTGCTGGGCCGGTTCGATCCTCGACAAATCATCGAAGGAGAGCTTCAGCGGATGATCGACTTCGCCGTCGATGGTGATTGATGCATAGATTGTCATCGGTGGTGGCTTATGGAGTTTGCACAACAGCGGACTTGCCTAAGCTCGAACAGTCGATTCATAATGAATAGTGGCTTTGGTTGCATCTTAAAAGCGCAAATGCACTCATCATGGAAAGCACAACGGTAAAGAACGAAGCGAGGCGATTAGTCGAGAGCCTGCCCGACAACGCGACCTGGGAAGATTTACATTATCAGCTCTACTTTCGCCAAGCCGTGGAAGCGGGACTGTCCGATTCGCGCGCAGGACGCACGGTACCGCATGATGAAGCCCGTCGGCGTTTGGGGCTTGGCCCGTGAAAATTCACTGGACGGAAGCGGCCCTCCTCGATCTCCAAGGAATCGAAACCTATATCTCGCGACACTCGCGAAACTACGCGCAGGGGATGATCGAGAGAATTTTCGGTCGCGTTTGGCAGCTTGAATCGCACGCGCTGTTGGGAGTCGTTGTTCCCGAGTACGAAGACGATTCACTCCGCGAGTTGCTCGAGGATCCATTCCGCATTGTCTATCGGATACTCGAGGACCGAGTCGATGTCATCGCAGTGGTTCACGCCGCGCGGCGCTTGCCTCGAGGTTTATAACATCCGCATTCGGTGGAGGCTCTCACGGTTTGGCAGCCCTCGCCCCCTTCATCGCGCTCTCAATCGTCACGGGCCGGCCGCCCTGGCGCTTGCTTTCGTCGGCGGCCTCCATGAAAGCCATGATCTCGATCGTCTCGTCGGCGGAGACCGGCGGCTTGCCGGTCTTGAAGAATTTGGCGATCTCGACCAGCAGCGGCTCATACCCGCCATAACCTCCGCTGGGAAGGTTCGCTTTGCTGCCAAACACCATTGCGCCGTAATCTTGTTTGCCCGACCGCAACCCTCGATAGGTGCCGATGCGCCCGTCGCGCCACACGCCGGTCACTAGCTCGCCGTTGTGCGTTTGCACGCGCGTCACCGTTGCGCAGCCCGGTCCCATGATGGTAAACAGCGCCTCCACCCCATGAATGCCATACCAGAACAGATCGGGGTGGTGCGGTTCGAGCGAGCAAGGACTGTAGGCGTCGCAGCCGAGCACGTCGCCGAGCTGCTCGTTGTGCCGCATGCTGGCAATGCCCGGACTGAAGCGTAGCGACGAACTGGAGAAGCACGGCACGTTGCTCTCACGCGCGAGCCGAAAGATTTCGATGGCGTCGGCCAGCGAGCCGGCCAGGGGCTTGTCGATAAAGAGCGGTTTTTTGGCGGCGATCACGGGCCGGGCCTGTTCCAGATGGGGGCGGCCATCGACGCTCTCCAATAGCACCGCATCGACCTTGGGCAGCAAGGCCTCGATTGAATCGACGATTTCGACGCCGTACTTGTCGCGCAGCGTCTCGGTAAATCCTTCGAGCCGGTCGCGGCTGGCGGCGATATCGGCGCTGCCTCCGGGGAATGCCGCCACCACCTTCACCCCCGCCAGCTCACCGCTGGCGTCGGGCTTGTTCAACACCGACGTAAACGCGGTGACATGCGAAGTGTCGAGCCCGATGATGCCGACTCGGATCATGCGTTGGTCCTCAGCGGTTTTAGCGGCGGTAGGAAAGACCACGGCAGCGGCGGCCGCCAGCAACGCGGCGCATCGCAAAGATGACATCGAGCAACTCCGGTCAGGGTGCGAAACTGCGACCAGTGTATTCCGCTGACGCGACGAATGCAAAAGGCCCATTGATCGCGGCGCCCGCCAAGGGAATAATGGCCGTGGACTAGGCCAGCCGCCGGGGCATCGCCAAGGCTCTGCCCCAGCCACCCGTGTGACGCTGGCTTTACTCTTTGCGCACGACCGGAAAACACTCCGATGCACTGCCGTCTCTTATCGCTGGCCATGATTACAGCGTTCTGTTCTTTCGGCGTGGCGTGTTTCGCTCAGGACAAATCGTCCGAAGAGTTGCTCGCCGAGGCTTTGTCGGCGGCCCAGGCGGGGCGGCGTGATGAAGCCGTCGACCTGGCATCGCGGGCCATCAAGGCCGACGCCAAGAATGACCAGGCCCTTTATGTCCGCGGTTTGCTTTATGAGGGCGTGAACCAGCACGCCAAGGCCGTCGCCGACTTTACCGCGGCGATCGAAATCGAGCCGAGCCGAGCCGACGCCTACGACCATCGCGGCAGCGAGGAGCTGAAGCAGGGCCACGCCAAGCAGGCCATCGCCGATTTCGACCGGGCAATCGAGCTCGATCCGCCCCGCGAGGCCGGGCATTGGCGACGCGGCATCGCTTATTACTTCGCCGGCCAATATCGCGAAGGCGCCAAACAGTTCGAGGGCTACCAGACCGTCGACGACAACGATGTGGAAAACGCCGTCTGGCGGTTCTTATGCATGGCTCGCGATCAGGGCCTGGCGCCTGCCCGAAAGAGCTTGTTGAAAATCAAGCAAGACCGCCGTGTGCCGATGATGGAGGTCTATGCCTTGTTCGCCGGCCAGAGCAAGCCCGAGGCCGTGCTGGCCGCCGCCCGAGCGGGCGATCCCTCCGCCGCCGAGCTGAAGCAGCGGCTCTTCTACGCCGAGTATTACCTGGGACTTTACGACGAAGCGACCGGCAACGAGCAAGCGGCCCAGCGGCACATGGAAGCCGCGCTGAAGAACAACCTGGCCGGGCATTACATGTGGGACATTGCCAAGGTGCATCTGGAATTGCTGACGAAGAAAGATTCCCAGCAGCCGGCTCAGCGGTAATCGTCCTGCATTGGTACTATGCACCTTGAAGTTCGTCCGCAGATCGCTCTTACCGAAATCCGGCCCGCCGATAAACCGGCGCTGCTTGAGCATCTTGCGGCCCGCGAGATTTACGAAAACACGCTGCGGATTCCGTATCCCTACACCGAGGATGACGCCGACCAGTGGCTGGCTATGGTCGCCCAAAGCACGCGCGAGCATGGCCGGCCGGTGCATTGGGCAATTCGCCAGAACGAGCGGCTGATTGGCTGCTGTGGTTTCGATCACCTCGCGCTCGGCCGTTCGCACCGGGCCGAGATCGGCTATTGGCTGGCGGAGCCCTATTGGGGCCGCGGCATCGTGACGGCGGTGGTGGGCAAGCTTTGCGAGCATGCCTTCGGCCCGTGGGGGCTGGGCAAGCTTTCGGCCTATGTGTTCGCAGACAACGCCGCCAGCGCACGGGTGCTCGAAAAGTGCGGCTTTGCGCAAGAGGGCTATTTACGCCGGCATTTTTTCAAGGACGGGCGGTTTCTCGATGCGCGGCTCTTCGCCCGATTGGCCGAATCGCTCCGCCGCTGATTCTTGACGGCACAGGCCAAGGCAGCACGGGCCAAGGCAGCCCGGGCTGGAACCTCTCAATTCTTACTGAAGTGGAACTGTTCGACCGGCTTCCTGCCGAGCGGGTTTTTCAAGAACCGCTTGCGGCACTCCGGGCACAGATCGAATCGCATCTGCTGGTAGACGTCGTCGCCTACCTCTCCGCAGAGACCGTCTTCGGCCCGCTCCAGAATCTCATGAATGTCCAACAAGTGGTCGCAATCGTCGTCGACTTCCACCGGGTCGAAGGCGGCGTACACCTCGAGCTTCACCACATAGCGCAGGTCGTCTTCCGAGTCGAGCGGGCGCTTACACAGATCGCACGAATACTGAATCATAGAATAATTCCAGTCTGATAGTTCCGGCCCTTGGCCGGTGGCCCCGGCCCAATGGCCGGCAAGGGATCCCTGGGGCCGGCACACGTGGCGCCGGCCCTCGCACAGCAACTGAGATTCATCCTAATGCGAATTTGCGAAAGGTGGCAAGTGAGGTTCGGCGTTTTTTTGATCATTTCAGGCGCCCGGCCGACCGGCCCATTTTTCTGCTTGACAAGCGGCGTGCGGCGTGGTTGGCATCTGGCCGCGCGCCGCGCAGCAAGTTAGAATCACAATTTAGAATCACCTTGCCCCGCTTAGAATCACCGTGCCCCGCTTAGAATGACAGTGCCCCGCGCAAAACCATACCAGTCTGACCAATCAAGGAGAACCATGAATGTCAGGTGTGGCGACTGAAGCGCTCTCTTCGAGCGTACTGGTCTTGAACCGCTTTTACATGGCGGTCCACGTGGTGAGCGTCCGTCGGGCGTTCGCGCTGCTTTGCCGCGAGCTGGCCGAGGTCATTCACATCGAGGAGGGCCAATACGCCAACTACAACTTTGAATCGTGGCGCGAGATCAGCGAGCTGAAGGCCAGCCTCAAAGAGCCGCACGACGATTGGATCAAGGCCGTCAACTTCGAAATCCAGGTGCCGCGGGTCATCCGTCTGTTGTTTTACGATCGCCTGCCGAAGCAGACCATCCGCTTCAACCGCCGCAACATTTTTGCCCGCGACGCCAACCGCTGCCAATACTGCGGGCGGCGGTTCCCCACCAGCGAGCTGAGCCTCGACCACGTGGTGCCGCGCAGCCGAGGCGGCGAAACAAGCTGGGAGAATATCGTGTGCAGTTGCGTGAAGTGCAACGTGAAGAAGGGTGGCCGCACGCCGCACGAGGCGAACATGCAATTGATCCGCGCCCCGGTCCGCCCCAAGCGCAGCCCGCTGTTGTCGGTGAAGCTCGGCAATCCCAAATACGAAAGTTGGAAGACGTTTTTGGACAACGCCTACTGGTCGGTCGATTTGAAATAAGTGGCGAGTGGCGAGTGGCGAGTGGCGAGTGGCGAGTGCAGATGACGCGGATGGTCACAGGTTTTTCAATATCATCCGTGCCCATCGGTGTCATCCGTGGTCAAAAAAATCCGGTTGTATGGAGAGATCAACCATGCCGGCGCCCGAATCGTTTCTGACTTGGATTCTCAGGGCGCTGGGTCTCAGGTATTCGTTGCTCTTGCCTCTGGCGGCGCTCGTGGCGCTGCTCTTGACGCTCGTCGTGCTGCTCCGCGGCAAAGGACCGATGGCCGCGGGGGCGTTGATCTTGATTGTGCCGATGTCGCTCGCCGCGCTGGGCGCCTCGCCGCGGGCGGGGCAGGTGGCCATTCCACCGGAAATCCGAGCAAAGTTGTTCATGGCCCTGCTGGGCCTGGTGGTGCTGGGATTGGCACTGGTGGTCGTGGTTCTCTTGATGGGACGATGGGCGCGAGGCTGGTCGCTGCACGATCGCCGACCCAGTCGCGCGGTGAGATCGGGGAATTGTGGCCGGGTCTCGGCGTCAAAGGTGCGTTCGCCAAATGATTCCGGGCTCGCCGATCCAGACGCTCCGCCGCATGAGACCCGCAGAATTGGCGAGACAGGACCGATGGGTGAATGAAGGGCCAGTCAGTCATCATCATCTGGTAGCGGAACGACGCGCGCGTGCCACGGCACCCTTGGGTAACTGCCGCCATACTCATAACGCATGATCGGGCCGTCGTTCCTGGCGGCTATGGCGAGAGCAGCGTGTTGTCGATCAAGCGCGTCGGTCCGACAAAGGCCGCGATTGCGGCCAGCACGGTGCGGTCGATGGTTGCGATCGCTTGCAACGTTTCGGCGTCGACAACGGCCAGATATTCCACGCGCAGTCCTGGCGCCGTCGCCAAAACGGCCCGCATTGCCTCGGCCACGGCGGCGGCCTCGCGCTGGCCCGACTGAACGAGTTCGGCGGCGCGACGCAAGGCGCGGCCGATGGCCAAAGCGTCTTCGCGCTCGGCGGGGCTCAGATAGACGTTGCGGCTGCTCAGCGCCAGCCCGTCCGGTTCTCGCACCGTCGGGCAAACGCAAACCTCGATCGGCAAATCGAGATCGGCGACCAACCGGCGAATCACCAGCGATTGCTGATAGTCTTTTTGCCCGAAATAGGCGCGGTCAGGCGCGACCATATTGAACAGCTTGAGCACGACGGTGGCGACGCCGCGGAAATGCCCGGGCCGGCAGCGGCCTTCCCATGGTTCGGCCACGCCGTGCATCTCGACATAGGTGGCGTGCTGCGGCCCATACACGTCGCCCGCCTCGGGCGCAAAGACCACGTCGGCGCCGGTCGGCCCGAGCAGGGCGAGATCGGTCTGGAGAGTTCGCGGGTAGCGAGCAAAATCTTCTCGCGGCCCAAACTGCGTTGGGTTGACGAAGATAGTCGTCACCGTGAAGCCGCATTCTTGCCGCGAGCGTTTGACCAGGCTGAGATGCCCGGCGTGCAAGGCGCCCATGGTGGGCACCAGTCCGATCGTTTTGCCATCGCGCCGCGCCGCCGCGATCGCTGCGCGAACCTCGTCCAGTTTGGTCACCAGGCGCGGAGAGAATGAGAAGGAAGGGTTCATGGAAGAATGGGTGAATGGACGCTCGGCCCACCCTACGGCCTTAAGCATCATTCTACCTGCCTTGAATATCAAAACCGAATAGGGAACGAGCCAACCAAATCCATCATCGCCTAGGTTTACCTCATTGCCTGCAGGGCGGCCAGCAGCTCCGCCACCGCTTCTTCAAAACGCTCGCTGGAAAGCCAAACGACCGGTCCCTGATCGGGGCGACGGGCAAGCTCGCCGATCGCCCGAAGCGTGCGATCGCTGCTCTCCGGCAGCGCCCTGCCGTGATGGGGTTCCAGCACTGCCAATAGCTTCGGCGGCATGACTTCTTTGCGGCGCGTGCGCCAGGCGTTTTCAATTTCGTGGTGCACGTTGCCATCCGCGTGCACCGTCGCCTCCGCCAGCGCCTGGTCGAACCAGAAATCGCAGATGGTCCAGCGATCGGGCGGCCAACCTGCCCGTTGGAGCAAAGCGGCTCGCCGCGAGATCAGGTCTGCGTTCAATTCATCTGCGGCAGGATCGAGGATTAATCGGCTTCCGCTCTGCTCGGCCAGCCGCTTTGCCAGCCGCGTCTTGCCAGCACCGGGCAGGCCGGCAATGGCTAGATGGGGCAGGGCGGCGCTCAGATGCGCGAACAGCCGACCGACAGTCCAGCCGGTTGTGGGGTGAACCATGTCCGCGGCGATTTCGGCGGCTGGTTCGAGCACGAACCGCCGAAAGGCCATGCGCGGGTGCGGCAGCTTCAGCTCGTCGCTGTCCAGTACCACATCGTCGTAAAGCAGCAAATCGAGATCGACCACGCGGGCGCCCCAACGCTCTGTCCGTTGACGCCCTAGTTCGAGCTCGATCGATTGCAGCACGCTCAGCAATGGCTTGGGAGGCAACAGAGTTGCGACCGTGACGGCGCCATTGAGAAACGCGGGCTGACCACTGGGGCCGCCCACCGCCGCCGTTTCGCGCCACCAGCTTTCCTCGAGCAGGATGCCGGCAGCTTCACGCAGCCGCTGCACGGCAAAGGCGAGCGTCTGCTGGCGGTCGCCCAAATTCGCGCCTAAGCCAATCAACGCACGGTGCATGGAGACGTGATCGAATCATTGCCGCCCCTGCCGCCAACAGCCAGCGAAAAAGCACGGGGGGGGACATCCTGACCACGACCGAGGCCGCCGACGTCCGATCCCTACATCGTCGCCCCCCAGGCGATTTCGCTTGGCGTGATTGTGAAGTGTTCGACCGCGTTGTCAAGCATCTCGCCCCAAAGCTGGCCTTGCAACAAATGGCCCGCGCCGCATACGATTCAGCATCATGTCTTCCCGTTTCGCATGGCGCTTTGAGCATCCCCGATGAGCCAAGCCGTGACATTCGACGAACCCGGCCTCGCCGACGACCAAACCGCGCGGCAATTGTTGCAACAGTGGGCGGCGGCCTGCGCCAACAGCAGTAGCCGCGACCGCATCGAGCTACTCGAACAATTGCTCGGCAAAAGCACCTGCCGCCGTTTGGGCATCTATCGCATTCCCGACGGCTTTTTGCTGTCGGTGGTGATGCCCGTCTATAATGAGATCAACACCATCGAAGAGGTGGTGCGGCGAGTGCGCGGCTCGGGCGTGCCTGTGGAAATGGTGATTGTCGACGACGGCAGCACCGACGGCACGCGCGAGTTGCTCAAAAGCTGGCCGACGACGCCCGACCTACGCGTCATTCTGCACGAAACGAACCAGGGCAAAGGCTCGGCCTTGCGCACCGGCTTCACGCACGCCACCGGCGACGTGGTCATCGTGCAAGACGCCGACCTGGAATACGACCCGGCGGAATTCGATAAGCTGATTCAGCCCATCATCGACGACGAGGCCGACGTGGTCTTCGGTAGCCGCTTTACGGGCGACAATCAGCGGGTGCTCTATTTCTGGCATTCGGTCGGCAACAAGGTGCTCACACTGCTGTCGAACGCCACGACCAATCTGAATCTGACCGACATGGAGACCTGCTATAAGGCGTTCCGCCGCGACGTGATTCAGCGGATTGCGCCGACGCTGCGCGAGCAGCGGTTTGGCATCGAACCGGAGCTGACGGCCAAGGTGGCTCGCATGCCCGGCGTGCGGGTCTATGAGCGCCCCATCAGCTATCGCGGGCGCACCTACGCCGAAGGGAAAAAAATCACCTGGCGCGACGGTTTCCGGGCGTTGTACTGCATCCTGCGCTATTCGGGCATCTTCGGCGGTTAAAGGACCTTGCACGACCATGCGAGGCCTGAAACGTCCTCGATTTGAAAGCCCGACGCGTTAGCGAGGGAAAAGCTGGCCCAAACCCTCGCTTACGCGTCGGGCGTCCAGGGGTTCCGCAATTCCCACGATCGTGCAAGGTCATTTAGGCCGCCGCCAGCGGAATTCAATCGGTCTGCCTGCCGGCTGAACGGGTGCGATCGAACCACCGCGCGGTGACGCCGAACACGAATGCCGCCAATAGCGCGGTGAGCGAATGCCCGGCCCGCTCCAGGTCGTCCCATTGGGGCAAGTCGGAAACCCAGGCGGTCGGCGACTGATAGACGGCAAAAGGCGGCGCGGTCGCCGGGGCCAACCGCGGATCGAATCGCGCGGCGTTGGCCGAATCGGGCTGCATCGCATTGGGGATGAAGTTGAAGTAACTAGAGTCGCCGGCTGCTTCCGCGGGCGCTCCGCGTTGCGGCGCACCCTCCGCGTTGGGCATTTCCGGCGGAAGCGCATCTGCGACAGGCGGCGCGTAAGCAGGAAGATCGGGATCGGGCGGTGGCACCGACAGATAGGCGGTGGGCGGGTTGAACGTTGCTTGCAACTTTTCGTAAGCGGCTGACAAGAGCGGCGTGGTAACCAAATGCGGCCGCGCACTTTCGCCGATCCACGGGCCATAGGCCAGCATCAGGTAGCCGCCGCCGCCCAGCAGAGCGCCGACCCAAAACGCCCGCGTTGCCCCGGTGCGATAAATCGTCCCGAGAATGGCAACGGCGATGGCGGCCAACGCCAACGTGAACGCGGCGTCGGCCCACAGCCGTGTCGTATACCGCAGCGTCGCCACCACGCAGGCCACAAAGAGCGTCGCTGCGAACAACCCCGTCAACGAAAACCGAATGTGGCGAAACGGGTTTTTCATGGTCGCGCGTCCTTTCGCAATCAGGATCAAGGCTCGGAAGCGGGAATGCCCGTAGTGTAACGCGACGAAACGGCCGGTGCGATGCCGGGGCGGCGTTCAAACCCCTGCGCACCCTTGCGGAAAATTCTTCATTAATTTGTTGACTTACGGTACACATGTACATATACTGCGGACATTGCTGATTTCCCTATTTTTTGTTCAAGGAGATTTGTCATGTCCGCGAGTTCCACCTGCACGGTCGCCCCCTTGCCGCTGGCTTCGATTCGCCTCGACGGCGGCACGCAGATCCGCGCCAACATCGACGAGCCGACCGTGGCCGAATATGCCGAGCGGATGGCCGCCGGCGCCGCCTTTCCACCGCTGGTGGTCTACCACGATGGAGAACATCATTGGCTGGCCGATGGTTTTCATCGGCTGGCGGCGGCTGAGCAGGCGGGCCTGGCCGAAGTGGATTGCGAGCTGCGGCGCGGCACCCAACGCGACGCCCTGCTCTGCGCCGTCGGCGCCAACAGCGCCCATGGCCTGCGGCGCACCAACGAAGACAAGCGCCGGGCGGTGGGCCTGCTGCTGGCCGACTCCGAATGGTCGCAAAAGTCCGACCGTTGGATCGCCGAGACGTGCGGAGTCAGCAACCCATTTGTGTCGACGCTCCGCGCTCAACTGTTAACGGTTAACAGTTGCGGCGGAGGACCCGATCGGCAAAGCGACGGTCCGGTACTGCTCGGCCGCGACGGCAAGGCGCGCAAGCGTCCGGCCCGCCGCGCGGAACCGTCGGACAATGACGCATCGGCCGACAAGCCCTTTGCGCAAGCCGCGAAACCCTCGACCTCGGCGGATCGGGTCGAGATGGCTCTGGCGGCTGCGGCCGACTTTCAGGCCCAGCTCGACCGGCTCGTAGAGTTCCGCGGCGAGGCGGCCCGGCTGGCCGCCGGACCCGGCGGCGCCTTTTTGACGCAGCACGAGGTCACCGAATATGAATCGGGCATCCGCACCGCCGAGAGTGTCTTGATCGACGCCCAGCCCCGCGGCCGATGCTCGCGCTGTGGCGGCAAGGGCTGTTTCCACTGCCGCCACAAAGGCTACACCGCCTTCAACTCCTGGGAGGAGGAACGGCGGTGACTCGCTGGGGAACGGACTCCGTAATAGTTGGGACCGAAGGGCGTGTCGCGGCTGCGACCGCCCTTCGCGGCGGGACCCAACAGGGCGCCTCGCGTTCCACCGTCCCGCCGACGATAAAATAATGCCGCCGACTATTCCAACACCACGACAGGCCGCTGCGTGCGCCGCGACTTGGGCAACGGCAACCAGCGACCGATCGAGTAGCTGCCCGGACCGGCGATCAGAATGGGCGCCAGCAGGCCGATGAGCGCCAGGTTGTACTCAAACCCCTGGTTCTGCAGAAAGAAACCGTTCTTGCCATGCACCATGCCGATGGCGCCCAGCATGATGACGATCAGCGAGGCCGCTGAAAAGCGGCACAAAAAGCCGACGATCAGCCCCAACCCGCCGAAGAACTCGCCAATCGTGACCGGATAGCCCATCGGTCCCATCATCTCGACGGTCGCCGCCAGCCCCGAACCGCCGAACGCACCGAACAGTTTTTGCGAACCGTGTGCGGCGAAGATCGTTCCCACGATCACGCGCACCAGCAAGAGCGACACATCGACCGCCGGGCGGTCAGGCGGCGCCGAGCCTGAAACAGCAGAAGCAGTTGTCATAGGTTCGTCCTCGGCGCACCCTCGTAGCGCCAACTGCTGTTACTTGGGCTTCTTTTTCAGTTCTTGCTCAATCTTGCCAACCACTTCCTCCGACTCTGGCTCGACCTTGGGAGCGAAACGGGCGACAATTTTGCCGTCGCGGTCGACCAGAAACTTCTCGAAATTCCAGGTGATGTCGCCGGCGAACTTCGGATCGGTCTCTTGCGAGGTGAGGAACTGATAGAGCGGGCATTGGCCTTCGCCCTTTACCACAACCTTCGAAAACATGTCGAACTTGACGCCGTAGTTGTCTTTGCAGAACTCGGCGATCTCTTGGTTGCTGCCCGGCTCTTGCTGGCCAAACTCATTGGCCGGAAAGCCCAGAATGGCCAGTCCCTGATCGGCGAATTTTTCGTGCAGGGCCTCGAGTCCCTCGTACTGCGGCGTCAGGCCGCACTGGCTGGCCGTGTTGACAATCAGCACCACCTTGCCCTTGTATTTCGAGAGATCGACTTCCTTGCCTTTGAGACTCTTCATTTTGAAATTCAGCACGCTTGGCACGCGATCGGCTCCTTTCTCAGCGGCCCGCACGGCGATGGCCGAGCACGTGGCGGCAATGCATAGCACAGCGGTCAGACGTCGTTTCACAGTCGCAGCTCCTCGTCGGAAGTAGGCGAAGCCCCAGAATGCGGAATGCCGTTAGTTTACGCCACGCCGGGTGGCAACGGCAAGAGCCGAGCGGTGGCTGAGTCACGCAGGCTAGCGCAAAAACACTCGCGAACACGCGATTGGCGAGGACAGATTGGAGCATTGCAAACCCGTTCCTACGCCCAAGAAACCACCTGCGCCGGAACAAGCTTTGACAGGACGGTGGCAGCTTTGTTAAATTCAAAGTTTCCCACCAGGCGCTGTCGCCAAGAGGCTAAGGCAGCGGATTGCAAATCCGCCATCGTGGGTTCGACTCCCACCAGCGCCTCTCGTTCCCAGGGGGGCCGTCAACGGCTTTCGGCGGGTCGCTAGTTCGACGTCGCTTTCAGGCCAAAGATTGCAATCAGCAACAGCGCCAGGAAAAACAGCCGGGCGGGAGTGGCCGGCTCGCCGAGCACCACAATGCCCAGCAACATGGTGCCGGCGGCGCCAATGCCCACCCAGACCGCATAGGCGGTCGAAATCGGCAGCGTGCGAGCGGCCAGTGACAACAGCACCATGCTGGCCGCAATCGCCAGCCCGGTAAGTACGCTTGGCCCCAAGCGCGTAAAGCCCTGCGTGTATTTCAGACCGATCGCCCAGGCCGTTTCGAGAATGCCGGCCAACAACAAAAGAACCCATGCCACAAGACACACCCTTTCGATTGGGCGTCGTCTTGTCCTGACCGGGTACGGCGCGTCTCGTCCGGGGCCATGGCCGCGAGAGGCGCGGCGTTGCCACGTGCTATTTTAGGATTGGATGCGCCGCGGAAAAGCGGGCCACGGAGGATTTTGGATTTTCGATGTTGGATTTTCGGTTTGTACGGCGGTTGATCGTACCGACAAACAATGGCTGACAATTTACCTGTCCGACGCGGAGTCGTAGCGGTGATTCGCGATGGCGAAAAACTGCTGCTCATCCGTCGCTCGCAATGGGTCGTCGCGCCAGGGGCGTTTTGTTTTCCGGGCGGAGGAATTGAGCCGGGCGAGACCGAGGAGCAAGCGCTGGTGCGCGAAGTCAGCGAAGAGCTGCAAATACGGGCTTTGCCGGTGCGCCGCCTATGGCGCTCCCGGACGGCGTGGGGTGTCGAACTGAGTTGGTGGCTGACGCGGCCCCTGCCTGGCGACGTGCCGCGGCCCGCCCCGGCAGAAGTCGAGTCTTGCCATTGGCACTCGGCCGCCGAAATCGCCGGCCTGCCCGGCTTGCTGCAAAGCAATCATGAGTTCCTGGCGGCGCTGGCCCGCGGAGAATTCTCGCTGGAATAGCCTGGGCAGCGGCGAATGGCCCGAGCCCATCGGTTTTGACATTCGAATGCCAAAACCCCCAGACGTTGAACGCAACCATCAGGAACCGACATCTCTTCTATCGCAGCACTTCGCCTAGCAGCGCCGCGAGGCGCTGCCCGGCTAAGGCCGCTTGACGACGAGCAAACGCCCGAGCGTCGGCCGCATAGCCGGCGGGCAACACCGGCACTTCGCTCGCCGCGATCGCGCCATGCTCGACCTGCTGATAGTCAACCAGCGGCAACCGCCCGTTGAGATAAGCGTGTTCGACCGCCGCCTGCAAACCTTCATCGGCCCACGACTCAAACGTCGTGTGCGTGCGCATCTGCTCGACCAGTTCGGCGTCGCGCGCCGCCGAAACCTCGATGCGCTCGACCAGACGGTCGAGTGCCTTGGCGTGCGTGCTGGTTCCCAACAGCCGGTCCCAATAGGTGTGCAGCCGCTCGGGATGTTTGTGCGGACGGATCGCCAAACGGTTGCCGCCGTCGTCGCCATGCGGCGGCGGATACCGCTGCGTGATGAATGTCGCGCAGTGCAGCGGCTGATGGAGATCGCCGACCAGGTGGATGATCCAACAAAGTCGGATGGCGCGCTGTTGCGCGTCCCCGCGACCTGCCACGATCTGGGTCGATTCTGTCAGCACGGTCACCGCGTTGGGCGCCTTCGGTTCGAGCGACGCGCGATTGAACTGGCCGGCTTCGCCGCTTTGCACATAGGGCTTGTTGATGTAATGCCAAGTGGCGTGATGATATGGGTGCAAGTCGTGATCGTGATGTTGGCGGCTGCCGCGGACCCAATCGGGCCAGGTGGCCGCCCGCAAGAACACCCATTCCTGCTCGGGAATCTCCGCCGGCCGGTCCGCCGCTAAATAACGTTGGTAGTGCGGATGGGCCTGGAGCAAGGCCTGGGCATCGGCGCGTGCTTTCCGGGTTAAGTGGCGATAGGCGAGCTTGGCCACCGCCATGTGACCGGTGTGGTTCCAGGCCCAGGCTGGGTTGGCGGCGAGAAACAGAAACAGGAAAACCCCCACTGCACTGCGATGGCTCATGGCGTCATTTTCTCGGGAAAAACGGGGTCTGATAAGTGTCGGACCACGAATTTCTAGTTTTTTGGCGGGGAGTGTTGCAAGGGTGAAAGAAGTTGCTAGACTTCTCTTCGTGGGTTTTGTGCCCCCAGCCGCCGCTCAGCAGGTTGGCTACGGGGAATAAGGCCCATAACGTAGAAATTGAGTTCGGGAACGGAGACGCCTGGACAAGCTTCCGGTAGACGGTGCCAGAGCTTCCGATGCCCGACACGCATGAGTTCATCGTTGGCGAGTTTCCTCGCACCTTGGACGAGCGTTACCGCTTGGCGTTGCCCGCCGAGTTTGTGACGGCGTTGGGGGGCGAGCAGAAGGAGTGCATCCTCGCTAAAGAGCGGCCGGGATGTTTGAGCTTATGGAATGCGTCGACTTGGCAAGCAAAGTTGGATGCGGGGACGGCGCTCGTGCAGGCGAAAATCCAGGCCGGCAAGCTCGACGGCAAACTCGAACAGGTGCAACGCTTGGGGCGGCTTCTTTCTTCGCGGCATCGCTCGGTGCAATTGGCCGCCCGCGGGCGTTTGCTGGTGCCCGAAGGTTTTCGCGAATTCTTGCATTCCGAAGCGGGCAGCGAAGTGATGGTGGTCGGCGGGGCCGTCTGTGTGGAGATCTGGAACCCCAGGGCTTGGCTGGCCTATCTCGAGGAGCAAATGCCCAAGTTCCGTCGCTTATTTGACCGGCTGTCCAGTTAAGGAGCATTCAAAAACACGCGCATCCAGCGCCCACGCCCGGTGCGAGAGAAGGCTGTTTTCTCCCGCCTAATGTCACCCGGTTTGGGAAAGCAAGATTCCATGGAGGGTCTTATTGGCATGGACGCCACTTTCCTCTTTCGGCCGGGCGTGGCTTTTTATTTCGTAGGGGCTGGCACGCATTGTGCCCCTGCTGGGCGGCGGTAAACCAATCCAGGAGGGTCCGCCGATGCTGCCAGCCACTGACCAACGAGTTCCGCAACATACGCCCGATCGCTACAACGCTGAAATTCGCCGGAAAACCGAGGCGAACATAGCACGCTACGCCCGCGAAGGCCGGGGGGCGATCGACC
Organism: Pirellulales bacterium; assembly: GCA_025927475.1. GTDB lineage: Bacteria > Planctomycetota > Planctomycetia > Pirellulales > JAICIG01 > JAICLL01. The sequence continues at coordinate 34,832 of JAICLL010000056.1, forward strand.
GCCGCTTGGCCGAGTTGGATCAAGAATGGGACATCGAGCGGGTGCTGGAGGCGAATGCGGCCAGCGTGGCGTTGGTCGGAGTCGGGCTAGCCGCGCTGGTGAACCGTAAGTTTCTGCTCCTGCCGGCCCTGGTAGGCGGGTTCTTGTTGCAACATGCCTTGCAAGGCTGGTGTCCGCCGGTGCCGCTGTTTCGCCGGCTGGGTGTGCGTACCTCCGCCGAAATCAACCAAGAGCGTTTCGCCCTGAAATCACTACGAGGCGATTTTCAGCATTTGCCCGCCGGCGACGGCATCGACCAAACCCTGGTCCATTCGACCCTGCGCGCGGTCAGCCTCTGAAGTCTGCGAACGCCACAGAGGCAATCCCGTTCGGCACGCCATTTTATCCGTGTCCTAGAACGTAGCGTAAGAGCGATATGGTAGCCTATTTTGGGAGTTCTGAGGGTTCGAGGCGCCGCTTGGTGGCTGTTGCACGTTGCCAAGTGCGCAGCGTAGA
>JAICLL010000088.1 GCA_025927475.1 Pirellulales bacterium
AACTCACGGCCTAATCGGCTTTCCGCCACGCGGCGTTGGGTGGGCCGAGCGCCGCGAGTCCCACCATTGGCCGCATCCTCGTTGCCGCGCCGCGACACCGCCAGAAAGGCGGGACTCGCTGCGCTCGGCCCACCCTACGGCCTTCCGCGCACCGTAAGGCATTTTAATTGTCAAAACCAATCAGGCGCCTCAGTTCGAGAATCCGCCTTGACAGGATTACGATACGTATGTACATATATGCTAGCACCTGCCATGCTAGCATTCTGGGAGTTTGTTCGCGATGTCGTCTTCCCGCAGCCAGGTCATCGCCCAACTGCAACAGGCCCTGCGCCATTGCGAAGCAGCACGGCATTCTCATGACGGACGGCGCACCTCGACCGGCTGCCCGGAACTTGATCGGCTGCTGCCCGAAGGCGGCCTGGGGCGCGGCACGCTGGTCGAGTGGCTGGCGGCGGCGTCGGGCGGCGGGGCCTTGTGGCTGGCGTTGACCGCCGCGCGGGAAGCCTGCCGTGAATATGGCCCGCTGGTGGTAATCGATGGCGAAGGCACTTTCTATCCGCCCGCCGCGGCCCTGGCGGACATTGAGCCGCGCGAGCTGATCGTGGTGCAAGTGGCCAACGCCCGCGACGAAAGCTGGGCGCTCGACCAGGCTCTGCGGTCGGCCGGCGTGGGAGCGGTGCTTTGTTTCACGCGGCGGCTCGGCCAGCGTACCGTGCGGCGGCTGCAATTGGCGGCGGAAACCAGCGGCGGGCTGGGCCTGTTGGTGCGGCCCGCCACGGTTCGCCAGGAGCCTTGCTGGGCCGAGGCACGGCTCTTGGTCGAGCCGTTAGCCGAGGGCGGTGCAGGACTCTCGCCTGTCCACATCTCGGGTGACTCGCGGCAGGCGAGACGCCCGCACCATAACTTAGAACACCGGAACACAAGCGAGACAATGACGCTACGGCGTGTGAGCGTCGAGTTGCTGCGGGCACGCGGCTCGCTGGTGGAAAACATCGAAGGCAAACGGCTGGAATTGGAGATCGACGATGAAACGGGTGTTGTGCGTGTGGCTGGTCGATTGGCCCAAGCAGCGTCGAGAACGGAACCCCCGCGAGAAGCACCATCGCCGAGGTCAGTTGTGCCCTCCCACCGAGCGCGAGCATGAGCTGGCCGAGCGCGGGCATGAACTGACCGACCGCGAGGCGCTGGCCTTGCTGGCGGCTGGGTGCGAACCGTTCAGCCCGGCGGTGGGCGTCGAGACGGCCGAACCGCCCGAGTGTCTGCTGCTGGATGTCACCGGCCTGGCGCCGCTCTTTCACGGCGAAAGGACGCTGGCCGAGCACGTGCGGCGAGAGTTCTTGCGCCGCGGCTGGAAAGTCCGCATCGCCCTGGCCGACACCATCGGCGCCGCCTGGGCCATGGCGCATGTCTCGGCAGACGTTCCCCAAAGTCGCCTTTCGCTCCGCGAAAGTAGCGCTATTTTCGCGGAGCGAAAGGCGACAAGAGCGCACGATGACTTAGAAGACGAAGCTCCCGTGGCGGTCGTTCCGCCGGGCGAAACTCTGCCGGCCTTGATGCCTCTGCCGGTCGAGACTCTGCGGCTCTCGCTCGACTGTCTGCGCACCTTGCGCGAGCTGGGACTGCGGCACGTCGGCCAATTGCTCGCTTTCCCGCGGGCCAGCCTGGCGGCGCGCTTCGCCCCCGAACTGTTGCTGCGGCTCGACCAGGCCACGGGTGAAGTGGCCGAAGTCATTCCGATCGACCACCCGCCTCCCGCGGCGCGGGCAGCGTGGACCTTTGAAACGCCGACCGACCGGCCCGAAATGCTGCGCCACGCCTTAGAGCGCCAGCTCGAGCAGGTGATCGGCCAGTTGGCCCCGCGGCGGCAAGGCGCTCAGGCGCTTCACTGCCGATTGCTCGGACAGACGGGCCGGGCCGTCGAAGTCGCGATCGATCTGTTCCGCCCCAGCGCCTCGCCGCGGCATCTGGGCGAGTTGGCCTGGATGCGTTTGGAATCGGCCGGCAAAAAAATTTCGGAACCCATCGCCTCGCTGTCGTTGGCCGTCACCGCGACGGCGCCGCTGGAGGAGCATCAGCAGGAACTTTTTGGCGAGACGGAACGGCACGGAGTCCGTTCCCTACAGAATACATGGCAGGCGGACCATGGTTCCCGGCAGTTGGCCTTGCTGATCGACCGGCTGAGCAATCGCTTGGGCCGGGCCGCGGTGACCCGCCCCCAGCTTTTGCCCGAAGCCCAGCCCGAATTCGCCTGGCGCTACGAAGCCCTGATCGGCAACGCCTCGCCGCCGGTAAAAAAAGCTCGTCCCAAGAAGCGGCGTCGCACGGCGGCGGGGCGAAACGACGTCGACTCGCGATTCCCATCGGGCGGCTCTTTGAGCGGATGCCTTTCGCGTCCCTTGTCGTTGGCGCGTGAGCCGGGGCTGTTGCGCGTGATGTCGGTGGCGCCCGACGGTCCGCCGCTGAGGTTTTTTCACGCGGGCGTGGAGCATCGCATTCATCGTGCTTGGGGACCTGAGCGAATTCACACCGGCTGGTGGCGAGGCCGCAGCGTGCGGCGCGATTACTACCGCGTCGAAACCACCACCGGCCATTGGTTCTGGCTTTTCCGTCAGCTCACCGACGGCCGCTGGTTTTTGCATGGCGTGTTTGAATAAGCCGCCTTCCGCGCCACGAAAGGCGACTTTAGACTTAACCTATGGGAATCTCGCCCGTCGAACTGATCGAGCACTTCGCGGTCTTTTGCATCGCGCTGGCGTTCGGCCTTCGTGACCTTACTCGAGCTTGGAAAGTATTCGGCTGGGCGGCGATTCTGATTGCCATACTCACCGGTGTCGAAGGCGCTAGCGGCGTCTTCGACTTGGCCACCCACGGCGTGAGTCGCCTTGCGCATCGCTGGTTAGGCCATGGCATGATGATTCTTCTTTGGTGGATGAATGTTGCCGGTCTCGGACTCGGCTTGGCATCGATCCGCGCGCGGCCTACAACTACCATTGGAACCGGTAACCTTGTCATTACATTGTTGTTCCTCATGATGCTCGAATCAGTCACGGGCTACCTACCAGGCGCCGACGCATTCGGCGGTCCCGCGAGCGAAGAGACGCGGAACCGCTTTTATGTCTTGCACTGCCTGGTTTTGCCGTTGACCATCGTTCTGTGCCTAACAGCGATTCTTGTGTTCACGCGTCCTCGCACGAAGAGGTTCAGTCAAGCAAATGACAAACATAAGCTCATAGTTACGCCATCCGATAATCCGTACCGCTCGCCCGAAGCAGAATAACATGACCAAACGTGTCTTCGGCGGCCTCGCCAGAACGCCTGAACAAAAAAAGCGCGAGCAGGAAATTCATGAGCGGTTCAAGCGCGAGAAACCCTCGCTCGAGGAACTGGTAGCTAGCGGAGAATACTCCGAACCGATCAGCCAAGCCGATTTCTGGCAGTTGCGAGACGCCCTCATTGCGTTGCGGAAGTGTCGCGAGTCTGCCGGCGTAAGCCTCAGCGCGCTCTCGCAACAGTCGGGCATCGACCCGGCCGCTTTGAGCAGATTGGAAACGGGCACTCAAAGTAATCCGACCATCTCGACCTTGCAACGTTATGCACGCGCATTAGGTAAGCAGCTTTTGGTGAGGGTGGTTGATCTGCCCGCAAACGCTTAGCGCCCCGCCCCCGATTCCTCGCTCTCGCCTTCCACTCGTTCCACGCGGCTGATGGCGCGGCCGCGGAAAAAGCGGGTGGTCACAAGCTCGCCGGGCGATAGCGCGGCGGCATCGCGGATGAGCTGGCCGCCGGCGGCTCGCTGGGTGAGACTATAGCCACGCCCTAATACGCCCAAGGGGCTGAGCGATTCCAGATGCGTCGCCATGCCGTCGGCCTGCCGGCGGGCGGTCAGCAGTCGCTGCCGCAAGGCGCGATTGCCCCGCGTCGAAAGCTCGTCGAGCCGCCGCGCAACGTCGTGAACCACGTCGAACGGTTTGCGAAACGGCCGCCGACCGGCGAGCGATTCCAACCGCGTGCGAATCAAGGCCGCTCGGCGACGCAAGGCCACCAACAGCCGCTGCCGCTGCCCGCGCAGGGCCGCGGCGATCTCGTCGGCCGCTGGAGCCACCAGCTCGGCCGCTTCGCTGGGGGTGAGCGCACGCACGTCGGCCACCAGGTCGGAAAGCGTCACGTCGATTTCATGCCCGACTGCCGACACCACCGGAATGCGCGAAGCGTAAATCGCCCTCACCACCGGTTCTTCGTTAAACGCCCACAGATCTTCCAGGCTGCCGCCGCCGCGGCCCACCACCAGGCAATCGACCGGTTCGGCCAGGCGGTTGACCAGCTCGATGGCCGCGGCAATTTCGCGGGCCGCGCCCTCGCCTTGCACGCGCACCGGCACAATCAGCACGTCGACGCCCTGCCAGCGCCGCCGCAATACTTCAAGAAAATCTCGCACCGCCGCGCCCGTCGGGCTGGTGACAAACGCCACCCGCCGCGGAAACCGCGGCAGCGGGCGTTTGCGCCCAGGATCGAACAATCCTTCCGCCGCCAGACGCTCTTTCAGTTTACGCAACGCCAGCTCAAGTGCGCCGATGCCCTTGGGCTCAATCTGCCGCACCACCAATTGATACGTGCCGCGCGGGGCATACACCTCCAGCGCCCCTTGGCAGACCACCTCCAGCCCGTCTTGTAGCTCGAACCGCAGCCGCGCGGCCGCCGTCCGCCACAGTACCGCGCGGATCTGCGCTCGCTCGTCCTTGAGCGTGAAGTAACAATGGCCCGATTGCGGGCGTGAAAAATTCGAGATCTCTCCGCTGACCCACACCTCCGGGAAGTTGCACTCCAGCAAGTCTTTGACCTGCGAGGTTAGCTCGAACACCGACCACACGCGGCCGCTGTCGGATTCCGGTTCGAGTTCGGGAAAGAGATTTTGCATGTGATGAGTGGCTGGTGGTAGGTGGTTGGTGGTTGGCTCCGATTGGTTTGCCGAGCAAAACCGGTAGTCCTTGCGTTTGACGTCTGTAGGGAACGGACTCCGTGCCGTTCCGCGGAGGGCGGCGCGGCGTTGCCTAGTCCTTCGTAGAACGCCTTTGAGGAGCGGGTTGACTGTCGAGAGCGGTTCACGGAACGGCACGGAGTCCGTTCCCTACAGACCTCGGCCAATCGCTAGGCATTGATGCGTTATCTCACCGGCCGCAAACGCACCGACTTCAAATCAATCAGTGGTCCCTTAAGCGGGCCTTCGGGGCGGATGGTCAAACGCGCGGGGCCGGCGGGCAGTTCGACCTGGCCCAGCCCAAGCTGCCGATAGGTGTCCCAGTTGCCGGTGCCCGGCGCCGCGGCCGTCAGCCGCTGGCCCGCCACCTCGACAACCAACGACTGCCCGGCAACGCTGTTGTCGCAGGCATAATCGAGCGAGACGGCGTATTTGCCGGGCTTGATGACCTCAAGCGACCAGATGGCGTGGTCGTCGTCGCTTTGCCAATAGCCGAGGTTGCGATAGTTCGGCTCAAAGACCAGCGTCTTGCCGTAGATTTCGCAGGTCTCGGCCAACAACCAAAACTCTCCCCGCAGCCGCTCTGGCTCGACCACTTTCGGCTCGTTGCCCTCAAACGTCTTCCGCGGCGGCTTGAACCCGCTCAGATACGCCAGCAAGTCGGCCGTGTCTTGCAGCGTGAGATCTTTTTCCAATCCCTCGGGCATGAGCGACTTGTTCGTGCCGGCCAACTCATCCAGCTCGCTGCGCAGCAGACGGATTTCCTTGCCATCGGCAGCCAGCAGCGTGACGCTGTTGCCGGCCTCCGAGGCCAGAATGCCGTTGAACGTGCGGCCGTCGGCGGTGATGGCCGTGTAGCTGAGAAACTTGGCTTCGACCGCCCGGCTGGGGTCGAAGATGGCCACCAACATCGCTTCGGGCGAGCGATTGGTCAAAGCCGACAGATCGGCGCCGATGGTATGCCCGACGCCTGCGAGCTTATGACACGCGGCACAGCTCTTTTTGAACACCGCCGCCCCACGGCCAGCGTCGCCCGACAAAGTCGCCGCGGCGGCGTATTGCTCGACGACCTTCTGGCGATTCGCATCGGTCGATCCAGCCAACAGCTCGCGCGCCGCCTGCCGGATCGACTCGTTGGGGTGGTCGAGCAGTCGCTGTCGCCGGGCGGCGTCGAGCGCCACGGCGGGCAGCCGCTCTTCGCGGATTTCCGCGAGCAATCGCTCGGCCCAGGCCTCGCGGGCCAGCAAGGCATCGACCACTTGCCCGCGCAGCTCGGGACCATAAGCCTGCCAACCGCCGAGCAAGGCGGCCGGCGCCTGGTCGCCTGCCACGGCCGCCAGCGCGGCGATGGCGCCCGACTGCAAGCGGCTGGAGTTTTGCGGCGCCAGCAGCCCGGCTAAAAGCCGAAGGTCGGCATCGCGGTCTTTGGCCGTTCGCCCGAGCAATTGCATCGCTCGCAGACGGTCGTCTTCGACCGCGCCGGGGTCGGCGACGGTTTTGCGTGCCGACTCAAACAAGGCGTTGAGATCGGCGATGGCAGCTTGTCTTGGCGCCGAGGCATCTTTGGCCAGCGACGCCAGTGCGTCGTTGTGCGCGGTGCCCTTCCGACGCGCGCGGCTCAGGCCATCGAGAAAACCGTCGAGTGCCGTGAGCTGCCACCGGGCAATGCCGGCCTCGCGCGGTCGGCCCATGGCTTGCAAGAGCTTTAAGGTAGCCTCGTCGTTTTTCATCGGCGCCAGCATGGCCGCGATGCGCGGCACGAAATCGTCAAGTGAATCGAGCGAGTCATCGGCCGCAAACACCGTTTCCACCAGCGCCGCCAGATTGTCGTTGTTCGCCGAGCTGAGAATGGCCGTCATCAGGTAGCCCCGGCCCTCGTGGCCGGCTTCCCCGCCCTTGTGGCCTGCCGATAGCGCCAACCGCCCTAACGCCCGGCCGGCATCAGGCGAATGCCACTCGCCCAGCGAATACGCTAACTGCATGGCAACTTGTGGATCGCCGGTGTCGATACGCTGTGCAAGCGCTTCGGCCAACTCGGACGAGCGATCCAAAAATGGCTCGGATAATCGAATCACATGGCGATCGACGCCCGGATGAATGCCCAGCGACTCGCGCAGCAACTCGGCATCGAGGGCCTTGAGGCCGTCGAGCGTGCAGAGCGCGTGCAACCGCGCCAGCGGCGGCTTTTGACCGTCGCGCAACAGCGATTTGAGCGGCGCAACGGCCGACGGATCGCCGCGCTCGACGAGCAGTTGCTGCACCAGGTCGCGCTGCCAGCCGCTGGGGCTGTCGAGCGCGGCGACCAACTCGTTGATCGAAAGCTGATCGAGCCGCGGCAGCGGCCGCGGTTGCACACCCACCGGAAACACCCGATAAATCCGCCCCTTGTCATGGCCCGCCCGCAGATCGAGCCGGGCTTGCCAGTCTTTAGGTATCCACTCGGGGTGCTCGATCACCTGCCGATACATGTCGGCGATCCACAGCGCCCCGTCCGGCCCGACACGAATCATCGCGGGCCGGAACCAGTTGTCGGTCGACGCCAGAAACTCGCGGCGCTGCTCGTCGTCGGCCCGGCGGCTGTGAAAGGTCGCGCCCTCGGCATACATCACTTCGCGGTGTACCAGGTTGTGTACCGGCTCAGCGACAAACGAGTTGCCGGCGAACTGCGGCCCGAACAGCTTGTCGCGATACACGATGGCGCTGCAGGCCGAGGTGAAGCGATTGGCGGCGTTCTGGTCGTTGAACCGCGCGAGCGTGCGGCTGGCCGGAAACACCGCCGCGGCGCCCGGCGCCAGCGACACCTGCACGCGCGGGTCGCCCGCCGCCAGATGCGGATTGCGCCGCAGGTAATGGTCGTCGAGCACGAAGTGATACATCGGGTTCGAGTTGTTGTTGCCAAACCAATTGCCCCAGTCGTCGCGCTCGCGCTGAAACTGGCTTTGACCGGTCTGCGGCTCGATGCGGCCTTCATCAGGCCGGATGCGAAAATCGCGGCCGTTGATGGCCACCTTTTCGCCGGTGACCAGCGACTCGATGCCGCCGCCGCTGTCGCCGTTGGCGCAGTACACCCAGTTGTCGAGTCCCCAGCGCAGGCCATTCACGCGGTGCTGCGGGTTGCCCTCGCCGAAGCCGCGATAGAGCGTGCGCCGCACGTCGGCCCGGCCGTCGCCGTCGCTGTCTTCGGCATAAAAAATCTCCGGGGCGCAGGTCACCAGCACGCCCTTGCGCCATGGCATCACACCGTTGGGATAACTCAGCCCGTCAAGAAACAGCGTCGCCGCGTCGTAACGCCCGTCGCCGTCGCGGTCTTCCAGATAGCGCACGCGTCCGCCGCCCTCGCAGCCTAGCGGATAGTCGGCCATTTCGACCACCCAAAGCTTGCCATCGGCGCCCCAGGCGAACGCCACCGGGTCCATCGTCAGCGGCTCACAGGCCACCAATTGCACTTCAAAGCCAGGCCGCGTGACGATCGACCGCAACGAAGCGTCGGGCGACTTGGCCGCCGGATCGACGCCTTTTAATAAGTCTGCGTAGGAACGTCGATCGACCAGGTCTTTCAGCCGATCGGTCGCTTCATTCTGCACCCACAGATGCCGCGAGGCGAACCAAGCCCCCGCGTTCGTGCCGCCGGAGACAATCGGCGGAACAAGCTGATCATCGGGCCGCTTGCCCGACGCCACGTGCCGCGACCACCCCTTGTCCATCGACTCGAACAGGTCGATCGAATAGCCCAACTCGCTGGAGAACACGAGGTCGTCAAAACCATCTTCATCGAGATCGACAAACCGCAGCCCGGCGTCGCGGCCTTTTCGGGCGTCGATGCTCACGGCGTCGGGCAGGTCGAACGGCAGCCGCCGCCAGCGCCGCGCACGTTCGTCCCAACGGAACGCCGCAAATTCGTTGATATTCGCGATGATACATTCGCTCACACCGTCGCCATCGAGATCACGGAGCCGCACATATCTGTCGGCGCTTGCCAGCGGCTTGCCCTTGAGCTGCAGGTCCGCCAGACCTTGCGAATCTCTCGACCACCGAACGCCGTCGAAGCGCCAAAGTCCGAATTCCGCCTCCCCCCAGGCGGCATCGCGGGCGAGCACGAACACTTTGCCGCCGGGGCCAATGCCGAAGCGCGCGACCACTTCTTCCCGCGTTGCGTCGGGCGCCTCGGCAACCAGCCGCATGGGAAAACCACCATCCAGCCAGCGCCGCTCCAGCGGCGACCAAACGCGAGTCTGTTGCAACTGCTGGTTGCCAATCACCACGTCCATGAACCCATCGTCATTCAAGTCGAGCAGCCGCACGCCGTTGTCAAACCCGCTCTGCGGCTCGCGTGTCTCAACATGCTGAAACGCATCGCGCAGCGGCTGCCCGGCCAGCAGGTTTTTGTTTAGCCGCTCCAGCGCCTCGCGAAACGTCAAAAACTTCACCCGCTTGCCATGCTTTTCGACCGCGTAGTCGATAAGCTGGTTGACCTGCTCGGGCCGAATCCAGCCGTGCGGATGAAACACCAGGTCGAACACGCCTTGCTTGATCACGGTGGCGTCGATGGCCCGCTCAAGATCGGCCACGGTCAACGGGTTGTTCGGCTTTTGCAGGTGCTGGGCGCTCCAGTCGCTGGGCGCCACGCAAGGAAACTCCCAGCACAGCCGGCTGATCACATAGGGATACGGATAATCGTCGATGCGGTTGACGAACGTGCGATCGAACGGCGCATACTTCAAAAACCGTCCCTGTCCTTGCTCGTCGAGCACCAGCTCGCGCGGCAGCGCGGCATCGTCGGGCGTGAAAAAGTTGAACACCGAGCTGTCGATCGCCAGGTAATTCAGCTCCGCCGTCGAGCGATTGAAAATTTCGGTAAAAAACCGCGGGCTGACCGTATTGAGCGAGTCGCAGCACGGCGTGCGGAACGCCACCGGATGGCTGCCCGGCACCCGGCTGAGCAGATCAACGCAACGATCGTAGGTGCTCTTGGCCTTGGCAAAATCGTCTTTTTGCAAGATCGGGCAGGGATGATCGTAGGTGTGAACCTCCAGGCTCAACCCCTCTTGCAGCCAGGTTTGCAGGTGCGGATCGTCCGGGTCGATCTGGCAAGTCATGATGCTCACCGGCGCCCGGCCATCGATCTTCTTCAGCCGCTCCAAAATCGGCCGCAAAAAGGCTTCCCACTTTTCATGCCCGCGCATGTCGTCGATGGCCAGCACCACCACCGCTTCGACGCCCTCTTCGCCCACCCACTGCGGCGTGGTCAGCCTGGCAAACGCCCGCTGCGGATACCAGGGGTTATCTTCGTCGAGGTATGCCAGCCGATTGCCGTCGGCGGCGAGCGACGCTGCCACCCACGCCAGCCACAACAGACCGGCGAGAAACAGGGACCAAGGTTTTCGCGGCGTAGTGCCGGTCGTCGTCAATCGCGACATGTTTGCCTCGCGGAATCGCAACTTCAGCCGGGAATCAGTCTATCATGCCGGCAGACGGCCTTCGACCCGCCGGTGGCATAAACCGCGGCGTCCCGTTCGGCCGCGACGCAACGCGCGTTGCCGACGCGTGGCGTGATGGGCGGAGAATCTCGCCCTTTCAGGGCTGGGGTATAGAACAACGAGGGCTGCGCCCCGGGACTACGAGCGCACAAATTTGCCGCCGCTCACGTACCAGCCTTCGCCGCAGGGGCGGTGCCAAAGGATTTCGGTCGGCAGGCGAACGGGCATGCCGTCCTGGGTGGAAAGCACGATCGTCACCAAGCCCGGCGGAAGGGGCAGATTGTGCAACAGGCCGATGCCCGTGGTCGACAGCTCGCGCGTGAACGCGGTGTGCTTGCGCAGCTTTCCCGTGGTCGGCAGAAGCAGCACTTGGCGAAAAAAGGGATAGCGCGCCGCCCCGCGACGGTCCATCTGGTCGTCGCTGCGGGCCTCGAACATCAATTGCTCGAGCTGCTCGTCGAGCGGCGACCGCACGGCGATCGGCGCCTCTGCAACACCACTGGCCACGACCATGCTCCCCTATCACCTGATTTGCCGCGAGGATTTCTCTATAAGCTTAGTTCACGTTCACGCAACTATATGCGTTGACGCACTTTATCGCGGCTTACTATAATCGCGCCCATCGATACAACACGCACCCCAGCGAGAAAGGATAGCCATGGCCCACTCTAGTTCGCCGGCCACGAAGGCCGGAGCCAACGCCGGCGGCGTTCGGCCCGACATTACGCACTGCATTGGCAACACCCCGCTGGTTCGCTTGCGGCGGCTGGCCGAAGGATGTGTCGCCACGGTGGCGGCCAAGGTCGAGAACATGAACCCGCTCTGGAGCGTCAAAGACCGCATCGCCGCGGCCATGATCGACGCCGCCGAACGCGAGGGCAAGCTAAAGCCCGACACCGTGGTGATCGAGCCGACCAGCGGCAACACGGGCATCGGGCTGGCCTATGTCTGCGCGGCACGGGGCTACCAGCTCAAGGTGACCATGCCCGAAAGCATGAGCCTTGAACGCCGGCGGATGCTCAAAGCCCTAGGCGCCGAAGTGATTCTGACGCCGGCGGCCGATGGCATGCCCGGCGCCATGCGCAAGGCCGACGAAATCCTGGCGCAGAACAAAAACCACTACATGCCGGCGCAGTTCAAAAACCCCGCCAATCCCGAAATCCATCGCCAGACCACCGCCGAAGAAATCTGGCGCGACACCGATGGGGCGATCGACATTTTTGTGTCGGGCGTGGGCACCGGCGGCACGATCACCGGCGTGGGCGAAGTCATCAAGAGCCGCAAACCCAGCCTGCACGTGGTGGCCGTCGAGCCGACCAACAGCCCGGTGATTACGCAGCGGCGGGCCGGCGAGCCGCTCAAGCCCGGCAAGCACACCATTCAGGGCCTCGGGGCGGGCTTTATTCCCGAGGTGCTCAACCTGGAAGTCATCGACGAAGTGGTGCAGGTCACCGATGAAGACTCGGCCGAAACCGCTCGGCAGATGGCCAAGCTGGAAGGGCTGATGTGCGGCATCAGCTCGGGAGCGGCCGCCTGGGCCGCCTTGCACCTGGCCAAGAAGCAAGAGCACGCGGGCAAGCTGATTGTGGTCATCCTGCCCGACATCGGCGAACGCTATCTCTCGACCAAGCTCTATCCCGAGTAAACGAGCGAAAATGGCGGAAGTGCATGGGAATCGAACCCACCTGTCGCACGGTGTACGCACGACACAGCGGTTTTGAAGACCGTGGCCACCACCAGGTGTGCAAGCACTTCCTTAGACGAACTCGCGGCCTGTCTCGCGCCGCAGGCGCTCGGCAAAGTCGCCCAGCAGCCCGCCGATGACGTCCCAGCGATCGGCCCGCCGCAGTTCGACATCGCCTTCGGCGTTCACCCGCACCAAGCTGTCGTCGGCCACGCCCAGCCGCCGCAGCTCGTCGATGGGTATTTCTTCGTCGCTCACCACGCGCAGCAAGGCCCCGCCCGAAAGCTCGATAAACGTTGTGCCCATGCCGCGCTTTCGCCGTGTGATGTGAACTACCAGCCCATGACCATGTTCGATTCGATGACCTTGCGGGCGCGCTCCAGGTCGGAGCCGGTCTCGTGCATATAGAGCCGGATGGCGTGCACTTTGTCGCCGGCGGCTTTCGAGAGGCAGTCGCGGGCGGTGTGGCAAATATCGAGTTGCCCCTGAATGCCCAGGGCGCTTTTCGAAATCACCCAGGTATCGCGGGGGCGTTTGGTCAATCGCATCACACGTTCGCTCGGATAAGCGTCATGCACCACCGCCGCGGCGGCGTCCTGGTCTTGGGCCCAGGTGATGATGATGTGTGAATCCGTCTCAATCTCGAACAACGGCATAGCGCGGTGCTCCTTTCCACGGAATCGGGGGGGAGAGAAAGGGTTTCAGCTTCGACGCTCTCCAACAGCGATCGTAAGGTGCCCCGCGGCATCCGTCAACGGCTGAGAGGCGTCGAAGTGGTCTTTCTGCGCTCTTTACCGCCGCGTCGCGCGGCGGGCTTGTTCCACCTTGGCCGGCGAAACTTTGACGCCGTCCAGCTCAAACATCGCCACGATTTCTTGCGTAGTCGCCTTGGGATACAGCCGCAGTCGCTCGCCAATTGCCTGGTCTTGCGCCATCGGGGCGCCCGCTTCCGGGCTGCGCATGAGAGCCGGCGCTCGGGGTGGTTTGATGGTCGGCTGCGTGACCCGCGGCGGGCTTTTTGGGTTGGCTGTGTGCTGGGCTTGGTTGTTCGCAGTCTTCTTGACGGCAGTTTTCTTGGGTGGAGTTTTCTTAGCTGGAGTTTTCTTGGCGGCCATTCTCGTGGCGGCGGTTTTCTTGGCTGGCGTTTTCTTGGCTGGCGTTTTCTTGGCTGGCGTTTTCTTGGCTGGCGTTTTCTTGGCGGCCGCGGGGCGCGTGGCGGAGTTCGCTTTTTGGCCAGAGGCTGCCTTCTTCGACGACTTCTTTCCCATGTGTGCTTGGCTCCGCTGCGGCGTTCTGATCGGTTAACCGTGTTCGCTTGAAGGTCGGGCTTGCGAGGGGCTGAAGTGTAAGCCCGGCCCCGTGTCATGGCGGCGACCAGTGTAATGGCGGCGACCCGCTGGCGAAAGTCCCCGCGCGATTGGCCGGGCACGCCCTTTTCGCGGCACGCGATTTTCGCTAAGATGGGCGATTCGGCCTATCGCCAGCGTAGCTTCAATTGGCAGAGCACCGCATTCGTAATGCGGGGGTTGTGGGTTCGACTCCCACCGCTGGCTCTTTGGCTGTTTTGAGGTTGCCCGAAGGAGAATACGCTTCCATGGCGCAAGCGATCGACGTCGATCTGAAACAACTAGTGCTGGCAGACGGTCCGTTTGGCCCGGCGGAACTGAAGCAATGGACCAGCGTGCTGGCCTCCGACGTGGCCAACTATCGTCTGCTGCGTGACGCCCTGCAAGAGCTGGAAAGCAAGGCGCCGGCCGATGCGTCGGGGCGTTTGCGGTTGGGCGTGGGGCAGTTCCTGCTGGGCCGCTACCGCAAGTCGATCGATTCGCTGTCGAAAGCCGAAGGCGGGCTGGCCCGGTTTTATCTGGCCAAAGCGCACCAGGCCGTCGAGGAATACCCGCAAGCGGTTGCCGCCTATCAGGCTGCCGCCAAAGAGGGCTACGACGGCGACGCCTGCGCCCTGGGCCGGGCCGAGGCGCTGCGCTGCCAAGGAGACCCGCGCGGGGCGCTGAAGGTGCTCGACGGGCTGTCGGGCGCCATCGAGCAGACGGCGGAATATCTGTATCAGCGCGGCGCCACTGTGGCGGCGATTGGCGGAAATCCCACCGAGGTGGTGGCCCTGCTCGAGCGGGCCGTCGAAACCGACCCCAAGCATCCCGGCGCGCTGTTCGCGCTGGCGGTCGAAAACGATCGCCGCGGCAACGACGAGACCGCGCTCGATTTGTATCAGCGATCCGCCTCGCGCTTTCCCGCGCATTTGGGCGCGCTGCTCAACCTGGGCATTCTGTTCGAAGACCGCCAGCAATACGAAAAAGCTCGCCAGTGCTACCAACGCATTCTCGACGCCAATCCGAACCACGGGCGAGCGCGGCTGTTTCTCAAAGACGCCCAGGCTTCGGGCGAAATGTTCGTCGATGAAGACGCGCAGCGCCGCCGCGACCGGCTGGGCCACGTGCTGAGCCTGCCCGTCACCGACTTCGAGCTTTCGGTTCGCAGCCGCAACTGCCTGCAAAAGATGGGACTGCTGACCTTGGGCGACCTGGCCCGGGCCACCGAGCAAGAGCTGCTGGCCAGCAAGAACTTTGGCGAGACGTCGCTGGTGGAAATCAAAGAAATGATGGCCTCGAAGGGGCTGGAGCTAGGGCAGTTCGCCGGCGAAAAACGGGTGGTCGAGAGCATTTTCGAGCCCGAAATCATGACGCCCGACGAGCAGGCGCTGCTCAACAAGCCGATTGCCGACCTGAACCTGTCGGTGCGGGCACGCAAGTGCATGATTCGTTTGGGCATCAACACCATCGGCGAGCTGGTCCGCCGCACCGGCGACGAATTGCTCGAATGCAAGAACTTTGGTGTCACCAGCCTGAACGAGGTCCGCGAGAAACTGACGGTACACGGCCTGCGGTTGCGCGGCGACTGACGAAAGAGTTGAACAGAAGGAAACGAAGGAAAGAAAGCGTTTTCAGCGAAAAGGCTGTAGGGTGGGCCGAGCGAAGCGAGTCCCAGCTTCTCACACAGCACGATGCGAAGTCGTTCAATGCCGGCAAATGGTGGGACTCGCTTCGCTCGGCCCACCCTACGGGCTTTAGATCTTCACAGTCTGTCTTGCTTCGTTCTCTTTGTTGCCTTCTGTTTAAACGAGCGCTGTGGGGTTCTCATTTCGCATCGAGCATCACGACCCGCGGTGCCGCGCGCGGCGGGCCACCTTCCAAACGCCGCACGGCGCCGTCGATCTGCCTGGCTTCATGCCCGTCGGCACGCAGGGCACCGTCAAGGGCCTGACGATCGACCAACTGGCGGCCACCGGCGCGCAGATGGTGCTGGGCAATACCTATCACTTGGCTCTGCGGCCGGGCGAAAGGGTGGTGGCCGAGCTGGGCGGCTTGCACGGGTTTATGGGCTGGCAGGGTCCCGTGCTCACCGATAGTGGCGGCTTTCAATTGTTCAGCCTGGCGGCGATGACGCGCATCAACGAAACGGGCGCCCTCTTTCGCTCGCATATCGATGGCAGCCTGCTGGAGCTGTCGCCGGAACGCGCCGTCGAGATCCAAGAAGCGCTGGGCAGCGACGTGGCGATGGTTTTGGACCAGGTGGTTTCGCTGCCTGGCGAGCAGGCCGCGCTGCGCGACGCCGCCGAGCGCACGGTGCGCTGGGCCGAGCGCTGCCGCGCGGCGCACCGCCGTGCCGACCAGGCGCAGTTTGGCATTGTGCAAGGCGGTCTCGACGAACGATTGCGCGTCGAATGTGCCGCTCGGCTGGCGCGGCTCGATTTTGCCGGATATGCCGTGGGCGGCTTGAGCGTGGGCGAAACGCCCGAGGAAATGTACCGGGTTTTGGAGTTTACGGCGCCGGCGATGCCCGAACAAAAACCAAGGTATCTGATGGGTGTCGGCCGGCCGCAGGATATCTTGGCGGCGATCGAACGCGGCATCGATTTGTTCGACTGTGTGATGCCGACGCGCAACGGCCGCAACGCCGTGGCGTTCACGGACGAGGGGCCGCTGCGCTTGCGGAATCTGAAGTTCCAGCGCGACGTTCGCCCCCTGGAGCAAGGCTGTCCCTGCGCCGCTTGCCGGCACAGCCGCGGCTATTTGCGTCATCTGTTCATGGCCCGCGAGATGCTTGGCCCGGTGCTGCTATCGATTCACAACCTGACCTATTATCAGCGATTGCTGGCCGGCGCCCGCGAGGCGATTGCCGCCGACCGTTTCCTGGCATACCAAGCCGAGAAACGGGCCGGCTGGACAGCGACAGCCACGGCCGGTAATCGGTTGGACATCTGACCGACGCTGCGAAGGAGCGGTAACGCCGATGAATGGCTGCTAAGGTGTGGGCACGGCGGCGACAAACCGGCCACCACTTTCGTACCAGCCTTGCGGCGTAAAGCGGCAGCGGTGCACGTCGAGCAAAAAACTCAGCCCGCGGCCGTCGCCCTTATCGAGCGAGACCACCACCAGCCGCTGCGGCAACGGCTCGGGATGGAAGAAGCCCAGTCCGCGTTCCGAGAGGTGCTTACCCACCACTGTCAGCGGCGGGCCGGCCGGGGTGCGGCCGTCGCGCCGCATGGGATGCAGCGTGATCAAACGCGGATACGGATAGCGCTGGTCCGCCCGGCGTTCGACCAGGTGCCCGCCTGGGTAAACCGCCGCCAGCAGCTTCCAGACTTGTTTGCGCACGGCGTCGTCCGTTTGACGGCCATCCACCTGCGAGCCGGTCGGCTCACAAACCAAAGTGCTCATGGCATCCTGCAAGTAAAGAAGAGATTGCCTGAATCGGCCAGACGTGTGGCAGGGCGCGGGCAAGCGAGAACCGCCGCCAGACCCTATGGGTTTCTTTAGCTTACAAACGCCCCCTGGTCAAATGCCCCCTCGTGCTCAAGGAGTCGCTTGAGTTTCATCCCGCCTACGGCGTTGATATACTGGCCGCCCATGGACCTTCTCGATGATCCGCCGCCCGACGAACCACAGGCGGAAGACGACGTGGCCGACGTGTTGCTGCTGTCGCTGGTGTCAGGCATCGGGCCGCGGCTGCGGCAAGCGTTGTTGGAACGGTTTGGTACGGCTCGGGCGGTGTTGGCGGCGCCCGCCAGCTTGCTGCGCACGGTGCCGGGCATTGGCATGAAGCTGGCCGGGGCGTTGACCCAAGCACGGCAGCAGATTGACGTAGCCGCCGAGATCGCGCTTTGCCGCGAGCGCCAGATTGCGATTGTTTCGCCGCGCGATCCGGCTTATCCGCGGTCGTTGCGCGAGATCGTCGATCCGCCTGGCGTTTTGTTTGTTCGCGGCGCGCTGGCGCCACGCGATGCGCTGGCCGTGGCCATCGTGGGCGCGCGTCATGCCACCCGTTACGGCTTGGCTCAAGCCGAACGGCTGGCGGCCAGCCTCTCGCGGGCGGGATTGACCATTGTCAGCGGGCTGGCCCGCGGCATCGACGGCGCCGCGCATCGCGGAGCGCTTTCCGCCGGAGGGCGTACGATCGCCGTGCTCGGCAGCGGAGTGTTGAACATCTATCCGCCGGAGCATCAAGAGCTGGCACAACAAGTGATGGCGCAGGGCGCCGTGGTGAGCGAGGCGCCGGTGCGGGCGGCGCCGATGAGCGGCATGTTTCCGCAGCGAAACCGCTTGATCAGCGGAATGACGCTGGGCGTGATCGTGGTCGAAGCCGCGCGGCAGAGCGGAGCGCTGATTACCGCGCGGCACGCGACGGAGCAGGGGCGCGAAGTGTTTGCGGTGCCCGGCCGCGTCGATAGCCGCATGTCGCACGGCTGCCATCAGCTCCTGCGCGACGGCGCAAAGCTGGTCGAATCGCCCGAAGACGTGCTCGAAGAGCTGGGTCCCTTGGTGGCCGCGGCGCCGCGCGACGACGGGCCGCCGGTGCGTCATCCCGCCGAACTGTTGCTCAACGAGGTGGAACAAGCCGTGCTCGCAGCGATCGGCGACGAGACGACTTCGGTCGATCAGGTGGTAGCGGCCAGCGGCCTGCCGACGCAGCAGGTCTTGGCCACGCTCAGCGTGTTGGAAATCCGGCGGATCGTGCGGCGAATCAGCGGAAGCCTGGTTGCCAGAATCTAGTGCTGGTCACCGGCCAGCGCGTTTTCGGGGTGGCGCGGCGGGGCCGGGCTCAGCCTTGGGGACGATGAGTCCCGCCTCGAGTTTTTGCCGCCACCGCTGAACGGGCGTGCGGCGCTTGGCCTCGTTCGCCTCGGGCTTGTAATAGTAGCTGAAGCCCGTGATGTGGTGCAGGTTCCAAAAGCTAAGCACTCGATAATCGAGATCTTCGTGGCTGAGCCACTCGATCAACTGTGCCGCCCCGCCCTCTTCGAGCTGCTCGGGGCTGTAACCCCAAAGCATGCGGTAAAGCTCTCCGCCTTGTTTCTCTCCGCGAACGCTTTCAAACGCCTGGCGCACCGCGGCGGCGGTTTCCGGGCCGCGGGCAAGAGCGGCGCGCAGGCTGACGATGTCGCTGTTGTCCAACCGCCGCCGCGCCGGATCGTTGAGCAGCGGCACCAGCGGGTCGAACTGCCCAAGGAAGGCCAGGCTTTGCACGGCCAGAATGTTGTTTTCTTGCATGCGATGTGCCAGCAAATCGACCAGAGCGGGCCCAACCGGCTTGTCGGTGTGCAAGTAATTCTCGACGGCCGCCGCGGCTCGTCGTTCGATGGGCGTCAGATCGCTTTCTTCAATCCAGACCGGCAAGTCTTCGGCCTTTTTGCCGCCGGAGGGCTGGCCGCGGTTCAGCGGCCAATGTGCCTTGCCACGGATCGTTTCTGCCTGGCCTTCACCGCCGTGCCAGGCAATCTCGCCGCTGACAACGTACAAATCGACCAGCACCGGCGCGGGTTCTTGCTCGGGATCGTTTCCCTCAACCAGCCGGTGAACCGCCTCAATGGCCAGCACCGCGTCTTCTTGCCCGAAGGTGACAGTTCCCTCTTGGTCGCCGGCGCGCAGCCGCACGCGCATCTCGGGACGTGTGGCCGAAAGCAAAACCAGCCGCCCCGATTCCAGCCGGATTTCGGGCGCGCCGTCCGCGTCGTGCGACGCCAGGCTAGCCTGCGCGCCGCCATACAACTGCACCGTAATGCCGCTGGCCAGCACAATGCTCGGGCGATACGTGGGCAGCGCGAGCAGGGTTTCGCCGGCGTAGACGGTGCCACGGGCAGGCACGCGGCGCATCTGTTTACCCAACACGCGAACAAGCACCTCATGTTCCGAAATCAACCGGCCGATGCCTTCGCCGGCGGGGGCGACGGCCTCTTCGTCGGCATCGCCTGCGCCAGCCGGCTCGCCGCGGTCGCTGGTGGCTTTCTCGCTTTTTTCAGTTTGGTCACTGCCCCGGCCGGGGCGCGGCTTGCTGGGTTCGGCGTCTTCGGGCGGCAGAGCGGCGGACGATTCCGGCGAATCCTCTACGTGGTCGGTGTCGCTCTTGCCCGGTGCTTGGGAATCCGTTGCCAATGGCCCGTCTGCCGGAGACGCCTTTTCGGGAACTTGGGGAGCTGCCGTATCGCTCTGCTTTTCGCTCGCCCGAGGCTTTTCGCTGCCGGAGTTTGCCGGCGGATTCGTCGCCGCTGCTGGCGCATCGGCGGTATCCGCCAGCGGACGATCGGCGTCGATGCCGCCGCCAAGAAACGCCATCTGATCGGGATGATTCTTCATCCAGTTATAGCCGCCAAACGCGGCGGCGGCGATCAAGACCAAGGCCAGCAAGACGGCCAGCGGCCGACGCGAGCGGCGTGGCGGCTCGCCCGGCTCACGCAAATAATCGGGCACTTCTGGTTTGCGGCGTTTTTTCTTGCGGCGGCGCTGGCGGTCGGCCCCGTTGGAGGGCGCCACCGCTGCCACGCGCTGGCGGGAGGCTTCGGCATCGCTGGGCAGCCGATACATTCGCTGTCGGCCCGTCGCCTCGACTTCGGCCGGCTCACCCAAAACCAACGCCAGGATCTGATGCGCTGCCGTCACCTCGGCCAAGTGAACGTCTGACTCCAGACAGACCTTTTCAAAATCGGCGACGCGCTCCGAGGGGAGCGTATTATCGAGGTACTCGGCCACGCTGTTCGCATCGAGGCCCAGGCCGCGCCCGTGCAGCTTGGGAGCGCCGATGCGCAAGCGGCGAGTTACGTCGCGCATGCGGTGCATCAGGCCGGTGGCAAACTCACTTTCTTCGATCTTCTTGCCAACATCTTGGGCATCCGCCGGATCGAGAATGTCGTCCATGAACGCGAGCATGGTGCGGAGCGTGAGTCGCATAGGATTGGCTGGGGCTGATGCGGCCGAATGGTTGGTTTACTTGAATAGTGACAGGCGGGCCTCCGATCCGTACAGCGATTTTGAAAAAAACGCAGAGAACGACGATGCCTAACCCGGAAGTCCCCATCGCGGATGACGGCGTGGGTTATGGAAGCCCGACGCGGTTAGCAAGGAAAAAGCCGGTGAGCGACCCTCGCTTACGCGGCGTGCTAACGCTCAAGCCCCAACTCGGCGGCGATCGTCTGTAGGGCGTCGATCACAAACTGGATGTGCTCATCGAGCGGCACGCCCAGATCTTCGGCCCCGCGGACAATGTCCTCGCGCTGGATGGCCGCGGCAAAGCTCTTTTGCTTGAGCTTCTTCTTCACGCTGCTGGCCTGCATGCCGGCAAGGCCCTCGGGCCGGACCATCGCCACCGCCGTGACAAAGCCCGCCAGCTCATCGCAGGCATAGAGCGCCTTGTCGAGCCGCGAGACGCGGGGGCAGTCGGGCAGGTAGTCGGCGTGCGACTTGATGGCGTAGATCAGGTCTTCGGGATAGCCGCGCTGGGCCAGAATCTCGGCGCCTTTGAGCGGGTGCTGCGGCGGTTCGGGCCAGCGCTCGTAGTCGAAATCGTGAAGCAGGCCGACGATGCCCCATTGCTCCTCGTCCTCGCCGAACCGCCGCGCGTAGGCCCGCATCGCCGCTTCGACCGCCAGCATGTGCTTGCGCAGACTGTCGCTGGCCGTGTACTCGCAAACCAGGGCAAAAGCGTCGGCGCGGTTCATGCTTGGGTTGCGGGTCTGGGGGCGTCGCCTAGCCGGCCAACCGCGTAATGCGATTGCCGGGCGCGGCCACCTCGATTTCGGTCGGGCGATAACGATATTGCATCAGGTAGGCGTCTTCGGTGGTGTCTTCATAAAAGTCGCGCAACACCGAGACCGCCCGAAAACCCAACTGGCGGAAGAAAAGCTGGGCCGCCAGGTTGGTCTCGCGCACCTCCAGCACCACCCGCGTGCGGCGCTGGCTGGAGAGCTTGGCCACCAACTTGCTGGCCATGCGGCTGCCGATCTTTTCGCGGCGGCGATGCTCGGCCACGGCAAAATTCAACACGTGCAGCCGTGTCTTTTGAAGCTCGTAGATCATAAAACCGGCCACCTCGTGGTCGACCTCGGCCACCATGCCGATGCAATTGCGCTGACGCAGACAGCGGATGAAATCGTCTTCCGACCAGGGAAACTCGAAGCAGGAATTCTCGATCGCCAACACCTCGGGCATGTCACGGCGAATCATCCAACGCACATGAACCCGGACGCCTTCTTTTTGATCGGAACTCATGGGGCCTCCTTGCCGCGGTGAGCTCGAGGAAATTGCAACTACCGACTGCCGGCCGCTACGTGGGCCAGGCGCGGTACACTATCAAATCACGGCCCCATTGCCAAGACAGAAGTCGGCGGCCTATTCAACGGCGGCGACGGCCAGCTCTTGGGCCACCGCCTCGATATGCGCGGGACCGACGGTCGCTTGTTCGTCGGCAAAGGCAATGAGCAACGCCAAATCGCAGAGACGGTTGATGCGACGAGGCACGCCGCGCGTCAGCCGGAACAAAGCTTCCAGCGCTTCGGTGTCGAAAATCGTTTGCCGAGCGCCGGCCGCCGTCAGGCGGTGCGAGACATAGCCCATTGTCTCCTCGACCGTGAGCGGGCGCAGCAGACATTTGGCGCCCAGGCGCTCTTCGAAATGGGGCATGCGTTCCATCATCGGCAACAAGCCGGGCTGCCCGATCAACAGCAGCGTCAGCAAAGGCCGCCCGTCCGATTCCAGGTTCAACAGCAACCGCAGCGTCTCGAACGTGCGAGCGCCTTCGAGCAATTGCGCGTCGTCAATGGCGAGCACGGTGTGACGACCGTTCGCGGCATGCTCGCGCAGGCTCTCTTGGATGCGGGCGACCGAGTCGGCGATCGCCGGCAATGCCGAGCCAGACCGGGCGGCGGGGGTTTCCTCCAATTCATCGGCGAACAAGGCTAACAATTCGGCGGCGGGCATCTGAGGGAACACCAACTCGATGATCGGCTGGAAGCGCTCGGGCAACTGCTCGGCCAGCAAGCGCATGAGCAGCGTTTTGCCGGTGCCCGGCGCCCCGCTCAACAACGCCGCGGAATGCTGGTTCTCGATCGTGTAGCGCAGCTTGAGCAGCGCTCCCTGGTGGGCATCGCTGGGGTAGTAGGCCCGCGGGTCGGCCCCGCTGCCAAAGGGCCGCTGGCTCAGTTTCCAATAGGCTTCATACATGGCTGCCTCGCGCGAAGTTTTCGATGATTGCCCAGCGGGCGATGCCGGCCTGAGCGAGCCGTCGGCCGATGGCAAGGCTTTGCTGCAATCGGCTATGACGCGCATCGTGGACGACCAGCGCCGAGTCGACGCCCGCGCCCAGCAGCGTCGCCAGGGCGGCGTCGCCCGCGTCGAGCTGCGGACCCGCGTCGATACACACCAGTTCGCATTGGGCACGCAGCGCCGCCATGGCCGCTCGCACCGTCTCAGCCTCGACCGAAGGCGATTCGGCCGGTTCACGCAAGGGCAATAAGATCAGGCGGTCGGCAAGCGATTCGATCATGGCTTCGGCGGCAGGCAATCCTTGACCGACCGCATCGGTCCAACTGGTCGCGGCCGAAACGCCCAGTCGAGCGGCCAACCCCGGCTTGGTAAAATCGGCGTCGACCAGCCCCACCCGCGTTCCGTCAGCGGCCAACATCGAAGCCATGAGCAAGGCGACGCTGGTCCGCCCCTCACCGCGGCGGCAGCCCGTCACCAGCAGGGTTCGCGCGTCGTTGAAGATTTGTTCAACCAGTGAATGCCAATCATCCAGCAGGGCTTCGCGGAACGAGCGCACCAGCGGCGGCCAATCGAAACATTCAAGCTCGAGGGCGGGCAGGGCCGGCGTTGTCGGGGACGAATCGGGCAAGCGGGCGGGCGCGTCAGCAGCCAGGGCGGCAAGCGGCGGCGGGCCGGCCACAAGGGCCGGGGTTATTTCATGGGTGGCGGAGCCAGCCGGGCCGGCCACAAGGGCCGGAGCTACCTGGTTGGCGGTGGATTCAGGCTCAGTGGGCGCAGCGCTGCCTCGACCAAAGTGGACATGCGGCGCTCCCGCGCGCTGCCGATAGGCCTTCATCAATGCCCGATCGAGTGTGGTCATTCGCGGCTTCCACCGTTCGGCTGTTGCAACTCGCCTTCATCAACCGGCGCGACTGCTTCGAGTTTCGCGCCGATGGCCTCTGGGGTCGCCTGCCCGTCATACTGCCGGTCGTCGGCCAGGCTTCTTTGCTCGGCAACTCGTGGCCCGAGCGGGGAGTCGCCCATGAGCTCAACACTCTCGCCAGGCGCGGGCGAAATCGAGGGCAAGGGCTCGATCTGCGAGGCCGCGTCGGCCGGCGGGGCGGGCTGCATTTGCGGGGCGGTCAACAGATCCGTCGCCGGCGCGGCGCCTTTGGCCGAGGAAGGCTCTGCTGGCGGCACGATAATCCGGGCGGCTTCGGTCCGCGGCGGCGCGGCAGGCGCCTTTGGCGGTGTGGCAGCGGGCTCCGCTTCCGGCGCCGCTGGCGCAAAGGCCAATGCCAAAACGATTTGCACCACGATCGCCGTGAGACAAGCCAGCCAAAACTTGGGCTGGCCGATGAATTGGCAGACCCGGGCAAACAGGCTGGGCTTGGCCGCGTGTTCTCGCGCCGATGGCCCCAACTCGGTTACCGCCGACGAGGCATTGCCAAAGGCCTCCGGTGAGGCGGCGTCTGGCTTCGACCTTCCCGCGCGCGGCGCGACTGGCGAAGTCAAGTCCGGCAAGCGGACGGTCAGCATGAGAAGCTCCTCGACATGTCCACGGAGAATCGAACAGCCGTGTCTATCGGTTCTGTCCGCGAGGAGCTTGAGCTTTAGCGCGATTTTTTTGATCGGCGAAGATGGGCGAACTGCGGCGAGGCGTGCAACCGCGCAACATGCGCCGCAGCGGATCTGACCGAAATCAGCAGCTCACTCGTCGTCGGGTTCGTACGCGAGCACGTAGTCTTCGAAGTGAATTCGCCGCTCGTCGTTAGGCACGGCGGCAAAAAGCAGATTGAGCAGATCCTGGAACCGCCGCGGCTGCAAGCGGTAATAATTGTGCTTTCCCTCGCGCCGCAGTTCGAGCAACTTGGCGGCCCGCAGCAGTGCTAAATGATGGCTGACCGCCGGCTGGCTCTGTTGCAGAATGTCGCAGAATGCCCGAACGTGCAGCTCGTCGGTGCGGGTCAGGTGCAGCAGAATGCGCAACCGCGTTTCATCGGAGAGGAGCTTAAACAGCTTGACCAAGTCCTTGACAACCGAATCGGAAACGTCGGGCGGTGCGGCTACCGCCGTTCCGCCGCCGTCTTCCTCGTGGCGTTTCATCATGCGTGGTATCCTTGGTTACGCCGGCGCATCGCCGAGCGCGCCAAAGCCTTGGCGCAAACGCGTTTCGCTACGTAACTCGCCCAACGAACCCTGGGAGAATTGATTCTTGATCTCTCGCGGCGCCACCCTGGCGCACCACAGAAAGTGGTTCCGCCTGGCGAACAGGGGCACGCCACGGTTTCAACGTGTCGTTGCATTGTAGTCGGAAAGGCGGCTTTTGGAAAGCGTGCGCAAAGTCTGGTAGTGTCCTAATAGTGTGGTGCTGGCCCACAAGTGGGTAAGGGGGAGGTCGTGAGACCTCCCCCTCCCCGTTGTCGCTACGAGGTTGGTTCCTCGCATTTACCGGCGTGCGGATTTCCCGCACCGGGCGGCCCCGTGGAAATC
>JAICLL010000051.1 GCA_025927475.1 Pirellulales bacterium
ATACTGGCCTCCGTGGGTGGGTAATGATGGATACACTACCCTTCATCCTATCCCGGAGGCCACCTCTTGTTCAGCTAGCATTTGCCTCGCATGTTCTTGGCACTGCATCAGTTAGGACAAGCGGAGGGCGAGTTGCAACCGTCGCGTTTTAAGAGCGCGGCGCGATCGAGCCAGAGACCGGGGAAAACCGAGCTCTTCGTAATGCCACCGCCATCGACCGCGATCGGCACATATTCTCCCTTCTCGAGGCGAAACCAATCGATCTCGCCGTCGCGCGTCCGCCAGATCAGGTATTCGCGCACTCCGTTTCGCTGGTAGATGTGAAGCTTGGCGTGCACGTCGTAGCTGACGCTCGACGCGGCAACTTCGGCGACGAACTCGGGAGTGCCCGCGTAATACCCGTCCTCGTCTATATACAACTGGCCACCGGCGACCGGCTGAAGAGCGAGCAGTAAATCGGGCTGCGGCTCGTTCACGTCATCCAAGCGGACGGTGGTATTGTCAGCGGCATCGAGCCCCGGCGTTTGAGCCAAATAGTAAGTAATCCAGCCGGCGAGCAAGATATGAGGCCCGCCGTGAAGCGGTTTAACGGGCGAGGGCATATACACGACTCCTTCCAGCAACTCCGCCTTCTTCAGGCCGGGCATCGCTTTGTAGCGGCGCTCGAATTCCGCGCGCGTCAGATGGTCGCCCGCTTCCAAGGCCGGAACGCCAACGGCCGACGGTGCGGTCGCCGCGCCGCTGTTGACAATGGCCATAATATCCTCCGCGGTTGAGTTGAGCCTCCCTTATTCTACACTGCCGGGCGGACCGATCACCAGTGAATGACGTGGCTCACGTCCCTCAATCGCAGACATGCGAACGAACGTGCTAGTCATAAAGACCGGCGCGCGGGAAGTGTTGCGAATCGTCTTACCTGCCGGCAATCAGTTGCCGCCGCACCGCGTTCCGTCCCCGCTATGAACTCATCTCTTGCACCGTCCGGGCAAGGCTGATTTGTTCTTTTTCGCGGGCCGGATCTTCTGCCAAGGCGCGTAGCGATGGGTCGATCAGGTCTTCCAACCATTGGCCGATCCGCACAGCCTGCGGCCGCCCGGCGTAGCGCTCAAAGGCGTTCAAGAAAACCTCTTCCACCGCGTCGTTCACCGACAGCCCGTTGCCGAGTAGAGTTTGCAGTTCGGGATAACGATTGATCCAGCGCGTGGTCCGCTCGCGCACCGGCTCTTCATAAACAAACGCCGCCCGGCGAAACGCGGCGTAGTCGCCCTCGCGGGCCGCCCGCTCCAGCGATTCGGCGTCGGGCGCCGCCACCGGCACTACCTCGCGGCGGGTGCCTTCTTCTTGCTTGGCCATTTCGGGCTTGTTGCCCAGATCGTCCAAATAACCACGCAGCTTGGCCACCAGCTTCCGCACACACCGTAAAAAGGCCGGATGCACATGCGAGTCATGGTCGCCGGTGAACAGCGTGCGCCCGGTGAGCACCAGGCTGGCTTTCACCTGAAACTCGTTCGACCGCTCGTGCCGGGCGACGAACAGATAGAGATCGGCCACAGGGAAATCGGCCACCATGGTCCGCAGCACGCCGAGATTGGTTTCCATCTTGGCGATTTCTTCAGGCCGCAAATTGCAGTTTTTTGTGTCCAGTTCGATCCGCAGGTTGTTTCTGCCGTTGGTAGCAGCCATTTCGGTTCCTCCTGGTGTTGGTCCTAACCAGGGATTGATGGGCAATTGGCGTGCCCGCCAAGCCGCCAAAGATCGCTTTTCGCTCCGTCGAAGGGCGCAGGAACCGATTTGCAACGGACCTCTGTAGGGAATGCCCTCCGGTAAGCTACCTTCGCGGAGCGCAAGGCGACTTTACGGCGCGAGGCCGAGGACCACGCGGCCGCCGACGACGGTGAGTTCGACGGTAGTGTCGGCGAGGCGGTCTCGCTCAGCTTGGTCCAAAATATCGCGCGAGAGCACCACCAGATCGGCTAGCTTGCCCGGCGACAGCGAGCCAAGTTCGTGTTCGCGCCGCACGGCATAGGCCGAACCGACGGTGTAAGCTTCCAACGCCTCAGTCACCGTAATGCGCTGCGCGGCAAACCAGCCTTCGGGATGAGCGTCGTCGAGCGTGCGGCGGTTCACCGCGGCGTCGATGCCCAAGAGTGGATTGAGCGGCGCCACTGGCCAGTCGGAACCGAAGGCCAACCGCACGCCGTGATCGAGAAACGAGCGGAAGGCATACGAACTGGCGCAGCGCTCGGGCCCCAGACGCTGCTCGGCCCAGCGTCCATCGTCGATCACGTGATACGGCTGCATCGAGGCGATCACGCCGACCGTCGCGAACCGCTCGAAATCTTCAGACCGCACGTGCTGGGCATGCTCGATGCGAAAGCGGCGATCGCGCGGGCCATTCGCCTGGCCCGCCGCGGCGAAGACATCGAGCATGGTCGAGTTCGCGCGATCGCCGATGGCGTGTACCGCCACTGCCAGCCCGGCTCGATCGGCGGAAGTCACCCATTCCTCGAGTCGCTGAGGCGACGTCACAAACACACCCGTGCTTTGCGGCTCGTTGAGATATGGCTGAAACATCCTGGCCGTACTCGAACCGAGCGAACCGTCGCAAAAACCTTTCAGCCCGCCGATCGTCAGCCAGGGGCCGCCAAACCCGCGTTGCACGCCAACATCCGCCAGTTCCTGCCAGGCTGCCAACGGCCAACGAAGGTGAATGCGCGCCGTTAGCTTGTCGTCGGCGGCCAATCGCTGATAGCAGCGAAGTAATCGGCGTTGCTCGTCGGCCGAGAGCCCCGCCATGTCGTCGAGGCTGGTGATGCCGACGCGCCGTGCCGCGTCGAGCGCCGCCTCAACCGCCGCGGCCAGCTCGTCGTCGGTCAACGGTGGAATCAGATCGTCGACCAGGCCCATCGCGGTGTCGCGCAGCAGTCCGGTGGGCTCGCCTGTGTCCGGGTCGCGCACAATCACGCCCCCCGGCGGATCGGCCGTCGCGGCGGTGATATTGGCCAACTGCAACGTGCGGGAATTGACCAAGGCCATGTGACCGTCGTAGCGCCGCAACAAGCAAGGTCGGTCGGGCAGGTATCGGTCCAATAGCGCCGCGGTGGGCAAGTTGCCCGCCAGCGTGCGGTCGTGGTCCCAATTGCCGCCCAGCATCCAGCGGCCCGGCGGCAGCTTGCGGTTGAACTGTCGCAGCCGCGCGCCAAGCTCCGCTTCGTCGCGGGCGTCTTTCAAATCGACCGAACTCAGTTGCAATCCGCCGGCGAGCAGATGCACATGACTATCAGAAAAGCCAGGCACGACACGGCGGCCCGCGAGGTGAATGACTCGCGTGCCTGGGCCGACGAGGGCCTCGATCTGCTTGTCGGCGCCGACGGCCAGAACTCGGTCTTGCCAGACGGCCAAAGCCTCGGCTTCGGGCTGGCGCGGATCAGCCGTCCAGATTTTGCCGCCGGTGAGCACGAGATCGGCGGCAGCAGCGCCGGAACTGGTTGAAGCCGCCGACAGCAGCGAGGCGGCCACGAAGATGTAAATCATGAGTGCGGGAAACAGGACTTGAACCTGCACGACCGGTAAGGGTCACCAGGCCCTCAACCTGGCGCGTCTGCCAATTCCGCCATTCCCGCGGAGGAAGACAAAAATGCCTTCTCTATGAGTCTAAATCTTCGTAGCCGTGCGTCAAGTTGCGAAAATGGCCGCCCCGGCGTCAGGAAACCGCGCGTTGCCAGGCATCGGGCAGCAGGTGCGCGCCGATCACCAGGCGGGGCGTGTTCCGGCCGCCAAGCTGGTCGCGGTCCCAAACCTCGACCCACAACTCCCACGTCACCGGCCAACTGGCAAAGAGCAGTTGCTCGCGGTCGAAAGCTTCGGGCCGGGTGACGGGGCCCCAGACGTCAGTCGGGGGCGGCTCGTCGTCGCGCAGGTCGTAGCAACGCACCAGCGAACCCGACTCCGACCAGACGCATAGCCCGCGCTCGTTCACGTCGTAGCGAGTATTTGGTTCTAGCGCCGCTTCGATTTGCTCGTGAACCAACTCGACACCCGACATTTTGTAAAAGCCGGTGATGGCATCGGCCAGCGCCTGGCGCGGGGCATCGGCCAGTTGCGCGCTCCAGCCCGGCTCGACAATGCGGGCCACCAGCCAGCCGGCCTGTTCGTCGAGGGCGATGCGCAGCGGCGCGTCGGCGATGGCGGGGCAGTCCAGATCGAACCGCAGGCTATTGGCCCCCACCTCGACGCAACCAACGCGCAACGCCAGCGGACGAAACCTTTGGCTTTCGGCCAGCAGGCACAACAGCTCGCGATCGACAAACCGCTGCACCGCTTGCTCGACTGCGTGCAAGGCCGCACGATGCTTGCGAGACGCTTTCCAATTGCCGGTCCAATGCGCCTTACGATCGGCCCGGCGAAGCTTGGTGTAAAGCTTGGGCACGGTGCCCGAATGAAAGCCGATGCGCAGCAACTGGGCTACCGTCTCGCCATGGTGCCCAACGGGCACAGGCTGCAAATCGACCGGGCGATTGGCTTTGTAGAGCCGCCAGTTTTCTTTCAGTTCCCAGACCAAAAACCCCACCACGCCGGGCAGAAGGAAGATCACGTTCCAATAGATCGTCTCCGCTGCGGCGGTCGAAACAAAGCTCTCGAGCGTTCCCACCGTCAGTGGCCGCAGCACGGGCGTGAGCGACAGCAGCACCTTATGCGATACGGTGACCACCGGAATATGTTTGACCGGATTAACTTGCGGCTCAATCAACAGCGTGATGCAAAACCGCACAAAATACGTGACAAAAAACCAAGCCGTGCCGAGCACCGTTTTGACGACGATCGCCACTCGTCCCTGCCCGCTACGAAACCGCAGCCATTCGTCGACGGAATAGAGAAACCGGTCAATGGCGTCGACCACGCGATTAAAAAATTCCATGACCATCTGCACGGCGGCGCCCAGCACTCGTAGACGAAAGCGGTCCCAGTTGCGCACGGCCCAATCGGTGATCAGCTCCTCGGCGTTGCGACCCAACCGCGAGTTGAGCGTCACGTTCACACCCAAAAAGACCAGCACGCCGTTGCGCAAGACTGCTTGCAGATCTCGTGAGAGGTCTCGGAAGGCCGCCAGAATTAGCGCGGTAAACACCAGCGGCTTCACCACATACCGCGCGGTCAGTTTGTAGAGCGGGCTTTCGAGCAGACGCCGCACCCAGGCAATGCCCATCAGCCACACGGGCAAGTCGACCGCCAGCCAGCGCAGGCCGCGATAAACGCCGTGCAGCGCCCGCGCGCAGCCGCGGCGGAAGGGGCCTGAGTAAATCAACCCCAAGAGGAACGTGCCCAGCACGACGATGGCCAGGTGCATCGTCTCGGGCGAGACCAGCGCGATCTTTGCCTCCGCCTCGGCCGGCGCAGGTGTTTCTGTGGCCGACGAACCGGGCTGCAAGCCTCCCACGATCATCAGCGCCAGGTGATTCACCCCTTCCAGAATGACAAACGCGCCGCCATAGGGAATAGCCAGGTAGCGCACCAAGACGCGGCCCAGCGGCGTGCCGAAGGCCAGCGAACTGAGCCGCTGCGGCCAACGCAAATAAACCTCGCCGCGGTGATACACGCCGTCGAGCGATACCGCCAGGTTGCGGTCGGCCCGCAGCAGTTGATCGCCGGAGAAGAACTGCCCGCCGCTCTCGAGGTCGGGCAGCTTGAGATTGTTGCGCGAGATGGCGTCGCGCAGGTCGCTCATCGTCAGAAAGTCGCGCTCGGTCACTTCGTCGAGCAGCTCTTCGATCAGCTTGTTGCGCGCGACGCGCTCGGGCAGGTTGGCCGGGCGCAGCCCCACTTCGTCTAAAGCCGCTCCAACCAAGGGACGAAAGCGTTCGCGCAACTTGAATTCGGCCCGCTCCAGGGCGGCTTCCAACAGCAAAACCAGCAACCGGCGAGGCCGATCGTCGATCCGGGTCTTGGCCGCTCGGCGCAGGGCGACGCGCAGATGTTTCGACATCAGCACTTCGCGCTGGCCCGGCAAAGGACGTTTGACCGGCGTGCGGCCGCGGCTTAAGGCCCATTCGATCAGATCGAGCTTGTAGATGTTGCGTTCGTGATCGACGCACACCTTCTGCAGGTCGTACAGGATGCGCGATTCGCGCGTCCAAAACCCATGCACCGATCGAGCTAACAGCGCCACCAGCGCCTTGGACCAATGGCGGGCATCCTTGTCCGGCAGGTCGAGGGCGGCCTGCAAGCGGTCGGTCAGGCGCTGCAGGTCGTCTCGCGCGGCAGCGCTGACCCGATTGGCCAAGTTGGGGCGCGCATATCGCGCTGCCCGCGTTCGTAGAATCGCCGCTCGAACCGCATTGCCCAGACTGGCGGCCCGATCGGCCAGCCGATTGTACCGGCGGTATAGCGCCTCGGCCGGCTTCGATGGACCCCGCTCCAATGTAAAATCATCGTCGGCCTCGTCGGGAACGCCTGAGTCGCTATCGTCGGCTGGTTGCCCTGGATTGGGCGCGCCGGGCAAACGCGTGGCAACCCACAGCCCTTCGGCGTCGAGGTCTTCGGCCAGCGCCGCGTTGATCCGCTGCATCTCTCCCAACGCCGGAAAATAGCGAGGCAAAAGCGAGGCGGCAAAGAACCGCAACTCCAGGTAGACCGCGGCGAACTCCAGATACACCGCGAGATCGTCGACCGGCGGCAGCAGCAAATCTTCTTGCCGCAGCACGGTGCGGATTTCTTCGAAGGCCGCCGGGCCGATCCGCGCGATCCGCGCGCGGACCGAGGCCGCCGATAGCAGACCTTCGGCCACTTTCTGGTCGAGGGCCTCATGAACGCGCGCGTGAAACAGCAATCGCCAATACTTGATTTTGGCCTCGCCGGCGGTGAGTGAGGCCAGATAGTCAGCATCGGGCCGGGCCAGCAGAATGACGGCGCCGGCCAATGGCGTATGCGGGGGCAGGCCCAATTCGTCACGATCGACAATCTGCAGCAGCCGCGCCGCGTCGATGACATACGTTTTGCGATGGGGAGCTTTCAAGCCGATGCCGCCGATTTGGCGGTCTTGCTTGATCACCCGCCGCAGAATGCGCGGCGGCGCGAGCACGACGGCGCGATCGACCGCGGCCAACGCCGCCTCGAGCTCCGTCAAGGTTAACGAATCGTCCAGCCTGCTCGCCATGCCAAACCCACTTACGCTCCCAGATACGCGTGTTGCACGCCGGCATCGCTCAACAATTGGCTCGCCGGCCCTTCCAGAACCACCCGGCCTTGTTCCAGCACGTAACCACGCTGGGCCAACGCCAGCGCCTGCCGGGCGTCCTGTTCGACCAGCAACATGGCCATGCCCTGGGCGTGCAGCTCACGCAGCAAGTCAAACACCTGTCCGATGATTCGCGGCGCCAGT
Organism: Pirellulales bacterium; assembly: GCA_025927475.1. Taxonomy (GTDB): domain Bacteria; phylum Planctomycetota; class Planctomycetia; order Pirellulales; family JAICIG01; genus JAICLL01. The sequence continues at coordinate 7,379 of JAICLL010000051.1, forward strand.
CCCAGCGATGGTTCGTCCAGTAGCAACAGCCGGGGCCGCGACATCCAGGCCCGCGCCAGCGCCAGCACTTGCTGTTCGCCGCCCGAGAGCGTGCCCCCCCATTGTCGCCGCCGTTGCCCGAGCAATGGGAATCGTTCATACGCCTGATCGAGATCTCGCCGCACGGCGGCATGATCGCGGCGGTGAAACGCACCAAGTTCGAGGTTTTCTGCCACCGTCAGCCGGGGGAAAATGCGCCGTCCCTCCGGCACATGGCACAGCCCGCGGCTTAGCAGTTGATGGGCCGGCCGGCCGTGGATTGGTTTTCCGGCGAAGACAATTTCTCCGGCGGTTGGCCGCAGGCAACCGGAGATCGACATCAATGCCGTGGTTTTTCCGGCGCCGTTCGCACCGATCAACGCCACCATTTCGCTCTCGCCCACTTGTAACGAGATTTCCTTCAACACGCAAAGCGGACCATACCCGGCGGTCAGCCGCTCGAGTTGTAGCAACGCGGTCATCCCGCAATTCTACGTCACGCCGGCCCGCGCGAGATAGTGGGCTACGAGGGAACAACCACAGCGTTTGGCGCGGTTTCTTTAATCATCGTATCGACCCAGGCTTGCTGGCGCTGGTTCTGCCCGTAGAGCAACAAACAGGCGTCGTGCAACTGATCGTCGCGCAGTTCGCGGGCGGCGTCTTTCAATACTTTGGCGGCCACGTGGGCGTCGGAACAGAGCACGTGCAGAGCGTGCAGATCGCGGAGCAATCCGAAACCGCCCGCCCGGCGCCGCGGAAAAAGCGTTTTGCGCAGCGGCCGGCTGTCGGTGTCGGCCTGATTGCCATACTTGGTGATGAACGGCCGCAGTTGCTCGATGGCCTGGCGCGAGAAGGCGCTCATCAACTCGGCGCCTTCGCGAATTTCGGCGTTTTGCTCGTGCTGGCGCGCCACGTAGTCGCAAGCGACGGCGAACTCTTCATTCGCCTCGGCCAGATAACCTAAGTAATCGGCCACATGGCTGCGCGGCGCGGGATGGATTCCGCCGGTCAACGAATCGGCCAATTCCGAAGCACGGTCGAGCGCCTGGCTGGCGGCGCCGATCACCCGCGAGGTCAGCGGCGCCTGGCCGGCCTTGGCCAATTGCACCGCCGCATATTTGAAACTCGGCTGCTTGCTCACCACGTCCCAGGCAGTGAGCGTTAATTCATTCGCGGCCCGCGAGCGACCCCCGGGACCGCCTCCGGCCGAATCGGGCTCGTCCCAATAGCCATAGTGGAACGGTATGAACAAATGCCCTGGCAGCACATCGCCTAGCCTGGCTTTGGCGGTCACCGTGCCGCGCCGCGAGGTCACTTCGACCATGTCGTCTTCGGCAATTCCCAGCCGCCGCGCGTCGTCTTCGTGAATCTGCACGAAGGCGTCGGGGGCGGCTTGCTGCAACTGGGGCGTGCGGCCGGTCTTGGTGCGCGTGTGAAAGTGGTAGACAATTCGCCCGGTGGTGAGGAAGAACGGATAGCTGTCGTCCGGTTCCTCGTGCGGCGGGCGGTACTGGGCGGGCTTCAACAGGGCGCGGCCCGCCGGATCGTTGGCCTTATAGTCGACCGGCAAGATATGACCGCCGGTCTCCAGGTCGTGCCCGAAATCGCCGCATTCGTCGAAGCTGGTGGGAAAGCGGAAATCGTCATAGAGCCGCTCTTTGCCTTCCGGGAATTGTTCGTTGCAGGGCCATTGAATGCCCGAGCGGCTGCTCAGCTTGGCGTAAGTGAGACCCGTGTAATCGCAAGGCGTGCCGGCAGTGCACTTCTTCCAGGCCTCGAAACACTCTTGGGGCGTCCGCCACTTGATCAGCGGCTGGCCGTCTTTGTCGCGGAAATCCATCCGCCGCGCAAAATCGAGAAAGATGTCCATGTCGGGTCGAGCCTCGCCGGGCGGCGCGACGGCCTGGTGCGAGATGTGGACCGTGCGTTCGTAATTCGTGAAGGTGCCCGTCTTCTCGCCCCACAGCGCAGCGGGCAAAACCACGTCGGCCAACCGGGCCGTCTCGCTGAGAAAGGCGTCTTGCACGACCACAAACAGCCGCTCTTGCTTCAGAATCCGCCGAATGCGGTGCAGCTCGGGCAGCGACACCGCCGGGTTGGTGCCGATGATCCACAGGAACTTGATGCTGCCCTCTTCGGCCAGCCGGAAGATCTGCATCGCGTGAGTCGCCGGGCCCCAGGCGGGGATGGTGTGCGGCTCGACGTTCCAGACGCGCGCCAGGTCTTCCATGTGCCGCTGGTTTTGCCAATTGCGGAAACCGGGAAAGTCGCCGTCGCAGCCGGTTTCGCGCGTGTTCTGGGCGGTGGGCTGACCGTTCGATTGAATCACGCCGCAGCCCGGCTTGCCAATCATGCCGCGAATGAGCACGAGGTTGTTCACCTGGCAGGCGGCCGCCGTCGCCTCGGTCGCTTGATAAAAACCCTGCAACACGGTGCAGACCAGCCGCTGGGCCGAGCCGAGCAGTTGCGCAGCCTGGCGCAGTTGCGCCGCGGGAATGCGCGTGATTGCTTCCACCCGCTCCGGCGGATATTGGCTTACCACTTCACGCAACCGCTCGAAGCCCACGGTGTGTTTGTCGATGAATTCACGGTCGATTTGCCCCGCTTCGATGACCAGGTTGAGCAGTCCGTTCATCACGACCACGTTCGTGCCCAATCGCGGGGCCAGGTGAACATCGGCCTCCTTGGCGGTGTCGGTGCGGCGCGGATCGACCACCACCAGCTTGGGCGGATTCGGCCCGCGGCGGCGATCGAGAATGCGCATCCAGAGCACCGTTTGATTGGCCGCCGGATTTTGTCCAAAGTGCGCGATGCAGTCGGCGGTATCGTAATCGGTCACGCTGGCCGGATTGCCGTCGTTGCCAAACGACTCGCGCAAGGCGAAGCACGCCGTGGCCGTACACAGCCGCGTGTTGCCATCGACATGCTTGGTGCCCAGCCCGGCGTGGCTCAGCACGCTCAGCGTATAATAATCTTCGATGAACAGTTGGCCGGAGTTGTAAAAGCCGATCGCGCCGCTGGTCAGTTTTTCGCGCACGTCTTTGCATTGGCGTACGATCAGGTCCATCGCCTCTTCCCACGATGCCTCGCGGAGCCGGCCGTCGGGCTTTTTGCCGTCGCGGATCAGCGGGCGGAGTAGGCGGTCGCGGCTGCCGTTGGCTTGCCAGGCATACATTCCCTTCGGTCCCAGGCGGCCGTGGCTCACGCGGTCGTCGGCACGGCCGCGCACACCCACCATCCGCCCGTCCTTGACGCCGATGTCCAGCCCGCAGCCATTGGTACACAGCACGCAGCACGACTGCACCCAGCGGTCGGGCTCTTCCGTGAGGCATTGATCGACCCGTTCGGGCCACTGCTTTTCGCCATAATAAGGGGTGCGCGGGCCCCAGAGATCGTGAATGGCGTCGCGTGAATCGGGCATGGCATCACCGGCGGTGAGGGCGTGGATCGGCTAAGGAACCACGCGACGCCGCAAACAGAATGCCGCACAGCCGGGTTTGGTCCCGCGCAAGCACATCAAGTGGAAGGAGCAAGGCGCCGATCCGTCCGAGCCGGGGCATCGGCAAGCCTCTGCCCCAGCCACCGGCGGATAAGACGGCAAAACGCGGAGTTACAGAGACTACGCCTGGGCCGCGGGCGCCTGCTCCTCGTCGTGGTGCGAATCGAACACCACGAGCGAATAAAGCGAGGGCACGACGAACAACGTGGTCACCAAACCGGCCAGCAAGCCGCCGATCACGGCTCGGCCCAGCGGAGCATTTGCTTCGCTGCCGCGCTGCAGGGCCAAGGCCATCGGCACCAGGGCGAAGAACGCCGCCAACGCCGTCATCACCACCGGCCGCACGCGGATACTGGCCGCCTTGCGAATCGCCTCGGTCGGCGACAGCCCTTCCTGCACGCGCAGGTTCTGGGCGAAGTCCGTCAACAGCACCGTGTTGGAGACCACGATGCCCACCATAAAGATCACACCCAAACGCGACTGCACGTTGAGGGGCGTGCCGGTGATGTAAAGCATGATCACCACGCCGACGCCGCCCACCGGCACCGCCGACAACACCACCAGCGGGGTGATGTACGACTTGAACAGCGCCACCATCAAGAAGTAGATCAAGAGCACCGCAAAGAATAGTCCGACAAACAGGCTGCGGAAGGTGTCCTGCATGCGGGAGTACTCACCGCTGAGCACGATGCGGGCGCCTTTGATCAGATCTTTTTTGCCAACATGGGTCGGATCGTACGGTGTCCAGGTGTCGCGCTGATCGGTGCGCGGCTCGCCGAACTTTTCGACCACTTGGTAGACGTCGGCGGAGACGTGCCCCAGGTCGCGGCCCGACACGCCCATCACCAGGTCGATCGAGGGAGCCAGATTGTTGTGAACCACTTCGGCGGGCACCTCGCCAGGCTCCAGGCTGATTAGGTTTTCCAGCGGAACCGGCGAGCTTTGATTGGGTCCCGTGATGGGAATGTTTTTCAGCGTTTCGATCGATTGAATTTCGCCTTCGGGGTATTGCACGCCCACGAAGTACTGATTGTGGCTGACCGGATCGATCCAGAAGTTTTTCTTGTTGAATTGAATGCTCGAGTTGAACGCGGCCACGACATTGCGCATCACGTCGCTCTGGGTCAGGCCCATGCCGGCAGCTTTGGCGCGGTCGACCTTGACGATGTATTCCGGGTAATTCAACCGCTGCACGATGCGGATATCGACCACCCCTTGAATGGGCGTCACCTCGGCTTGGATCTTCTGGGCCACTTCCATCGCTTTGTGCAGGTCTTTGGCCTCGACGCGAATATTGATGGGCGTCGATTTGCCTTCGTTCATGGCGCCGCGAATCAAGCCGCCCGCGTCAAAGGCGATCTCCAAGTCTTGGAAGTCGGGCGATGTTTTCGGATCCTGCGTGAGTCCGTACCGCAGCCGCTCGACGTACTCTTGCGCCGAGTGCTTGCGGTGGTGCGTTAACTGGATTTTCATCACGGCGTCCATCGGGCCCGAGTTGGGCGTATACGCCGCCGACCAGTCGGGCGTGACGCCGATCTCGCTGATGATCGTATCGAGACTGCCCTCGTGCTCGCCGGCTGCGACTTCGTGCGCGCCAGCTTTTTGCTCGGCGTCGTGGGCGGCCAGCTTGGGCGCGCCGGCCGGTTGATCGGCCCCGCCCTCTTCGGCGTCATAATTCTTGATGCTTTCGCGGATAAAATCTTCGACCGCGGCGATCCGCCGTTCGGTCACTTCAATGCGCGTGCCGCTCTTGGCGCGGACGCTCATTTCAAACGCGCCGGAATCGACCTCGGGGAAGAACTCGCGCTTCAATTGGCTGCCCAGTCCCACCACGACCACGACCAGCGTGACCACGGCGGCGCTAAGCACCAACAGCCGGTGATTGAGCGCCACGTTCAGTTGCCGCACGTACCAGCGAATGCCAGTCTCAATGAGCCCCTCCCACGCCGCCCAGAGCCGACCGAAAGTACCCGGCGGCGGCGCCGAATGGGCATGCTCGCCGGTGCTGCCGTGGCCGTGTACGGCCCCGTGCGCCCGCAACCAGCCGGCGCAACGCGACGGCACAAACGACCGCGACAAGATGTAGGCCGAAATCATCGCGAACGCCACACCGAAGGCCATCGGCTTAAAGAGAAACTGACCCATGCCCGGCATCATGGCCAACGGCGAAAGCACCAATAGCGTGCAGATGCTGGCGACCAACTCGGGCATGGCGACTTCGCTGGCGCCCAGGAACGCCGCTTCTTTGGGACTGGCGCCCAACCCCAAGTGCCGGTGCGTGTTTTCCAGGCAAATAATGGCGCTGTCCACCAAGGGACCAATGGCCAGAGACAGCCCGGCCAGCGTCATGATGTTCACCGTGTTGCCGGTGTAGTAGAGAAAAATCATCGCGGCGAACACCGAGATGGGAATCGTCATCACGGCGATCAGCGTCATCCGCCATTCGCCGAGAAACACCAGGATGACCAACGAGCAAAGGATCGCGCCGAGCACGCCTTCTTCGAGCAAGCTCAGAATCGAGTGCTTGACGTAGACCGACTGGTCCATCACCAGCTTCAGGGCGATGTTCGAGCGGCTGAGGCGGGCTTGCATATTGGGCAGCGAGGCGGACAGCGCGTTCACCACGCTCAGCGTGCTGCTGCCAAGCTGGCGATAAACCGGAATGTAGACCTGTTTTTGCCCGTTGACGCGAACGATGTTCGTTTGGATAAAGGCCGCGTCGGTGGGTGTGGCCACGTCGCGGAGATACGACTCGGAGTGTCCCTCTCTGGTGGTCCGCAACGGGATGTCGCCCATCCGCTCGACCAAGTCATACATCGAATTGCTGTCGATGGCCCAGTCGGTGCTGCCGAACTTGGCGTCGCCGGTGGGCAAGAAGATGTTGTAGCTGTCCAGCGCGTTCATGACATCGACCGGCGATAGATTGCGCGCTTGCAGGGCCGCCCGATTCAGATAAGCGAGCACCGCCCGAATCTTGCCGCCGTAGACCACCGGCGCCACCGCGCCCGGCTGGGCCATGATGAAGTTGCGCACTTCATAGCGGGCCACGTCGTACATGATGGCTTCGGGCTCTTTGCCGCCGCTATCTAAAGCGATCAAGCAAGCCGGCACCGTGCTGGTCGGGTCGAACGGCAGAATGACCGGCGGCAGCGTTCCAGGCGGCAGATTGGGAATGGCCGCGGATGCCAGCGAATTGACCTGCGTCAGAGCGCCGTTGGGATCGATGTCTTCGCGGTAATAGTTGCGAATGATGCTGGCGCCGACGATCGAGCGCGATTCTTGCCGTTGCGTGCCCGCCGCCTGGCCTGTCCACCGCTCCATGCGGTTGGTGATGTCTTTCTCGACGTTGGTGGCGGGCATGCCGCCGTAGAACGTGAGCACCTGCACCGCCGGGCTGCGGAAGATGGGCAGAATGTCTTTCGGAATCTGCACGGTGCAAGTGATGCCGAGCAACAAAATGGTGAGCACCGACACCGTGACGGCGTGCGGGTTCTTCAGAGACGCGCGAATCAGACCGTTCATGGTCGTGAACTCCGCAGAGAGAATGGGTTCTGGTTACTGGTTGGGTTTTGACGTTGCGCGGCCCCTCTACGCACCGCCCCAAGGGGCAGAGGCCATTGCCTTTTTTCGCTTGTCAAAACCGCTTCGGCTTCTGCAACGCGCTTCGTGGCGCCGCTTTTTCCGACTATGCCTATTTCTTTCCATTGCTGGCGACGGCCACCGAGATGCCATCGGCCAACGCCGTTTTGTTGTCGACCACCACATCGTCGTCGGCCTTCAGGCCCGAGAGAATCTCCGCGTCGATACCGTTGTCGGTTCCGACCTGCACGTGCTGCTTCTGGGCTTTGCCGGCGCGCACGACCCACAGATAACGCTGGGCGCGATGGTTGCCGTCGCTCGCCGCGTGCTCGCCGCTCGATTCCACGTGAACCGCCGATGAGGGCACGGTCAGGTTGGTCGAGGCTTCTTTCAAGATGAGGGTCACCTTGCCGTACATGCCATCGCGGAGAATGCCCTCTTTGTTCTCTAAATCGACCTCAGTCCGCATGGTGCGCGTCTGCGGGTCTTCCGAGTCAGCCATGCGCGAAACCTTGCCGGGAAAAGTTTTGTCGGGCAAAGCGTCGATCTCGACGGAAGCCACATCGCCCGGATTGGTGTAGGGAACTTCCAAATCGGGAACTTGCAAAACCACCCGCATCCAGTCGGTTTCGTCGACCACTAGCATCGGCACCGTCGCCCCTTGGTCGCGGGCGTTGATAAAATCGCCCTCGAAGTAATTTCGCGCGGTAATCACGCCCGTATAGGGTGAGGTAATCTTGGTGTAGTTGAGCATCACCTTGGTCTTTTCGAGCGCCGCCTTGGCGACTTCGACCTTGGCTTGGGCGTCGACGAGATCTGCTTCGGCCTCGTCGATTTTGGCCTTGGCCGCTGAAGCCTGCGCTTCGGCACTCACCACCGAGGCCCTCGCGGACGAAAGGGCTGCCTTGGAGGCATGCCATTTCTCTTCCTTTTCGTCCTTGAGCGCCGGCTCGACGCCCCGCTCTATCACCAATTGGGCGATGCGGTCGTAGACCTTTTTGCTGTAGGAAAGCATCGACTCGGCGTCCTCGACGTCTGCTTCGCGCTCGCCGATCAGGGCCTTCGCCGCGTTGTAATCGGCTTTGGCACTCTCGACGTGGGCCGCCATCTGCACCACGTGAGCTTCGGCCTGCTGAACCGCCGCCTGTTCACGCTCGACTTCCTTCTCGATTTCGGGCATGTCAATCACGGCCAGCACGTCGTCTTTTTCCACGCGGTCGCCGATATCGACGTTTTGCTCTTTCAGATAGCCCGAAACCTTCGAATAAAGCTTGGCCGAGCGGAAGGAATGCACGGAGCCGGGTTGGGTGGTGGTGCGTTCGATGCCGCCTTGATGCGGCTTGACGACCTTGACCCGGACTTGGCCGGTCGATCGCCCGCCATTGCGCGAATCGGTGACCTGATGGGGATTGTCCGCGGCGCTGGCTTCCCCGCTCGATTGACCGTTCTGTACCGCAAAGTAAGCGCCTGCCGAGACGCCTACCACAGCGACGATGGTCGCCAACAGCCATTGTTTTTTCACAAATCGACTCCTGGTTGATCCGGATGTTTGATCGCCGGGCGGGTTCTGAAGCGCCTGGCGCGCCGGGGGCAAGCTTTCATTTGTATTAGCATTCTCCAGATGGGTCAAGTCGGTCATGTCGCCCTCGGCTGGTAAAAAGTCGCCCGCTTTAGGACAAAACCGAGCAAAAGGTGCTTGGAAGCGGTAAACCAGAAAGGCGTAGAAACTGGTTTACCGCCCCAAGCCCAGATCGCGCTGGAGTAACGCGATCGCACCAGAACCAACTGCTTCAAATACGATGTACCGAACGGCGCAGAAGCGAGCCGCAAAACCCGCTTCTCCGTTCGCTTAGCCCTTCTCTTGGTTCCGCGTGTAGTTCTGGTTTAGAAGAAGTTGGGTTTCTGGTGCGGCTGTTATTAGTAGCAAGGCCCATGCCAGTGTAGTCGCATCATCGCGCCTTCCCGCCAACTCCGGCGAGATTCATTGCCGCAAGTTGTTTGTCTGATAAGCCTTACGGTATACATCGCACCAGCAGGGGCCTGCTGGGCTTAATCGTCGAAAACAGCTTCGATCCGAGTTTAGCGATTGGGCGTGGAAAGAAACCGCACACAGGCGTCCCCTGGACTGCACAGATTTTAGTCACGCCGCGTTTCAGCCCAGGGGCGAATGCGCCGCGCGCTGCTTCGGAGCCGACGGCGGGGCCCGGCGGAGCAAAAAAGAGAAAAGCCCTGATCGGTGCGATACCGACGGCTTTCGGCCCAATCGAAGGAAAGTGCCCCCTGTAGGACTCGAACCTACAACCCTCTGATTAAGAGTCTCGCCCAACCGCTATCGTACACTACACCACCCGACGAACAAACGGGAAAAAATCGCCTCTGTACACGTAGCGGATAGGCTGAAATCGAACCCGTATTGAGCGTGTATTGAGTGTGGATGGCAATGGATTGCCATCCGTTTGCAGCCGATGGAGCGGCGATACAATGAATGCGGGACGTCGACCGGGTTGCAAACCGGCGACATAATCCGGGCCGCGGCTGGCCATCCTCTCCGTGTGGTGGTCAGCCGTGGTCCGACCCGATCAACACGGAGATCATCATCATGGCCAAGCGAAAAGCCAAGGCCGCGCCCCGTAAAGCAATCTCTGCCCCGGCCACCGTCCCCCAGAACGACGGGGAGGTGGCGCGATGGGTCTACGAGAAATACTATCGCAGCCAAGGCATCACGTTCGACGTGGGGGCGATCGCCGCGCTAGCGAAATACCTGGCCGAGTTACTCTCGAGGCCGGCAAAGTACCAGGACCAAGGGACGGCATGGGGGCAGGCACAGAAGGCCGCCGACAGGCTCCTAACTTATCTCGACTTTACCAAGCGCATGCCGGTTAAGCACCCGCTCCATATCCGCGCCAACATGGAGCAGCGGGCGGCGATACCACCGCTCTTGACACTGTGGAACGCTCTTCATCATGGCGTCTTGGCGCCGTTGGCGCAGGCTCGAGCAAATGACGCTTTTGCTCCGTTGCCGCCGATCGAAAGAGAAGCGGTCGAATCGCTGAAACTGTCGGCCGCCGAATTGGAAGAGATTACCGTGGCGCTGAAGGAAACCGATGGCGTTGCGCTGATGGTGGAAGCTTCGAAGCCAGATAGAGACGGATGGCCGCCAGATGGTGGCTGGCACTTCCGGCCCGGCCAGTATGGCTACGATCGACAAACGTTCTGGCTGAGCGGCGCTGCCTGGAAGCTGCTGCGGGCGCTGGCGAGCCCGAACAGAAAATTCCCGCTGGCGGAGCTAAAGGACATGACCCTAGGCAAGGATTCGCCAACGGGCGAAAAAGGGATGCAAACCCATCTTTCCCTTTTGCGGACAACATTGCGTCAGAACCACGGTTTGGACGCCGACGCCGATCCCATCCCCAGGAGCGGTAGAGGCGTCGATGCCGTCTATTGGCTCGACCTTTCTTACAGACGCAAGCCATCGAAACGCAGAATTAAGCGCAAACTAAGCGCAAACTAAGCGCTCGTCGCTAAGGTGTCTAAAGCGTTGCGCGGCATACTCCGCGCATGACTGGTACAGCACAACTCCCGCAAGCCGCCGAAATCGCGCGGCGCATCGACGCCTGCCGCCGAGAAATCGCAGCCCTCAAAAAGTTGCATCGCGCGGCTAAGGCGGCCGAAGAGGCGGCGGCGGCTCGATCCGAGCGGGAGGCCGTCCGGTGAAGATCGATCTACACCCCGACGACCTGGCGCCCATCGTGGCGGCCGCCGTCGATGTCGTCATCGCCCGGCGCGATGAGCTGGGCGACCGGCTGGGATACCCCGAGGCCGAGGCCGCGCGATTGCTTGGCGTGCGAAAACACGTCTTGAGGGACTCTCGACTGCGCGGGGAGATATCGGCCCGGCGCGTCGGAAGGGGCTATATCTACAGCCGTACGGCGCTGGTCCGCTGGCTGGAGGGCCCAAAGTGAAAAACGGATTGCCAGCGCAGCTTGATCCTCCCCGCGTGCCCGTTCTTTATGATCCGCGCGAGCAATCGCCGTGGGACTTAGCACCGCTCCGAATGATTCGCGGGACGCTGGATACCGGCGATTATGCTGTTTTTGGGGCCGAGCACCTTTGCCGTATCGAACGGAAAACTCTGCCCGATTTTGTCGCGTGCTGCGGTGTCGAACGCGAAAGGTTCGTTCGTGAGCTCGAGCGGTTGCTGGCGTTCCCTTCCCGCATCGTGATTATCGAGGCGAGCTTGGCGGATATCAAAGCCGGCCAGTGGAGAAGCCGGATCCTGCCGCAATGCGTGGTTGGTTCAATCGCCAGTTGGTCGGCGATGGGCATCAGCTTTTTGCTGGCCGGAGACCGCGATGGAGCGCAACGCATAGCGGCCAAGATTCTTTACTCCGTGGCCAAGCGGCAATGGGCATCGGCTCGCAAGCTTGTGGGCGAAGTGACCGGCGAACAGCCGCTGAGTCGCAATGCACAAGACCCCGCCACGCTGGCCGCGTTTGACCCGACGCTCGCGCAGGAGGGGGCGGCATGATTGCAGCCTCTCGAAACGGACACGAGGCAGAGTTGCCCCCGCACAATCTGGACGCGGAGCAATCGGTCATCGGCTCGATCTTGCTCGACCCGGCGCTACTCGACAACATCGGCCAGCGGCTTCGCCCGGATGACTTCCACGCGGCGCATTGTCGGCGGACCTACCAAGAATTGTTGGCGATGCGATCGGCGGGCGTGCCCATCGACGGCCTGATACTGCGAAACCGCCTGCACGCGGACGGAGCCGCGAATGTCAAGGCGAGCGACTTGGCGGACATCGTAGATTCGGTTCCGACTGCGGCGAACGCCTTACACTATGCCGACATCGTGGCACGACGTGCCGAGCAGCGGCGGTTATGGTATGTCGCCCCGCGACTGAAAGAGTTGGCGTCCGATTACCACCGCGTGATAAGCGACTATGGCGCTTGGCGACAAGACATTGATGGTATCCTCGGTTCGGTTTCGGCGAGCGGCACCACCGGCGACGTCGACTACGGCTGGCTTAGCTTTGCCGAATTCATGGCGCAAGACGTTCGGCAGAACTACCTGGTTAACGGCGTTGTGCCTGAGGCGCAGGGCGGGATTGTCAGCGGGAGATTCAAGACGCTGAAAACGTCCATCGCGCTCGACTTGTTCGTCAGCATGGCGACGGGCACGGCGTTTCTCGATAGGTTCACCGTGCCGGCGCCTGTGCCATGTGCGCTAATGACCAGCGAATCGGGCGCGGCGAGCATCATGGCGATTGCCAAGCGCATCGCCGCGGCCAAGGGCATCGACTACCGCGACGGCCCGCACCTAACAACGCTGCGCGCGAAAATGACCGACCCGCGCCACCTGGAGGTCATCGAGCGCGACATCGAGCGGCACGGCTGGCGATGCGTCGGCATCGACCCGACCTATCTGGCGTTTGCCGACGTGGGCGAGTTTTGCACCAATGTTTACAAGATGGGTGCAGCCCTCGAACCGGTCACAGCACTGATTCAGCGAACTGGTTGTTCGCTCTTGCTGCTGAATCACAGCACCAAGGGCCGGATGAAAGACGTTGGCCGGTTCGACCCGCCGGACCTAGCCGAGATCAGCATGAGCGGCTGGGCGGAATGGATGCGGTTTTGGCTGCTGCTATCGCAAGTTGAAGAATGGGAGGAAACAACCGGAACCCACTCATTGTGGATGAGAACCGGTGGCTCCGCCGGTCATGCGGGATTGTATCAGTTAAGCGTCATCGAAGGCGAACACGACGACCGCGGGCGCCGCACGGAATGGAATGTCAGCGTTTGCGATGTGGTTAAGGTGGCCGACGAAAAAGAGAAGCGGAAGTCGGCGCAGAAGGCCGCCCAACAAGAGCGTAAAGAGCAAGAGCACCAGCGACGGCTACAAGACGCGCTCAAGACCTGCACGGAGTTTGAGAGCGGGCGGAAGCTACGCGAGCTGGCCGGACTCTCGGCCAAAGACTTCGGAACGGCGATTCGCTCGTTGCTCAAAGTCGGCGCCGTAGAGCAATCAACCATCGAAAAGCGAGGCCAGACGTGCGACGGATACCGGCTCAAAGATAAGGCGGGACAAGGCGGGACAAGGCGGGACGGAAGGTGGGACAATCCCGCCTAGCGACTAGGTGGGACTGGACTGGCCTTATTAAGAGGCCAGTCCCGCCTAAGTCGCAATCACTGAAAACCAGCATAGAAGCAACGCGGGAAAGTTGTCCCGCCTTTAGAAACAAACCATATGGACGAGCTACTCAACGACGGCCTGATGGACGACGCCAAGCGCGGCGTCGGCAGCCGTGTGCCGGCGACTTTTTATCCGGCGCCGTCGCGGCTCGTCGATTCAACCCCCACGCCGCGCGACCACCCAAGCCGCCCCACGATGCCGATGACCGCAGTGTCAGCAACCCCGGCGTGAGGCGTACATCCGATGGTCAATCAGTAGGCGAGCATCGCTAACGAGTAACCAGACAATGACTTGCGACGATACACCACCGGCGACACTAAATGGACAGTCAGCGGCGACCGTTCCCGCCGAGCATCCCGCGCCCCCGCCCGCCAGCCGCGGCGATGAGTTCATCGGGCGAGCGCCCATAGGCGCCGCGCCTGAGAAGCGAACGGCCAAGGGTGGCGCGCCGGCCCTGAACGCGAACGCCTTGCGGCATGGACTCGATTCTCGGCCCGACGTTGTGGCCATGCGGCTTGAGTTGGGCACGCTGCCCGACGCCATGAAGCGCATCGAGGGGGACGTGTACGCCTTCCGGCGGCTCGTTGAGAACGCGGTCATGGAAGCCAAGGGCACCATCGGGTTGATCGACGCCGCGTTGGTTCAGACTGCTTGCCGGCACGAGAGGGCCAGTAGGCTCGCCCTGGCGTGGCTTCGCCAGCACGAGGCCGAGCTAACTCACAGTGAGCGGCTCGCGTATTCCAAGGCCATCGCCGATTCATCGGCGGCACGCGACAAGACCTTGGAACGGCTCAAGATCGACCACGACGCCGAGAGCGACGTAGCAGCGTCCTACGCTCTTCTGCGCGCAGGCGCACTTGATGCCGCACCAGCCGCCGACAACGCACCAGGCGAAGCCGTAGGCGATGACACAGCCGATGGAGGGCAGGCAGCGTGAAAAAGACCGACTTCCAACGCTACGCCGCGGACCCGATCGCATTCTTCGCCGATCGGTTTATTCCCACCGCCGACGGCCCGAAACGGCTGGGCGACACGTGGTTCGACTTTCAACGCGACTGGCTTGCTGCCCTGGCAGCCGCCTTGTTGGCCGTCGCCACCGGAAAAAGGGCCGACTGCCGCAAGTTCTATTTCGAGGGACCAAAGGGCGTCGCCAAATCGACGATGATTGCCTTGTCGGTTCTGTGGCTGGCCATTTTCAGCCGGAGCGCGTTATTGGTTCAGATTCTGGCCGCCGACAAGGAGCAGGCCGCCGAGTGGTGGAAGGCCGCCCAAGAGCTTTTGCGGCTGAATCCTGAGTTGGCGTCCTACGTCAACCAGCAGGCCATGAAGATCATCGGCGATAACACCGGCACGGTCGCCGAGACGCTGGCCGCGGACATCGCCGGCAGTCCCGGCGCCCGGCCGCATGTGATGTTCGTCGATGAGTTTTGCCAGATCACCAAGCAAGAGTTTTTGCAGAACTGCTTGGATAACGCTAGCAAGCTGGCGAATTCTATCGTCGCCATATTCACGAATGCCGGCTGGCAAAGCACCTATCAATTCGAGTGGCGCAATGCCTGGCGGCAATCTGCCGCGTGGAAGTGCTTCGGCCGCTACGAACCATCACCGTCGATCGATTCGACCGACCTACAAGAGTCCGAACGCCGCAATAGCCCCGGCCGCCATCGTCGTCTGCACTACACGCAATGGTCACCAGACAGCGAGGATGGCGTGCCCGAAGCATGGCTTCGCGCGTGCGAGGTCAACGAGCCGACGCCGTGGAACCTGCCCCCAGGCGTTACGGCCGTCGTGGGAGCGATTGATGCCGGCTTGAAGTCCGACGCATTCGGTATCGCCATTTGCGGCGTCGAAGTCGAGACGCGGCGCGTGCGAGCGCTCTACACGCAATCGTGGCACCCGATCGGCGGAATGGAAGTCGACGTCGGCGAAGTCGAGAAAACGATCTTCGACCTGGCCCAACGCTTTCGATGCTTTGAATGGCTTTGCGATCCCTGGCAGGCAGCCTATCTGCGCCAGCGATTGTGCAACCACGGACTCGATGCGCGAGACGTGCCGGCCACCCCAAAGAACCTGGACCTGATTGCTCAAGTGTTTTGGAATTCGTTCCGCGAGCGGCTCGTCGTGATTCCGAATACCATGACCGAGTTGCTCGGCGACCTGCGCAAATTCTCCATCGCCGAAAAGCCCGGGCCCCAAACAACCGCATGGCGGCTCCACGCGAGTCGTGACCAATCAGGCCATGCCGACGTAGGTACGGCATTCGCCGCCGCATTGTGCCAGTGCCAGATTTACTCTCGCAGCCTCCCAAGGCGCACTGGTTCGACATCCTTGATGGATTACCCGAACGTCGGTAGCGGCGCTTTGGTTCCTGTTGATGGTTGTGGCGTCCCACTGCCCACGGCTTACGATCCCTACACTACGCTCGCACGGCAGGGCTATGACCCGATGAGCGCCCGCCAGATTCCCTTACCCCGGAGATAACCTCGATGACCGACGAAAACGATACCCGGCCGCTGGATGACCGCCTGCCGGACCAGCCCGCCCCGGAAGAGGAAAGCCCGTTCGATATCGCCCAGCGCGAAGCCCAGGAGCGCCTCGGCGTCGTGGAGCGTGACGGCGCTTTGATCGACGCGGAGCGCGATTGGTTCACCGTCAGTGGCTTGAAAGCCCGCATGGCCGAAGTGCTAGAACACCTGGCGACTGCGAATCGTGACCGGGTCACTGCCGAGCGAGACGCTTTCGAGCTGTCAGCGGCGTATCAAACCACCTACGAGGCGGCCAAGCAGATTGAAGCCGCCTACGAGCAACTACTCGCGTTCTACCAGAACTTGGAGCGCGGCATCAAAGCGTCGATGGCGGCCTGGCGAACAGCCATTGCCGAGCGGGACGCCGCGCAAGCCGAATTGGTCGAGCTGCGCCGCATCGTACACGAAACGAAAAAGCGGCCATTGGTGACAGCCGCCCTACTTGTCGCCAGCAAACTCTTTTCTCGAAAGGAACCGATCCGTGACCAAGCAAACACAAGATGAACGCGAGCGCGTGAGCGCGCTTGAAAACGAGTTGCGGGTGATGCGCGAGCAACACGCCGCGGAACTGCAAGCTCTTCGCGATGAGATTCGCAACGCCCGCGCGGTCGCGAAGGAGGCCGAGATTGAGATCCCCGCCGGCGCCTCGCCCGAAGAGCGTCAGCAACTCGAACGCTTGCAGAACGAGCGATTGCTCTATGCCATGTCGCCGGTTGAATACGAACGAGCCATGAGCAAAAAGTCGAATGAGTGGCTCAAGGGTCATCACGACCGCACCACCGTAGCGCCCTGGCGAGAGTTGCTCAGCGGCCAATTTGGCTTCTTGCTAGTCACCGAAACCGCTCCCACCGAATCGTTCGACGGGCGAGCAAAACCGATGACGGCCACGACAGCCGCGGTATTCGCCGATGGGCCATCGGTTGAAATGGCCGCTCACGTCGCCTATGGCAAATACGGCAAGTTTTCGGGCTGGGGCCGGCCGCATTCCTACTATCAGCAGGTCGCCCTCTCGCCGGAAGATGCCGAGTGTATCCGTGCGGATTTGCTGGCCATGCTCGAAAGCGGCGCGAATCAGTATGCGATCACGCAGCGTTGCGTCGGCTACCTAGCGCGCCACCGCCAAGCCAAGCTGGCGCGAGAGGCCGCGGAGTTGCGGGGACGAGCGGAAGTCGCACCCGCGGAATTGCCCGACCGCTTTCAACATTCCCTGGAAGGTCGCCGGGCTGGCATCGACAGCGCGTATCCGACATTCGAGCACGCCGATGCCGGCGTGGTGATGGTCAACGATGAATACCGCGATTCGACGGGCAGCGCCGACTTCTTGATGCCGGTGCCGCGCGTATAATTCTCTGCCTTACTTGAACACGAAAGGAACCATTAACTTGGTAGTTCGCATTTTTGAATCATTCTCCAACGGTGGCCTTTTCGGTCCGCCAACAGAAAGGAAAAACGCAACCATGTTATCCGCATCGAATCGACGATTTTTGCGGCGCGCCCTCGACGGCCGATACGGCCCTGGTGCGGCTTCGATCACCGCGCAGGCGGTCCGGCTCTTTGAGTCGAGCACCGGCAGGTCAATGGGGGTGCGGCCCAGCCGGCGCTTGCACGAGACGGCGGCGCCAACCCGCCGCGCGGACGTATCGCGCATGGCCGCGGGAGAAATCGCCCGATTCATTCGCGGCGGTTCACCCTCGCAACAGGCGATGATGGCTGTGGGCGCGCCGCTGGAATGAAGCGATTCTTTCGTTCCGCCCCTTGGCCTTTGGGGCGTGGACAAAGAGGGAGCGGCGGTCAACTCGTCGTTGGCCGCCGGTTGTGCCTGCCCGGCGTCGGGTTGGTTGGGTCGATCACTCGGCGCCGGGCTTTTCTATACTCACACGCGATATGGACGTTTCACTCTACGAAACTGAGCGGTGGCAAAAAACCGCTCGGCATGAGGCGGCACACGCCATCGTTGCGCGTCACTTGGGGTTCAAGATCGGCGAGATTGTGGTGCGCCATCACCCTGGCGATTATTTCTCCGGCTACGCCTGGTGCGAGTCGGACGGACACTCGCCGCAAGAGCGCGCGGCGGTGGCCGTGGCGGGCGCCGTGGCCGAAGAGATGGTCACGCAGCGGCGCGAATGGGCGCAGGGCATCTACCGCCTTTACATCGACTGGGAACCCTTCTTGTCGCCTGGCGACCGACGAAACCTGAACCTGATTATGGAGTCCGCGCCGGTCGTGGCGACCTGCCCCGGCATCTTCATGGATATGGCCGCGGACAGGGCACGCTCGATCCTCGGCAACCAATGGCGAGAATTGGAGCGCATCGTCGGCTACCTCAAGCAGCACCACGGTTGCATCGAACTGAACGACCCGCACACCAAACTCGCGACGGCACGCCTGCGAAAAATCCATGAGAGCGCGGCGCAGCGGCGGAAGCTGCACCAGTCGGCCGCATCCCAGGCCCCGACGCCAAAACCCGAACCCAGGCCCAACATTCCCGCGGCCCTTGGCCGGCTCGCCCGCCGTGCCGCGGAGCTTTGGGAGTCGGGCGCGAATTACCCCTAACCGAAAAAGGAAATCCCATCATGGCCACCGGCCAAGCAAACCGCGGGGTAGTATTTACCCTCAAGACTCAAACCGCCCCCGATTACGCCAAGGCGTTTTCGCCGATCCATGCCGAGATCGACCGTCTCGAAAAACGGATGGACGGAATCTTCGCGGGCGTGCCCAACACCGCGTTCGCCCAGGCCCAGGCGCAAATGGCACAAGTGCAGCAGCGAATGGGAGGCGGCTCGAGAAGCCGCAACGGTGCCAGTAGTGGCGCGAACGACCTTGACGACGAAGATGCCCGCAGACGCCGCTCCGAAGCGCGCCGCGCCGAGTTTCGCCGGAAGGGCGAGCAGGCCGACCGCGAGGCCGCCGACCGAATGGTAAAGATCGCTGAGAAGGCGAACGACGAAGTGCTGACCGACACCGAAAAGACGCTCAAAGCCGCGGAGAAACTGCGCGAGAGTGCCGCGGAGAAGGACCGCAAGAGGGCCGAACGAGAAGCGGAGAAGCGGCGCGCTGCTGGCAATCGTCAGCTCGCCCAACTGGTGCGCACTGGCCCCCAGGCCCAAGAGCAAGACCGGCGCACATCGCAGCGGGACCAAGAGCGTCGTGACCGGGAACATACGGATGCCATCAATCGCGCGCGGGAAGCCCAGCAACGTCTGACGGGATCTCTCAATGAATCGCTGGACTCCGTAATGCGTCTTAGCCGCGGCTTCATCGAGCTCGGCTTGGTCGGCGAGCGGGACTCGAAAAGAATCATGGACGCCTTGCTGGCCGTGCAAGGCACGATCGACACGGTGCGCGGCGGCATCGACACCTTCCGCACCTTCCGCGGCGCCTTCGACGCCATGCGCAACGTCCGCAGCCTGCAAGGTGCCGCTGGCGCCGTGCGCGGCGGCGGGATGCTGAGCAGTCTACTCGGCGTCGGCGGTGGCGCAGCGGGGGCTACCGGCGCTGGTGGAACCGCGGCGGCTGGCGGTCTGGCGGCCGCGGCTGCGCCCATCGCGGCTTTCGTGGCGGCGATTGGTTCTGCGGCCCTGGCTATCAAGGTGACGGCATCCACCATTAGCGACGCTAATCGCTATGGCTTCCGCGGCGGCGCGGCCCCAGGTTCGTACAACGCCGTGGTGGGCGGCGCGGAAGAGGGGCTGGTGCGCCGCGGCATCAACATGGGCCATTCGGTCGCGTCCGCGTTCGGGATGGGCGACAAGACCTACAACCGTCTCGCCAAGTTCGGTTTAAATAGCTCACCTATCGGCGCCCTGTTTTCGGAAAGCGTCAATGCCGCCCAGAGCGACCGCGATACGCAAAAGCGATTGGAAAAATACCAAACGGAAAAGAAGCAGCGCGAAGAAATGGACGCGCGCCACCGCACCGCCTTCGGCGGACGCTTCGACGAGGCCATGAGCGGCTATCGTGACTATCAGCAGCAGCGGGCCTTCGCCGAACGGATGATGGCCACCGGCGACACGAAGCAAGATACACGCGCTCGATTCGAAGGGCTGTTTCTAGAGCGGCAGCGCGCCGAGCAAGTGCGGGCAGTGGCGCAGCAACAGATCAACGCCGAAGAGGGGCCGAACGGAGCCATTCGCAACCGCGGCACGTATGAGGATGCGACGGAACGCAAGAAGCAAATCGAGGATGACATCCTCAAGATAGATCGCGAGCGCTCCGCGGTCGCCAAGCAGTTGCTCGAATACCAGAAGCAAGGCGCGGAGGCGATGGCGAAGTCCCTGACCGACAAGCACAAGGGCCAGATGCAGGACGTCAGCAAGATGAATCCGTATCAGTTGCAAAACCTGAACCGGATTTTCAAGAAGCAGCAGGCCGGCCAGTCGCTTGCTCGCCACGAGCTCGACTTCGTCGATCGTTTCGGCACCGATGAAATGCGCCGGAGCGCCGCGGAAGAAAGGCAGCGGGTTGGCAAAGAGCAACTCAGACGATTCGCCCCGGATTTGTACGCGCGAGCGCAAGAGCAGGAGCAGAATGCGCGGGACGCGAGACGAAAGGCGAACCTGCTGGAGCAAGAGCAGGTGCGACGGCAAAATGCCTTCGACAAAGGAAAGCCTACAGGATCGGCCGTGCCACCCAGCATTCCGGCGCCACCCGTCGGCGGTTCTGCTGCGCCGCCGAATGGCCCGTCGGGCCCGCAGCTCACCGGCGGCCCCGATCAACCCGGCGACCTGCGCGGGCCGCCGCCATCCGCTGCGGCTCCGACCGCTACGGGCGGTAGTTCAGGATCATCCGACCAAGCAATGGACAATCTGGCAGTCGCGTTGCGCGAATTCGTAAAGGCCGTACGCGAGAAGATAATCCACGATAACACAGCGATGACCGGGCGCGCGACCAATGCGCCGCAGGCTTCAAAGTCGACGCATGACGTCAAGGTCAGCTTCACGGACGATGCCACCGAGTTGACTCAGCAGATTGCCCGAGAGATGGCGCCGGCTTTGGCCGGTGCATTCGAGGCGAACGCCCAGGGCGTGCTGAAGAAGGTTCCCCCGATGATTGCAGACGCAATCGCTCGCCAGAACGGCCAAGGCCGGCAGAATTGGAGTTGAGAGAAAAACCGACGCGCCAGAATTGCGCAGGAACGCGAGTTAGGCGGTCGGTCGATGTTTGATACCTGTTGCCGGAGAAGGCTCCGGCGGCGAAGGCGTCCCGGCCCCAATAATCTGCAATCCGCCGCCCTTGCGAGTCGCGGTAAGATTTCTGGGCCCCACCACTTTTTCGTGGGCGTCGATGGCGGCGGCAAGCGCTCCGATTGTGGCTGGTCGGCTTGTGGGGCATCGTTGGTCATCGCCGGCATTATAGGTCGGCGACGCGGGCTTGACAGCGGGGCGGGCTGTGGGAGAATGCGGGCACTAAACCGACGTAGGCCCCGGCGACGGGACCAGGATGGACAATCTGATGCAACCATACACGCAGGCCACAGGCCGAGCCGCTTCTGCGCGGTATCCAAGTGTCGATCCGGGTAGCCGGGGAGCAAGGACCGCCGGGTTATCCACCATCGCAAGATGGCGCGTCGACCCAGTAGGGAGTGGTTCGGCCTGTGGCCTTGCTATGCGCGCATCGGTTGTCCGAGAGGCCCGGGCGCGTTGAGCGCCGCGGGCTTTCTCTCTTGCCGATGCGGCAAGGAGATTTTCCCATGCAACGCCGTTCGTTTCTCGCCACGGCAGCCGCACCCCTCGGCCAAGCCGTTCTGAACCGTTCTAGCCGGCGCTCGCCCGCGGGCCCCGCCCGCCGTCAACGCGGCATTCTCTTGCGGGTGCGCGTGCCCGACGCTTTGCGCGTGCCTGACGGTCTCGGCTGGCAGCCGCGCACCTGGCGCGACGTGCCGCCGGCCCCGTTCGCGGTCGATTACCGATTCTACGGCCCCACCTCGCTGGCCGAGTGCCGCAAGCTGGCCAAGCAGCACAACCAAGAGCAACTGCAGTTGGGCGTTTGTTCGTGGATGATCGTCGTCGCCACCGATGGGCGGCTCGCCAGCGTGAAAGGGGGTGCATGATGGAACGCAACCCGAACATGCTGCTGATGGAATTCTTTGAAACCGTCTATCGCCCGATGCGTTTGCTGGCCGCCAGCGGCGGCACGCTGCAACAATACCGCATCGCCATTCACGCGGTCGAAAAGCAACTTAGTCGCCCGCCACTGGTCGGTGACCTGAGCTGCACCACCGTCACGCGGTTCATTGAGCACGAGCGGAAACGCGGCATGGCGGCGGCGACGATCAACGCGCGGCTGCGCCATTTGCTCGCACTGGCGCGGCTGGTCCGCAAGCGCGGTTTCTTCGACGCCGATCTTGATGAGCTGCGATTACTGCGGGAAAAGCAAGCGGCGCCGTCGGCCTGGACCGAAACGGAAATGGAGTCGCTCATCGCATCCTGCCGGCTGGCCCGCGGGCGCTTCCTGGGCGTGCCCGCGGCGGCGTGGTGGGAGTCGCTCGTGCTTTTGATCTATGACACTGGCTTGCGCCGATCCCCGGCCATGCAAGTGCGATTCGATGAAATCGACTTTACGACCGGCATGTTGCGCGTGCCAGCCGAGCGTATGAAAAACGGGGTGGAGCAATTCTTCAAGCTCCACACTCAAACGATTCAGGCGATTCTGAGCACACTACCGCCTCGGCGAAAACTGGTATTTCCGTGGCCGTTTTACCATCAGGCGTGTTTGTACGGGCGGTTCAGGGTCATTCTTCGCCGGGCGGGTTTGCCATTCGGCTCGAAAGACATGTTCCACAAGATTCGCCGGACAACGGCGAGCCACACCGCCCGGTTACTGGGCGAAAGCATCGCCAGCATGCAACTCGGTCATCAGGATGGTTCCACGATCAAGCGGTACATCGACCCGCGCTTTACGGCGCGGCATGATGCCGCCGACGTGCTACCACGGCCCGGCTGGGTGAACCCGCGGGAAATCACTGTTACGTTGCATCGGGAATCGCCCACCGCCGGCGAGCCTGAGACGGTGGAGTATTCGCATGCCGATCTGCGTGGCGACGGGGATGACGTCTTTAGCCGGCTGGCCGAGACGGAGGACATGTCGCCCCGCGATATCAAAGCTGCGCTGGACGCACTTGGAATGCGAGCGAAAGAGTTGGCCGAAGAGATTGGCCTAACACCGTGGTCCTTAGCCCGGATGCTCCGCGGCAAGAGGCCGCTATCGGCTGACCTTGCGTCGCGCATCCGCGGAGCGCTGGGCATCAGCTTCAACCGTGAGGGAGAGGCCGGTGCAGCCAGACGGGACGGTGCCGCATGAAAGCGCGCCGATTCCAACTTCCCGACCCGGCGCCGCGCGATTCGGAGATTATCGAGCGGTCAACCGGCTTGAAGATCAACCTGTACCGACAGTCGTGCGGCAAGATTCACGGCGAGGTCATCATCAAATGCGGCGTCGGCATGTTCGCCGCGGACGATGACGACGATGATTACGACGTCGAGGCTGCCGAGCAAAGGCAAGCCGACGCGATGGAGTTCGCCCGGCGGCTGCTGGGGGAGTTCCAAAAGCAGCGGCCCGAAGAAAGGGGGCTGTCATGCTAGTGCTTTCCCGACAGGTCGGGCAGAAGATCATGATCGGCGACAACGTGGTTGTGACCGTGGTGCGCCTGCAAGGCGGCAAGTGCCGACTTGGTATCGACGCCCCGGTACATTTGCGGATCGACAAGGGCGAGAATCTGCCTGGGGCCCCGGCGCCGAGCGCCGAGCGCCGAGCAAACGAGTAGGCAACGCAACCGCCCCGCGGGAGGTGCGGGGCCTTTTTTTGGGACCGAGCAATGGCCAAAAAGAAACCGACGAAGAAGCCGAAAGCCGCGCGAGCGAAAACGGCGAAGCGCGGCGAGCGCGTGCTGTTGTTCCTGGTCAAACCCGGGGAGTTCACGGCGCAGGAAATCTACGAGATTTCACGGAAGGCAATCGACGAACACCAGGCGAAGCGCAAGGCAAAAACGAAGCGCAAACGCTCAGCACGCGATTAGACGCAAGCGTGGGCAAAAGGCATCAACTGTCGAGGCAGGGGGCAAACGCGATTTCTGGGGCATCCTGGAAAACCATTTTGGAGACAATCAATGAACGCCTGGCTATTTCAAGACCATCGACGCAAGCAACAACTCGGCGCCGACGCCTGCCCCTGGTCGGTCGGTTGGATCGACCCGGACGGCAAGCGAAAATCCAAAAAGATCGGCAGCAAGAGCATGGCCGAGAAGTTTGCCCGCAAGATCGAAGGCCAGCTTGCCAGCGGCACCTACCAGAATGACAACCGCAAAAAGTGGGCTGACTTCCGCGCCGAATACGACAAAAAGATTCTGCCGCGGCTGGCCACCAAAACCCAAGAGGCCGTCAAAACGACGCTGGCGCACTTTGAGCGAATCTGCAAGCCCGTCATCGTGGCCCGCGTCACGTCGGCCATGATCGACGACTTCATTACCACCCGACAAGGCGAACCCGGACGAAAGCCGAAATCGACCGTTTCACCGGCCACCGTCAACCATGACCTACGGCACCTGAAAGCCGCGTTGCGCGTCGCCCAGCGATGGGGCTATCTGCCCAAGGTGCCCGAGTTCAGCAAGGTGAAGGAAGAGCAGCGCATCGGGCGGGTAATGACGACCGACCACCTGAAGGCCATCTTCGACGCCTGCCACGTCGCCACGATGCCCGCGGGGCTGCATTGCCCGCCGGCTGACTGGTGGCAGGCATTGCTGGTGTTCGCCATCACCACGGGCTGGCGCATCGACGAAATCCGCTCGTTGCGGCGTGACGATCTTGATCTAAAGACCGGGCAGATTCTCACGCGGGCGGCGGACAATAAGGGCGGCAGGGACGACACCGATTTTCTGCCCCCGGCGGTGGTCGATGCCATTAAGGGCATCGTCGGTTTCACGCCGTTCGTGTTCGATTGGCCCCATGATGACCGGACGCTCTGGATTGAGTTTCAGCGCATCCAGAAGGCCGCCGGCATCAAGCTGGCTTGCCCGGACATTGACCGGCATGAATGCACGGAAGCTTGCCACTATTACGGCTTCCACGCTCTTCGCCGCGGGTATGCGACGTTGAACGTCGAGCGGATGTCGGCCCCCGAGCTACAGAAGAAAATGCGGCACAAGTCGTTTACCACGACGCTGCGGTACATTGGGCTGGCGGACAAGATGAAGGCCGCGGCGGATAAGGTCTACGTGCCGGAGTTTTTGACCACTACCGCGGCGGGCTGAACGGCTATTGAGTGTCTATTGAGTGTTCGCCCTTTTCCGCAACCGACCGAATCGACGTAAACCCTTACGTGGTAAAGTGCCCCCCCTGGGACTCGAACCCAGAACCCTCTGATTAAGAGTCAGATGCTCTGACCAATTGAGCTAAGGAGGCCGGCAACTGTTTTATCGTAGCGGGTTTGCCGCCATCCTCAAGAGCAAAGTCGCGCCAGCGGCGGTCGCGCGATGCGGATCAGTGCCGCCGAGGCTCGATCGGCCGGCCTACCATTGATGGAGAACACCCCGGCAAGGTACGATCGGTTGCGCACCTAAACGGCAACACCTCGGCAAGCTTCGATCGTCTTCATGCGACTTGGCATCTTTGGCGGCACGTTCGATCCGGTGCACTTCGGGCATTTGCTGCTGGCGGAATATTGCCGCGAAGCGTGCCGGCTCGATGCGGTCTGGTTTACGCCCGCCGCCCAGCCGCCGCACAAGCAGCGGAGCGACCTGACCGACGCGCGCCGGCGAGTCGAGATGCTGCAACTGGCCATCGGCGGGCACGGGGCGTTTGCCGTTTGCGAAGGAGAGCTCCAGCGCGGCGGCGTCAGTTATACCGTCGAGACGCTCAACGAGCTGGCCGGCGAAGACTCACAACGCGAGCTGTTCTTGCTGCTAGGCGCCGATTCGCTGGCCGACTTGCCGGGCTGGCGCGAGCCCACCCGCGTGTGTGAGCTGGCCACGCCGGTAGTGGTGCGCCGCCCAGGATCGGCGACGCCTGACTACGATTGCCTCGCCGATTTTGTATCGTCCGAGCGGTTAGCGTATTTTCGGCGGCACCAGGTAGAGATGCCGCAGATCGATCTTCGCAGCCGCGAGATTCGCCGCCGCATTGCCGCCGGCTTGAGCATTCGCTTTCAAACGCCTCGGGCGGTCGAGCAATACATTGCCGCCGCGCAGCTCTACCGGGCGTAGCTCAGCCGCTCGAAGGCGATTTTTTACCCGCGGCCCTTCGAGGGCTGCGGGATTCTAGACACGCGCTGGCATCCTATTCTGAGACCAGGCACGCGAAGACAAATACGCATGACCATCACTCGCCGAGAATTACTGCGTTTGGGCGGCTTGGCTCCGCTAGGGCTGGGTCTGGCCGATTTGCTCCGATCGTCGGCGCGGGCTGAGCCGCGGGGCGGCCCGGCGAAATCGTGTATTTTGTTCTTTCTCGAAGGTGGCCCCGCGCATCAAGACCTCTGGGACATGAAGCCCGATGCCCCGGCCGAGTTCCGCAGCGAATTTCAGCCCATCGCTAGTTCTGCGCCGGGCATCAGCGTGTGCGAACATCTGCCGATGCTGGCCGAGCAAATGCACCACGTGGCGCTGGTGCGTTCGGTACACCACCAGGTGGTCGATCATAACGCCGGCAGCTATTACGCGCTGACCGGCCGTTCGCCCGTCCAAGGCGGACAGCTCATCGTACACGACGAGCCCGACAACTTTCCGCCCTTCGGCTCGGTGCTGGCGCAGTTGCGCCCGGTCACGCGGCGGCTGCCGCCGTTTGTGCATCTGCCGGAGATCATGTCGAACAACGGCTTCGATTTGCCCGGCCAGCGGGCGGGTTTTTTAGGAGCGGCCTGCGATCCGCTGGTGGCGGGTGATCCCAGTCTGCCCGGCTATCAAGTGCCCGGGCTGGGCCTGCCGGCAGAATTGCCCTTGGAGCGGCTCGCACAGCGGCGTGACCTGCTCAACGCCATCGACCAAAGCCTGGCGGTCCTCGGCGACGAGCCGAAGTTCGACGGCGTGGCGGCGCATTACCGGCAGGCGTTTCGCTTGCTCACATCGAGTGAGGCGCGCCGGGCGTTCGATCTGGCCCAAGAGCCTGAAGCGATCCGCCGCCGCTACGGCCTGCCCGACCGCACCGATCGCTCGCGCGAGGCCCGGCACTTTGGCGGCCTGCCGCATTTGGGACAGTGTCTGCTGCTGGCACGGCGGCTGATCGAGTCGGGCGTGCGGCTGGTGACGGTGGGCACGGGACGCCGATTCGACCAATCATGGGACACGCACCGCCAGCACTTTCCGCTCTTGAAACGCTCGCTCTTGCCTTATTTCGATAGGGCGTTTTCGGCGCTGCTGGAAGATCTCGCTCAGCGCGGCCTGTTGGACGAAACGCTGGTGGTGGCCATGGGCGAATTTGGCCGCACTCCAAGGCTCGGGCAGGTGACCAGCGGAGCGGGCGCCGATGCCGCCGGCCGCGACCACTGGCCGCATTGTTATACGGTGCTGCTGGCCGGTGGCGGCGTTCGCGGCGGCGCGGTGTATGGACAGTCCGACCGCTGGGCCGCTCATCCCGCGCGAGATCCGGTAACGCCCGAAGACGTGGCAGCCACCATCTACCACGCCTTGGGCATCGACGCCGAAACTCGGTTGATCGACCCCCTGGGACGGCCGCAATCGGTCGCCTTGGGTCAGCCGATTACCGAGCTCTTCCGGGCAGCGCGCTGAGCCGCTCGAAGGCGATCCACACCAAAGCCACGGCGAATACCGCGGCGACGAACCCGTTGATGCCCTGCGGCTGCTGCGCCAGCCAATGTTGCCACACATGAATCAGTTGCATTGTTCGGTCCTCCCCTAACGAATCCCCTAACCACAACCCTAGCATAAAAAACTGGCGGAGGCGGGCGGTATCCACACGATCTACCAATCCCCAATCCCCAGCCACTAACCACCCGCCCACTAACCACCCGCCACTGCAATGCCCGCCAGCAGGGCCGCGGCCAGCAGCGTCTCGGCCACGCCGGCGACTTGCAGCCAGCGCGGGTCGGACTCGGTGAGCAGCTCTTTGAACTGCCGCGGAAAAAAACTGAGCGTGACGCCCTCGACCAGCAAAATCGTCAAGGCTAGCACCGTGATCCAGCGTGCGCCGTCCATCGCATTGTCGCGGCTTTTGAGGCCATCCTCCCTTGTGTGTCGCTTTTCTTCCACCGGCGTTGAGTATAATCATCGGACTTCACGGCAATGATGGAATCCCTTCGATGGCACTGCTAGGCGTCAATATCGACCATGTGGCCACCGTGCGTCAGGCGCGGCGGACCTATGAACCCGACCCGGTTTGGGCCGCCGCTCTGGCCGAGTTGGGCGGCGCCGACGGCATCACGGTTCATCTGCGCGAAGACCGGCGGCACATTCAAGACCGCGATCTGCGGCTGCTGCGCGAGACCGTGACGGTAAAACTCAACCTCGAAATGGCCTGCGCCGATGAAGTGGTTCGCCTCGCCTGCGAGACCAAGCCGCCGCAGGCCACGCTCGTGCCCGAAAGCCGCCAAGAAATCACCACCGAGGGCGGGCTCGATGTGGTCGCCGGGCGGACCAAGGTGGCCGATGCCGTACGGCGACTGCACGACGCGGGCATTCTTGTCAGCCTGTTTCTCGATGCCGACCAGCGGCAGATCGAGGCCGGGCGCGACCTGGGCGCCGACGCGGTCGAGCTGCACACCGGGCAATACGCCTTGGCGGCGGCGGGCCGTGCCCAGGAGGAAGAACTTGCCCGGCTCATCGCCGGCGCCGGGCACGTGGTTGCCTGCGGCATGACGTTGCACGCCGGACACGGCTTGACCTAT
>JAICLL010000030.1 GCA_025927475.1 Pirellulales bacterium
CAACACGCCCGCGGTGTTGGTGCCCGCGCTGGAGGAGACGAACGTGGCGTTGGCCGGCAAGGTGTCGACCAGCGTGACGCCGGTGGCGCCGGTTGTCGTGCTGTGGTTCGTCACCACGATGGTGTAGACCTCGTTGGTTCCAATCGTGCCGCTGGCCGGCGCGGCCGTTTTCGTGACCGAGAGATCGACGCCCGCGGCGGGGCCGCCCGTGCCGCCGATCGGGGTGGCGACGGTGGCGACGTTGTTCGTTAGGTTGCGATCGGGCGTGGTGCTGACCACTGTCGCTGTGTTGACCATGGCGCCGGGCGTGGGAGGCGCGGTGAGCGTTACCGTCAGGGTGGCGGAGGCGCCTGGCGCGAGCGTGCCGATGGTCTCGGTGGCCACGTTGCCCACCGGAGCGGTGAACACTCCCGCGCTGTTGGTGCCCGTCACGCCTGTCGCGCCCGCCGGAAGCGCATCAAGCACGGTGACGCCGGCGGCGGTGGTGGTGGCGTCGTTATTCTTGACCGTGATCGTGTAGGTTTCGCTTCCACTGGCGGTGACAGGACTCGTGGCGGCCGTCTTGGTGATTGACAGATCGACTGTACCGGTCGTCGGTAGCGCAGTGACAGTCAGCGGGCCGGTCGCTGGTGAGGTGTTGGTATCCCCGGCGCTATCGGTGACGGTGGCCGTGTTACCGGCAATGGCCCCGGTCGCAGTCGAATTGACCATCGCCTGGATGGTGACGGTATCGGCGCCAAGAATTGCGGGCAAATCGCCAAGGCTGCCAGAAACCGTGTTGCCCGAAGCGGTAAGAGAGCCTGTGGGAGCGGCGGTGGCCGAGACGAACGTCAGGCCGGCAGGCAGGGTGTCGGAAAATGTGACGCCGGTGGCGGCCGTTGTGCCGATGTTGCTGATGAGGACCGAGTAGGTGACGAGTTCGCCTTGCACGACCGGCCCGGCGACGGGGGTCGATGCCTTTACTGCCGTCAGGTCCGCGGCCAAGAGCACGCGGTGCTCGAGTTGCTCGATGGCAAATCCGGAAAAGAGCTTGCCGCGGCGAGCCGCGCCGTGACGACGAGTTTTACGAGTGGCCTTCTTCTGAGTCTGCGTCCGGAGCGAGCTGCGAAACCAGGCTTGCATGGTCCTATCTCCCTGCGAATGTAACGAAAAAATGTATCATTGTTAACGACATCTCTAGCATTTGTGCTTTTCGCCTCCAAGAAGAAGACGACCTCGGAAAAGCCACGCAACATTGCGGAGAGAACGACAGGGCGCAAATTTGGTCCTTGCTCGGCCAAGCGGCTCGCGTGCGGCGCCGGTAACCACTACCGGCTCACTCCGCTTCGGGCTAGAGCTAAGCAGAACGAAGATCCGGCGAGAGTTTGCCGGTGCGCTGTGGTCCCATTTCAGCCATCAGGGCTGCTGCACGACCCAAACGCGTCCCCATCGACGCGACTTCTGTTCGCTTGCCATCATGGCTTTAGTTCAAGATAGGCGAACGGTGATGGTTGTGAGGGTAGCAATAATCTTCAACTTTGGCAAGCATGGTGAAAAATAAATCAGCGGGCGCCGAAAGCGAAGGCGGGAAACCATGTCGCGGTTTGGGGCGCGAAGGCCACGGCCGCAAACCGCACAGGAGGGGCGGCGAGCCGATGAGGGGGCTCGCTTCAAACGGAAAAACGGCCGTCTTGGCGGCGCGGTAGGCCCGCTTGCCGGCGGGGGATCGGCGATGCCCCCAGCCGCGACGGCGAAGGCTGGATCCCGCGACGTAAGTAAAGCCGAGAATAGAGGTTCGGTAGCGAAGCGGCTAGCCGCCAAAATCTGCTATGCGTTCTGCCGTCTATTTTGAGATTGTGTTTCTCGCCTCGTACCGGGGCACTGCAACAACACATCCACCAGGTTTTGCACGGTCAGCGGTTTCACCAGATGGCGGTCAAAACCGCGGTCGAGCGCCTCTTGCACATCGCTGGGCTGGCCATAGCCGGTCAGGGCCACCAGGTAAGTACGGTCGTCCGCCAGGTTGCGCCGCACATGCTCCGCGACCTCATAGCCGGTCATTCCGGGTAGTCCAATGTCGACCAGCGCCGCGAGCGGCCGCATCTTTTCGATCAACTCGACCCCTTCCTGACCGGTGCGCGCCGCGTAAACCTCGTACCCATGGATCTCCAGAAGCTTTTGAAGCATGATGCGATTGTCCGCCTCGTCCTCGATGATGACGATCGACATACCGTCGCCCGCCAGCGCGTCGTTCGGCGCGCCCTCGGCGGCGGCGCACCAAACCGGCCTCTCGGTTCGCGGCAGGCGCATGACGAATTCGCTTCCCATGCCCACGCCCGCGCTGTGCGCCTCGACGCTGCCGTCGTGAAGCTCGGCGATGGAGCGCACCAAAGTCAGTCCCACCCCCATGCCTCCGGAGGAGCGATCGATGGTATGCTCGGTCTGTACGAACAGGTCGAAAACGGTGTCCAGCAAGGCCGGTTCGATGCCGATGCCCGTGTCTTTAACGCGCATCGCCACCGCCCCGTCCTCGCGCTGCACGGAGAGCCAGACGTGCCCGCCCGCCGGCGTGTATTTCACGGCGTTGTCGAGCAGGTTGGTCAAGGCTTGCTGCAACCGCACGGGGTCGCCATTGACATAGAGCGGCTCGTCGGCGACACGGCAGGTGAACTCAAACTTTCCGCGCTCGAGGCGAGGCTGCACCGCTTCAACGGCGTCTCCCACCACCTCGCGGACGTCGAACGGACGTTTGCGCAGTTGCATTTTGTTTTGTGTGACGCGTGAGACGTCAAGCAACTCGTCGAGCAATCGCCCCATGTGCGCGCTCTGCCGGCAGATGATGTCTTGGGCGGCCTCAATGCTGTCGGCGGCAACCTGGGGCAGCTTCAACAGCGACGCCGCGCTGACAATGGCGTTCAGCGGGTTGCGCAGCTCGTGCGAGAGCATGGCCAGAAACTGATCGCGGCGGCGCACGGCGTCGGCCAAGTCGGACTCGGCTTTCTTCAGGGCGCTGACGTCAATTAAGGTGAGCACCGCACCATTGATCGTTCTGGGGGTTTGATAGGGGAAGATGCGCAACAGATAGCAGCGCCCTTCGCGGTCGCGCACCTCGCGCTCGCACGGCCCCTCTCCGCGCAGCACCGCTTCAATATCTTGCACCAGGTCGGCGTGCAGCATGCTGTGGGCGAAACTATCGATTCGCCGCCCGATGTCCTGCGGCAGCAATTGGAACGCGCGGCTGATGGCCGGGGTATACTTGCGAATCTTCAGTTCCTGATCGAGAAAGATGGTGCCCACCTCGGTTGACGCGAGCAGGCTCTCCATGTCGGCGTGCAGTTCGCTCAACTCGGCGATTTTTTTCTGGTATTCCGCGTTGACGGTGTAAAGTTCCTCATTGACCGAGTGCAATTCCTCGTTGGTGCTCTGCAGTTCCTCATTGGAGGCCATCAGCTCTTCATTGGTGGCCTGCAGTTCCTCATTGTTGGCCTCGCTTTGCTCGACGGTCGCTTGCAGGTTCTCCTTGGTATAGCGCAGTTCCGCCTCGAGGTCTTCGATGCGATCCCGCGACAACCGCCGCACCTCGAACTCGGTCGCCGCGCCCCCCGCGTGGTCGCGCGGGCGCGGTTCGGCCGCGCCTCCGCTTGATGGATCGGCGCTCGGTGTACCGGCGCTCGATGGACTGGCGCTCGATGGACTGGCGATTTCGCCATCGCCGATTTCGGCGATGGCGACGAAGACTTGCACGGTTTTATTCCGGCGGTTTTCCACCGGCTCCGCCGCGACTTCGTACACGCTTTCGCGGCCGTCGACTGAGGCGCGGACGCCCGGATAGCGCGCCGGCGCGAGATCTCGCCGCGCCTGCTGCACGGCCCCCGTCACGACCGCCTTAAAGTCATCGTGCAGCAGATCGAAGACGTCGGCGCTGGCGCGGCCCGGCTTGATCCGTAGGTACTTGTGCGCGTCTCCAAAGACGTGCAACAGCTCGCGTCGCTCGCCCACCAGCAACCCCGGGGGCATGTAGCGCCCGAGCAGAGTGTCGTAAGCCGCCACCAGAGTCGCGTCGGCCATCGTCCGCGCCGGGGGAGCGATTGACAGGGGAGAACGGCGCAGCAAGTCGGGCGGCCGCAGCGGCTGGCGCGCGTCGGACGAAAGCGCCACGTCGCGCCGCTTGCGATAGATCTTCCAAGGCTCGTCGATCGGGTCGAACTCTTCGTGCAACTCTCCGGGGGTTTCGCTGGAACCGAGCATCAAAAAGCCGCCCACTTTGAGTCCGAAGTGGAACAGCGACAAGGTCTTCTTCTGGGCCAAGGGCTGGAAATAAATCAACAGGTTCCGGCAGGTGACCAGATCGAGCTTGGTGAACGGCGCGTCCTTGATGATGTTGTGCGGCGCGAAAACGATCATCTTGCGCAGTTCTTGGCCTACATGGTAGCCGTCGCCCTTGTGCTGGAAATAACGCGCCAGCCGATCCTCGCGGACATCGACCAGGGCCTGTTCGCCGTAGACGCCGGCGCTGGCGATTTCGAGCGAGCCGCGGTGCGCGTCGGTGGCGAATACCTTGGCGTTGATCGGACGCCCTTCGGCCTCGAGCCGCTCGTGCAAGAGCATCGCGATGCTGTAGGCCTCTTCGCCCGTTGCGCAACCCGCCACCCAGATCCGAATTTCTTGCTCGGGCGGCACGCGCGCCGTGAGTTCCGGCATGACGTCTTGTTCCAGCCGATCGAAGGCCTCGGGGTCGCGAAAGAACCGAGTGACGCCGATCAACAAGTCCTTATAGAGCGCATTGAGCTCCCCGGCGTCGCTCCGCAGGCGTTCCGTGTAATCAGAGATCTCCGCAATTCGATTGATCGGCAAACGGCGATGAATTCGGCGGCCAACCGTCGTACTTTTGTAATGCGAGAAATCCAGCCCATATTCTTCGTTCAGCAGTTCGAAAATCGCCGCATAGCCCTGGGGGTCGGCGGCGGAGGAGCCATCAGAAGGCATCCCCGCCATGGTCTGAGCATGATTCACGAGTGCTTGCGGTATCTGATCGGGCGACAACTCCAAATCGACCACGCCCGTGTCGAGCGCGCTGATCGGCATCCCGTCGAATTTGGCGGTGCTCAAGGTCTCGCATACCACCAGGCCTCCGGCCGCGTGGATGTCGCGGATGCCGCGTGAACCGTCGCTGCCGCTGCCCGAAAGCACCACGGCGATGGCGCAGGCGCCGGCTTCTTGGGCCAACGAACGGAAGAAATGGTCAATCGGCAGCGTGAGGGCCTGCTTCGGGTCTTTATCCGTCAAGAGGAGCTTGCGACCTGAAAGAATCATCTCCTTCTTGGGCGGAATGAGATAGATGCGGTTCGGCTCAACTTCCATCTCATGCTCGGCGCGACAAACGGGAATATCCGTCTGCCGCGACAGCAGTTCATCCATGAAACTCTTGAAATCGGGCGAAAGGTGCTGAATCACGACGAAGGCCATGCCCGATTCGCGAGGCATGTGGCGGAACATCTGCTCCAGCGATTCCAAGCCGCCCGCGGAGGCGCCGATGCCCACAATGGGGAATGCTTCACAGGCGCGCGAGACCGTTGCTTGACCCTCGGCTATTTGACCATTGGCGGCCTTCATGGCCGCGTGGCTCGTTTCGAAGTCCGACTTCATTGACATCGTCTCCTTAATCACCGACATCGCCCATGCTTAGGACGCCCCAACCGCGCAAGGCCAATCGCCGCGTCGCTGGGTCGCGGGGTCTGTGCCGCAGCCTCCCCGCGATTCCTTCGCCGCCGTCTCCGCAATTGGTGTGCCAATCATTGTTCTGAAAGGTGCCGGACCTACTCGCCGCTCGCAAACCATTCCAACAGCCGGATGATCAAGTAGCCGATCCCGCAAAGTGTGAATGCCACGACCAAGACGATATTTCGCGCAAGTCGAGCGGCGTCGGGCCTCGGCCGGTCATGCGAATCGTTGTGAGGTCCCATGTTCGCGGCCGGTTGGCTTCTTTTGCCGTGCGGTGCTACTGACGCGGTGCTACTGAGGTCATCTAAGGGAAATGGCGCGGCCAGAGCTCCGCCACAAAACATTAAGCCTCGACTTCTTCCTTCATGCTACGCACGGTGCCCTATTTTTTTCGTCGAACTAGGCGCCCGCCGGATGTCAAACCATTCTCTTGACCGGTCTGCGCGGTGCGCTACGATGATTTGTCGTGCCTTGGGCGCACTCTGATACACATCTCGCCATCGCCCGGCGATTTCCGCCCACGAAGGGTGAACCTCTTCACCGCTCGTTCCTTGTTTGCGCGTCGATCTCAATCGGCAACAGAAGGAGCTACTGTCTATGCGCGTTTCCCGTGGGGCAGGCTTATCGTCACATCCACCCATTCAAGACATCATCCAAAGCCGATTGCGAAGCAGTCCTTATCCATCGGTCAAGCGGCTGAAATCCAGCGTCAAAAACGGCCGCGTGGTGCTGCGCGGGCGGGTGCGGAGTTTTTACGAGAAGCAGATCGCCCAAGAGGCTGTTGCGCACCTTGACGGCGTCGAACAAGTCGTAAACCGGGTCAAGGTGGTGTGAGAATCCCAGAAGAAACGCGGCCCCGGCGGTCAATGCGCGACGGCGTCGACCGAACGTGGAGGAACCATGACGATTACCCTATTGCCCGTTAATGGCGTCGGCCAACCGGTGCGGATTCCCCCAGAGCGCTGCCCGGTGTTGGTGGGCCGGTCGCTGACTACGGATATTCCGCTCGGTGATCCCTGGGTGAGTCATTGCCATTGCTCGATCGACGCGGTGGACGGCGCCGTGTTGGTCCGCGACTTTGGCTCAAGCAACGGAACGTGGATCAACGGCGCGAGGGTCCGCGAGTCATTGCTTTTGCCGGGAGACCGATTACGCATCGGTTCTTCGGAGTTCATCCTTTCCATTCAAGGGTCCGGGGCAGAGCGCCACGAACTTATCCCAAGCCCCCCAATTTGGTTATGATGCGCACCGCGGTGCGCATCGGAATCGGTGCGCGGTTAGCGAGGCCGCCGACTAAGATGCCGCACCGGAAACATTCGGCCAGGTGGAAACCACCTCCCCACTGTGGCCGGGCCGGAGCCGCCGTATAGTCCGCACGGAGATGCTTCCGGGAGAGTCAGAATACAAAGTGCAAAAACCGGGAAATGGCAAGTACGATCTCAATTTCCCGTGCCGCCTCCCGCCGTCGGCAATTCGATGCGCGCACTGTCTCCGGCGGGAACGGCGAGTTGCCGTAAAAAGCCGCCGTAACCGGGCGTGTGCGGCGGTGAATGCACGACCGTCTCGATCACCGCGTCCGTCGGATTGTGCGCCTCCAAGAACGGCCGCTCACCCTGCGCTAGCCCATCCACCACCATCGTCAAGCGAAGCTGCTTATCGTCCGCGTAAAACGGGTTGCCAATCCACAGCGTCGGCCCGCCATCGGTGTCATACTGAAACAACGCGGCGCCTCCAAATACTCCCACGGAACGGAATCGGCGCTGTCCTGACCCGCTCGTCAGATCGAAAACGGCCACACAGCCGTTATCCTCCACGCCCTCAACGCGCAGTGGACGGTCGATCATCAGAGCGTCTGCGTTGAATTTCGCGACGAATTCCTGGCCGTGAGCGCGTCCCGTGACGAACACCTCCGTATCGAGCAGTTCACCCACTTCGACAACGAGCGGAGCCGCACGATTGCCGCCCAGGCCGAAGGACGGCCCAAGCTGCGGCAGGAATTCGGCGTCTTTCGCGGTACGGCCGCTGAGGGTCACGGCCAAATATTGATACGTCAGTTCATCTCCTTTTTTCACCACCTGCCCGTCATGGCCCAGGCCGAGGAGATAGGCCCACTGCAGATTTTTTGGCCCTTTGGCATAGGTGTCGATCTGGTATCGCATGCCGTCCCGCACCGGCACGATGGCCAAAATGCCCGCATCGGTGTGTTGACCGGCGAGCCAACCGCCTTTGCGCAGCGTGCCAGACTGACGATACTCGGTCTCCGGCCCATAGACGAGCTTCAGGTCGCCGCGCTGGGCATCGGCGACCACCGCCTCAGTCGCTTGTCCGGTCTCCGTACCGCCGGTATGGATGACCCTTTCCAGCAGGACGGGCAAGTCCGATCGAAGCGTGGCGTCGCGGCGAAAGCGAATCGTGCCCTCATGAACAAACACGTCTCCCTGGTATCTGGCCGCCGCCTTGTGCGGCCGCCGCGCCGCCCATTTC
The DNA here is from genome assembly GCA_025927475.1 of Pirellulales bacterium. Lineage (GTDB taxonomy): Bacteria > Planctomycetota > Planctomycetia > Pirellulales > JAICIG01 > JAICLL01. The sequence continues at coordinate 8,185 of JAICLL010000030.1, forward strand.
AACGGATAATCCATGCGGCTACGAAGCAGATACACTCGCCGGCTGATCGTGGCGTAAGGCAAATCGTCTTCGGTCGGCATGAACGGGCCGAGCGCCGGATCATCGACCAGGAATTTCACGTATTTGTCGCTGGACGCTTCCATCACGTTGATTTCATAGGAACTAAAGGGAAAGCGTTGCGGTATCTGCGCGACGCGCTGGCCGCAATCGTACGGCGTGCGCGGGAGATAGCGAACATCCTGATCGCCCACGGCCGTATGCACGGCAAAGACGCCGGGCAGCGCGTTGGGCGCGTTGATGAACCCCACTCCATCGAAGCCGTTGATCGCGGCGATATCGGTGTCTTCAAACAGCGCGAAACTCGGAAACTGCTGCCGGTCAGGATGCACCACGGTGGGCGTCGAACCGAGCAGGTTCAGGTTGTCGCCGCAGCGATAAAAACCCTGCTGATACGAGAAGACGCGCTGCCCGCTGGAGATGGCGCGGCGGCCTTGGTCGTCGACCGCCTCCAACACCAGCTCATGTTGCCGATCTTGAACGAGCTCAAATGTGCGGCTGAACTCCTTGGCGCCCCCGCAGAGATACCGCCGGACGGCGCCCCGCGCGCCGTCATGCACACGCACTTCCTTGAGTCCGGCGCCAGCCGAGGCGCGTAGCGTGCCGCGCACCCGTTGTCCGCCGCGCGTGCGATAAAAAAGGTCATTCGCGCCGGGGATGCTCAATTCGGCCCAGGCCACCTGGGGCCCAGCGTCGCCGCCCTGGTTGGTGGAGGTAAACGACTGCCATTGGGCCAAGCTGGTGTCGACAGCAGCCGAAAGCTTGGGGTGCCGAGCCGGGTCGACGTTCCAGGTGGCGCGTAGGGCGGCCGCTGCCACACCTGACGGCGACTTGATTCGCGTGAAGCAAGCCGCGGTCACCGCGAACAGCCGGTCGCGCGCCAACAGATATTCGCGCGTATGGTCCGCGACCAGCCGATCCTCGTCGTAAACCCAAACCGGCACGTTGTAATACCACCATAGATTGGCGGAATCGCCCGGCAGCTTTTCGTAGTCCAATAGCATGCGCGCCGGCAGATTGCTGGCAATGCTTAAGGAGCCGTCGCGAAAGACGCGCTTGCCGTCGGCCGCGAACATCTCTGCATGGGGGTAAACCACTTGCGCGCCCCAGGTTGCCCAGCGGCAATCGTTCGTGTCGCTGTATTCGTAACCGGGCACAAGATAGGTTCCACCGGCTTCATTGTGTCGGCGGCATTGTTCGACGAGCGACCGCCACTTTTCGGCGTTAAGATGTTCGAGCGACTCCGCGAAAACAACGAATTGAAGCCCTGCCTTGTCGGCGGCACGCGCATAGTCCTCCACGCCGCCTTGGCCGTCAGAAAGGCTGGTGTGCGCACCGATGATTCCTCGCTGCACCGCGATGGGCCCCGCCGTGGTTTGCCCCAACGGGTGTAGGTGGACGCTCGCCGGCCATTCCACCGGCGGGGCGCGATCGGCGATCTTACGTTGTCCAAAACCGTCCAGCTTTTGCGAGGGCTCGGCCAACCACTGCATCGCGCCCAGCACTAATTGATGGCTGAAACTCGGTTGCTCGGCCTCGGCGTTGCCGCGCGTTTCCACCGTGTGCGGCCATCGCGGATTGCCATAGTTCAACGACACGTGTGCCAGCGGCAGGGGATAACAAAACACGCGCCCTTCTCCGAATTCGCGCACCGCCGCAATGGGCGGGGCGCTGGCATAACTGCCGGGATGTGCCAAGTCGAGCCGGTAATCGGCATCGCGCTGGTAACTTTTGGCGGTCGGCTCGCCAGCGACCAGCACAGTCCACTCCGGATCATACGCCAGCGCGGCCACCGCCGGCGGCCCGTCATACGTCTTAGGCAAGGCGAGTCGTTCGACGCCCCGCGTCACCGCGTGCGGCTCGATGTGCGTCGTCGTGAAATAGGGGGCGGCGGGGAAAGCCAGCGTGCCCACCGCGGTGAATTGGTGCGCTTCGTCCCACACCGCCTCGGGCAGCACTTTCACGCCGAATCCTTCCAGCACCAAGTTGTAGTATTCGTCGATCGCCTGCCCCGGATAACGCCGCAGGCAGGGCAGAACGATCAGGCCGCCGCCGCTCGATACATACTTCTCCAGAGCCTCCCGGTCGGCGATCGCCCGCTGGCGCGTGCCGGGATCGTCGATCGAATTGATCGTGGAGTTCTCGTGGAAGCCGCCATAGACGATCACATGAAACTCGGTCAGCGGCGCCGACGCTAACGGCGCCGGGCAGAGATCGGCCTGAATGCCGTGTCGCAGCAGCTCGCGCCGGTATCCGTCAAATTCCAGGTATTCCGCGCGGCGCTGGTCGGCCTCGGCATCGACAAACCCCACCACCTCGGCGGCGGCCGTCGGCGCGGCCAGGACGAAAAAAAACGCCCACCAACACGCGGACTGAAACTCGACGAATCGCGCCATCGCAATGCCCTCGAAAGTTTTTTCGTTGGTCATCTTGGCATTGGCCCATCGCGGCGCGCCCCGCCGCGTGACGCCTATGCTACGATGCTCTGGCCCCTGAACCCTGAACCCCGACTCTTGCACCGGGTCTTGCCCTCCTACTCCTCCTCCTCGGGGTGCAGCACCGCTTTTTCGATGATCTCTTTCTGCACGTTGCCGGGCACCACCTCGTAACGGCTGAATTCCATGGTGTAGCTGCCCTGCCCGCCGGTCATGCTCGAAAGGGCACGCGCATAGGTGGTCACCTCGGCCAGGGGCGCTTCGGCGGTCACGGTTTGCAGATCGCCCCCCGCCGAATCCATGCCCAGCACGCGCCCGCGGCGACCCGAAAGGTCGCTGTTGATGTCTCCCAGCTTGTCGCCGGGCACGGTGATGTGCAGCGTGACAATCGGCTCCAACAGCGAGGGCTTCGCTTGCTGAAACACGTTGCGAAAGGCCATCGAGCCGGCGGTCTTAAAGGCCGCTTCCGAGCTATCGACCGGATGGTGCTTGCCAAAGTGGACTTCCACGCCCACGTTTTGCACCTTGTAGCCGGCCACGACGCCGCGCTCCAGGCGTTCCTTGAATCCCTTTTCGACGGCCGGCAAAAAGTTATTGGGAATCGTGCCGCCGACGATCGAATCGACCCACAGGAAATTGTGGGTCGGGTCGTAATGGTACTCGCGCATCGACGGAAAATGCGCCTTGGTGGCGAAGGTCTCGATGTCGGTCCCATGCGGCACGGGGAAGATGCGAATATGGACCTCGCCGAATTGGCCGCGTCCGCCCGTCTGCTTCTTGTGCCGATAGCTGCCCTCGGCCTTGGCCTGAATGGTCTCGCGATACGGAATCTTGGGTTCCTTGACGTCGACTTCCACCTTGTCGCGGCGTTTGAGGCGTTCGCGGATAATTTGCAAATGCAACTCGCTCATGCCGGTCATCACCAGCTCTTTGGTCTGGGCGTCGCGGTCGAGGTGCAGCGTCGAATCTTCTTCGACAATTTTGTGCAGCGCGGTCGAAAGCTTGCCTTCGTCGCCGCGGCTTTTGGGCGTGACCGCCAGGCCGGCCATCGGCGTGGGAAACTCGATGGGCGGCAGCAACAGGTCGCCCAGGCTGGTGCCCGAGTGCAGATCTTCCGCTTTGGCCACGGCGACGATATCGCCGGGTCCGGCCGATTCGACCGGTTCGGTATGATTGGCCTGCACTCGCAGAAGCTGCGAAATCTTGACACCTTTGCGGGCCTTCGAGGCATGCACCGTATCGTCCTTTTTCAAGGTGCCGGAAAAGACGCGAATGAAGCTCAGCTTCTGCACAAAGGGGTCGATGCGCGTCTTGAAAACTTGGGCGACTAAAGGGCCGGCCGGATCGGCCTTGAGCGTCACCTCGCTGCCGTCTTCACGCTTGGCCTGGCGCGTGATGCGTTCGGGCGAAAGGGCGCACAACGCCAGCGCGTCGAGCAATTCACTCATGCCCAAATCGGGCTTGGCGGCCACGCACAGAACGGGAATCAGCCCGCCTTCGGCCACCGCTTCGGGCAGCAGACGGCTGAGCTCTTCGTCGGTCGGCTGCTGACCGTCGAAATAATGGGCCGTCGCCTCTTCGTCGTGTTCGATGATCGCCTCGACCAGCGAGGTGCTGATTTCGGCGGGATCGACCAGCGCGCCTTTCGTGTCGGCCGGCGGCTTGAGCGTGCTGACCACTCCGCGAAAATCATGGCCGCTGCCCACCGGCACATTCAAGGGGATGCAGCAGGCGCCAAACTGCTCCTTGATTTTGCGCAGCAAGCCGGGGAAGTCGATGTTTTCGCCGTCCATCCTGCTGATGACGATGATCCGCCCCAGACCGCGTTTGCCGGCTTCGTGAAACACGCGCCGGGTGTTGACCTCGATGCCCGAGTGGGCGTTGACCACAATCACCGCGGTCTCGACCGCCCGCAGGGCAGCGATGGTTTGCCCGATGAAATCGGGATAGCCCGGCGTATCGATCACCTGAAAGTACTTGCCGGCGTGCTCGAAATGGACGACGCTGGCCTCGATGGTGTACTTATGGTGTTTTTCTTCTTCGTCGAAGTCGCAGACGCTGGTGCCATCGTCAACGCTGACGGGATGTTTGACCATGCCGGTCTTGGTCAGGAACTTGTCGACAAGCGTAGTTTTGCCGGCCGATCCGTGGCCACAGAAAGCAAGGTTGCGGATATCGCCGACGTTGCGTTGCGCCATAAAGATCTCGGAGGGTTCAGGGGTCAGGGTTCAGGGTTCAGCATCCTTAGACGACCGTGCGCGCTTTGCGGACGTGGCAAGTCGCCTTTCGCTCCAGCGAAAGCAGCGTTGCTTTCGCGGAGCGAAAGCCGACAATGGCGCAGGGCTATAAATTTAAGCGTTTTCATTTAAGCGTTATCACTTTGCCACCCCCGACGTTCTGCCGCGGCCAGGGCGTCGGGCAGCGAGAGCACGCCTTCATAAAGCGCGCGGCCAATGATGCAACCGGCCAAGGGCAGCTCGGCCAGCGCCGCCACATCGGCCGCTCGCGCGATGCCGCCCGAGGCAATCACCGGCGTCTCGACCGCGCGGCACATTTCGGCCATGGCCGCCAGATTCGGGCCGGCCAGCATGCCGTCGGTGGCAATATCGGTATAAATGATCGCGGCCAACGGTTCGCCAGCATAGCGGCGGGCAAGATCGGTGGCCGGTACGTCGCTGGTCGCCAGCCAGCCATCGGTGGCCACCCGACCGTCGCGCGCGTCGATTCCCAGCACGAGCCTGTTAGGGAACTGCCGGCACATGCCGCAAAACCAATCGGGTTCGCGCAGTGCCCGCGTGCCGACCACCAGCCTGGCCAGCCCGGCATCGAGCAATTGAGCGATCGTCTCTTCGCTGCGGATGCCGCCGCCCAGTTCGCAAGGCACATCGACCGCCTCGACAATCGCCCGGATGCTGTCGAGATTGCCGGGGCGGCCGTCGCGGGCGCCGTCCAGATCGACCAGGTGCAGACAACGGGCGCCCAGCCCCACCCAATGCCGAGCCATGGCGGCCGGATCGTCGCCAAACACGGTTTCGCGTTGATAGTCTCCCTGCTGCAAGCGGACGCACTTGGCGCCGCGCAGGTCGATCGCCGGCCAGATCTGCATCGCGTCGGGAGCCCTCTTCGGCCGAGGCAGAAGTTGAAGAAACCGAATATGCCATACTCACCGGCGCGCTGCAAGTGGGCATCGCCGGTCACAAAACCGGTGCGGCCGGACTTTCAGAGCCTGCCCGTCCCGCCCGAGAGACCGTCATAGCCGTCGTGTCGCTCTACTTACGGCACGAGCTTGAGTCAATCGTTTGCGGCGTCCGATGCCAAGGTCTGTAGGGAACGGACTCCGTGCCGTTCCGTGCTCGTCAGAACCGACCAGATTGGCCTTGGTGATCGATTCAGGGGGAAGCTCACTTTGAAGAATTCGTTGTCTGTGTTCGTGCCGGTTTTGAACTGCCAATCGACCGCCCACTTGCTGGTGGGACCCTTGCTCGAAGTGCTCGAGGAACTGACTCACCGGTTCGAGTTGCTGGTGATCGACAATGGCTCGACCGACGCCACCCGTGAGACCTTGGCCGAGCTTGCCCTTTGCTATCCCCAATTGAAATTGGTCACCCAGGCCAACCGGTCGAGCGAGGCCGAGGTGATGCGAAGCGGGCTAAGGCACAGTTCGGGCGAGCTGGTTCTTTATCGGCGGGAAGCATGCGAGGTGGGGCCGCGCTGCCTGACCGAGATGTGGCAAGCGGCCCGCTCGGCCGATCTGGTGGTTGCGGCACGCGGTCACGCGTCGCTGGCTGCCGCGGCCGCCGCACCGGCCGTGTTGCCCGCCGATGCCCCGGCTTGGCAAATGATCCGCCGGCGATTGCTCGAAACCTGGTTGCGGCAGCGCGGCGAAAGCGACTGGCTGCGTTATCTGCACGCACGTGGCTTTCGTGCGCTGGAAGTCGAGGCCCGCGGTTCGGCGATGTCGGCGATTCATGGCTCGCAGATTCATGGTCCTCAGACTCCTGGTCTTCATCGGTCTTCCGCGCGCCTGCACGGAACCCCCCGGCAGCCCGTTCGCGCCGAGCCGCAAGTCCGAGGCACGGCGCGAAGGCCGAATTATCTGGATCGGATTAAAGCGTTCGCATTAGGTGAATGAAGATCCGCGCCCTCGCTCGCTAAATCCGCTAGCTTGCCCCTTGCCGTGCTATCATCGCCTGCCTATGATGACCCGGTGGGGTTAAATGGGGCGGTTAGTAGGGCAGCGGTTAGTAGGGCAGCGGTTAGTAGGGCAGCGGTTAGTAGGGCAGCGATTAGTACGGGCAGCGGTTAGTACGGCAGCGGGGCCAGCCTGCGAAACAGGCCGCCGACGTATCAGGGCAAGAACGTCGCGGGAACGTGTGCAATCTCATCTACATTCACACGTCTTCGCGACGCGATACATCGGCCACGAACGGAGATATTGAGTCGACCTTCGAGCTAGAGCGGCTTCGCGCTCGTATCGCGGCCTTCAACGGCCTGCGACCCGTTTCTCTCCATGTGATGGCTGACGCTTCGGCCTGCGCGTGGTGAAGCGCGCGGCCAAACGATCCATCGGTGTCGGCCATCCGGGCGTTGTCTACGGCGCGAACGAGGGGAGAGCATTTGCATGAGTCTTTCTGAAATCGGTACGCATCAAGCGCACGGGGTGCCCGCAGTCACGGGCCCGGCTGACCACGACCCGCCCTTGCACCGCATCAAAGAAGTCCGGCAACAGCAGGGGGTTTCGCTGCGGCGAGTCGGACAAGTGCTGCATACCGATATTCGCGAGCTGCGGCGTGAAGAAGAGAACACCACCGACATGCCGCTCAGCCGTCTCTATCAATGGCAGCAGGCGCTCGATGTGCCGGTGGGCGATTTGCTGGTCGATTCGGGGGCGCCGCTCTCGACGCCCGTGCTGCAACGAGCGCGGATGGTGCGGATCATGAAGACGGTGGCGGCCATTCGCGAGAAAGCCCAGGCCCCTTCGATTCAGCGGTTGGCTGAGACGCTGGTCGAGCAGATTTTGGAGATCATGCCGGAGCTGAAAGGCGTGAATCCCTGGCATTCGGTCGGCCAGCGCCGGTCGCTGGACGAATATGGGCGGATTGCCGAACGCACCTATTCCGACGAGCTATGGCGCGACTCTTAGTTCCGGTTTTCCCGTCTCGTGCAATCAATCTGGTGGCTGGGGCAGAGGCTTGCCGATGCCCCGGCGTGGGCGGGTGCAAGAACGGGTCTGCGCCGCGAACTTCACGAGGCTCTGATCGGTTTTGACGGTCGAACTTAGTCATGGCCTTTGTAGAGAACAGGTGGGCCGATCGAGGCATCTCGGCTCGACAGCATGCCGCGGCGCGGCGATAATGCGCCCCATGCTTGCGTTGCTGCTTTTGTCAGGCAGGAAGCCCTGACCTACCGAAAAGATGCCCCCCGCCGTCGTTAATCCCGAAGCCAGTCTCGAATCGCGCCCCGGAGATGAGCTGCTTGGCCAGGCCGAACTGGAGCGGCTTTCGCTGTTCGCCAATCTGCGCAAAAAGCCGTCGTTCGATAAGTTTCCCGGCGCGGTGCTGCTGCGCAAATACCGCCGCGGCGAGGTGATCGTGCGTCAAGGCGACGCTGGCTGGACCGCGTTTTATGTGCTGACCACGGCCGATCTGGTTTCGCTGCGCGAGGCACAGCTTGCCAAAATCAAAACGCAGTTGGAAACGCTCAGCCCCGCCGATAGCCAGCGGCAAGATCTGACCGCTTTGCAGGCCGCGATCGAACCGCAGCTTGCGCAGCTTCAGACGCCCGCCGCGGCGACCGCCGACGAAACGCAGCGGCGGCCGGTGGTGACGGCGTATCTTGATGTCGAACTCCGCTCGGCCCGGCGCCCCGGCCTTCTCAACCGCCTCCGTGGCCTTTGGGGCGGCAACAGCAACGGCGACAGCCAGGCCGATGTCCAGCGGCGCCCGCAGTTCATTCCCAACGATGGTCCCGTCGATATTCGGCTCGACACGCGCCGCGCCGAGATGCACGAGGGCGAGCTGTTCGGCGAAATGAGCTGCATGAGCCGCATTCCGCGCTCGGCCACCGTGGTGGCCAACGAAGATTGCTATTTGCTGGAAATCTTGCGCAACATTCTCGACCAGGTGCGCAAAGATCCCAGCTATAAAGAGCAGATGGATCGCATCTATCGCGAGCGGGCGCTGGGACCGCAGCTTCGCAAGCTTTCGATTTTTGCCGATTTGAGCGAAGAGCAATTCGCCGCTGTCCGCCAGCGTGCCGAGCTCATCACGCTCGAACCGGGCGAGGTGGTCTACGACGAAGATGATCTGTCCGACGCTTTTTATGTGATCCGCAGCGGGCTGGTGAAGGTCGTCAAAAACCTGCGTTACCTCTTGCGGGCCGACGAGATCACGGCGGCGGCCCGCCCGGCTCTGATGGAAGAACTGCGGGCGGGTGAGCAAGCCGGCGGCCTGCCGGCGGCGGTGTGGAAGCAGTTGGACGAGGCGGGGCAAAACGCCGTTCGGCAGCTCGCCAGCGATCAGACGGCAATCGCTCCGCTAGTGGACGCGCTCAACGCCCTGATCAAAAGCCATGCGCTGGCTGAGTCGCTGGGCGATAAGAAAGCGGCGCTGGTGGCGGTGCTCGATGATCCCGCCGCCGAGATTGCCCTGGCCGAGTTGCCCGAAAAAGTGGCCGACTGGTCCGACCTCGATGCGCGGACGTTCAATCGCCGGGCGTTGGAGGCGGTTTGCCCGCGGGGAATTCCCAAGCGCAGTCTGACGGCCGACCCGCGCACGCTCACCTACTTGGCGCGGGGAGACTTTTTTGGCGAGGCCGGCGTCATTGAGAATCTGCCGCGCAGCGCGACGTGCTTGGCGTTTGGGCATCCGGACATCGGGCAGTCTGTGGGTGGCGGCGGGGGTGTGGTGCCTTCGCGCGTCGAGCTGGTGCGCGTCAGCCGCGAGTCGTTTTTGGAAGTCTGCCGCTCATCTCCGCAGTTGCAGGCGCGGTTCGCGGCGCAATTGGAACTTTATCGCCGCCGCACCAAAGAGCGCACCGAATCGCGCCCCTGGGACGAACGCCAGCCCGCCACGCTCAACCCGCGCTTCGAGGAGCTGGGCTTGGTGCAGGGGCAAAAGCTGATGCTGGTTGATCTCGATCGCTGCACGCGCTGCGGCGACTGCATGCGGGCCTGCGTGAACACGCACGGCGATGGGGCCAGCCGGCTGTTTCTCGATGGTCCGCGCTTTGGCAAATACCTGGTGCCCAACTCCTGCCGCAAGTGCCTCGATCCGGTGTGCATGATCGGCTGCCCGGTCGGCTCGATCGTGCGCGGCGACAACGGCGAGATTGTGATTAAAGACTGGTGCATTGGCTGCGGACTGTGCGCCGAGCAATGCCCGTATGGCTCGATTCACATGAACCGCCTGACCGATCTCAACTTGCCGGTTTCGTCAGGCCAGGCCCATCATTCCGACGAAGTCGAGACCAAGAAAGTCGAACTTCGGGCGGTGGTGTGCGACTTGTGCAGCAGCCTTCCCAGCCAGGACCCGGCCTGCGTCTATCACTGCCCCCACGACGCGGCCATACGCATCGACGCGCGGTATGAGTTCCCCGTGCGGTAGGGCGGCTCTGGGTTTTGCCGCACCGGCGCGGTATTCTAGTGCTCGGTCCAGTCGTGTATTGGGACATGAAAGTATGCAGTAGGGTGCCACGGCATCCGCCGCAGCGCGAGTGAAGTCACTATGTGAACAAGCGCGGCCGCTGCGGCCGACGCCGTGCGGATCTATTCTTCGGCCCGAGATGAGAGCGGGCTCAGCACGGCGCCGGCCGCGCGAAATTCCTTCCTCATTTGATCTTTCACGGAGAGAACATCTGTGTCGAGCAAGCCCTTGAATATTGGCATGATCGGTTATGGCTTTATGGGCCGCGCGCATTCGAACGCCTATCGCCAAGTGAGCCAGTTTTTTCCGCGGGCACGCCGCCCGGTGCTCAAGGCCTGTTGCGCCCGCAACGAAGCCAAGATCAAAGCCTTTGCCGAGAACTGGGGCTACGAATCGTATGAGACCGACTGGCGGAAGCTGATCGAGCGCAAGGACATCGACCTGATCGACATCGGCTCGCCCAACAACACGCACCGCGAGATCGTGCTGGCGGCGGCCAAGGCCGGCAAGATGATTCTGTGCGAGAAGCCGCTGGCCATGAGCACCGCCGAAGGCGAAGAGATGGTCGCCGCGGTGGAAAAGGCCGGCTTGCCGAACATGGTCTGGTTCAACTATCGCCGCGTGCCCGCCGTGGCCTTGGCCCGGCAATTGGTCGACGAGGGACGCATTGGCCGACCGTATCATTATCGAGCGACCTACCTGCAAGACTGGACCATTGCCGAAGACGTGCCCCAGGGCGGCGCGGCCTTGTGGCGGCTTGACGTCAATGTGGCGGGTTCGGGCGTGACCGGCGACCTGCTGGCTCACTCGATCGACACAGCCGAATGGCTCAACGGGCCAATTCGCCGCGTGACCGCCGCCACCGAGACTTTCGTCAAGCAACGCATGCACCAAGAGACCGGCAAGCTGGAGCCGGTGGGCATTGACGACGCTTGCATGTTTCTGGCCCAGTTCGCCAACGGCTCGATGGGCACCTTCGAGAGCACCCGCTACGCCCGAGGAAGAAAGAATTACAACACGTTTGAGTTGAACGGCCAGTCGGGCAGCGTATTCTTCGATCTGGAAGATCCGCAGTACCTGCAATACTTCAAATACGCCGATCCGAAGACGGGCGCGAAGATTGAGAGCCACTTGACGGGCTGGCAGAAGATTCATGTGACGAACCCCGAGCACCCCTATATGAAGCAGTGGTGGGTGCCCGGCTGCACGATCGGCTACGAGCACACGTTTATCAACGCGCTGGCCGACTTCTTAGAGTCGCTTGAAACCGGCAAGCCGGTGCAGCCCGACTTCCGCAGCGCGTTGCGCACGCAGAAGGTGTGCGATGCGGTATTGGCCAGCGCCAAGAGCGGGCAATGGGTGGAAGTGTAGGGCGGGCGATCTAGACTCACGGATTCACCGCTCGACGGCTCGTTGATGCCAAGTCTGCTGGACTGATAGCACTGGCGGATATATGCTTAAAGAGAGGTCACAAAGGCTCATGTTGGCATGAGAGTTACCGTATGCCGCACATCGTTGTCGACTCGGCTCAGGCCGAAACGATCGTCAAATTTGGCCGCAACGTTCAGGTGCGCGACCCAACTGGAAAAATTGTGGGATTCATTCACCCGGCGCCTTCACCCGATCCACCGCGGGCGTCGTTACGACCCGTCTTAACTAGCAAAGAGGTTTGCCATGTCGCATATCGTCTTGAATCAAGAGCAAGCAGAATTGCTGAGCCAGTCGCGCAAGAAGCTTCAGGTGCGCGATGCTACGGGGCGGGTCATTGGGTTCATCGAACCGGCGCCGTCGGAAGAAGAAATCGCCCGGGCCAGAGCTCGAATGCATTTAAATGAACCCGAATACACCACGGATGAGGTGCGTGAACATCTTCGTTCGCTGGAGAAGCGATGAAGAATTATTCAATCGCGTGGCCGACGAGCGCGTTGAATGAGCTTGCAGACCTTTGGCTTAATGCGGCCGATCGCTCTGAGATCAATGCATCGCTCGACGCGATTGAATCCCGCCTAGAAGAAAGCCCTACGGAGTGGGGCGAGGAACTAGCCGAAGATCTTCGTTCGTTCAGTTGGGGCACGGTACGCGTATTGTTTTACGTTATCGAACCAGTAAAGGTCGTTCGTATCCTGGCGGCTATTCCAGCGATAATTGGAGAAGAGGGAATGGATGACCCCTAAACGCTTCGCGCAAACCAGCCTACGAGCGATTACCCCTCCTCTCCCGTTTCCTCTAGCAGCCGCCGAATGATTTCGCGGCTATTGACGCCCTCGGATTGCGCGGCAAAGGTCGTGATGATGCGGTGGTTGAGCACCGGGGCGGCCACCTCGCGCACGTCTTCCAGCCGCACCATGTAGCTGCCCGAAAGCGCCGCGCGGGCCTTGGCGCCGAGAATCAAATACTGCACGGCCCGCGGCCCGGCGCCCCAGGAGACAAACGGCTTGATCCAGCCCGGCGCCGTCGCCCCTGACGGCCGCGTCTTGCGCACCAGCCGCGCGGCATACGTATAAATATGATCGGGCACCGGAATCCGCCGCACTAGGTCCTGGCAGGCGATGATCTGCTCAGGCGCCAGCAACCGCTCCAATTCGGGCAGGGCCTCGCCCGTCGTCGTGCGGGCAATCTGAATCTCTTCGTCCTCGTTGGGGTAATCGACTTCGATCAAGAACATGAAACGATCGAGCTGCGCCTCGGGCAGCGGATAGGTGCCCTCTTGCTCGACCGGGTTTTGCGTGGCCAGCACCAGAAACGGCGGCTCCAGCCGAAACGACTTGCCGAGAATGGTGACTTTGTGCTCTTGCATCGCTTCGAGCATGGCGGCCTGCGTCTTGGGCGGGGCGCGGTTGATCTCGTCGGCCAGCACGATGTTGGCGAAGATCGGCCCGTGCATGAACTGAAACTCGCGCTTGCCGCCCACGATGTCTTGTAAAATGTCGGTGCCCGTGATGTCCATTGGCATCAGGTCGGGCGTGAATTGAATGCGGCTGAACCGCAGCGACATGGTCTCGGCCAGCTTGCTCACGAGCAGGGTTTTGGCCAGCCCCGGCACGCCCATCAACAGCGCATGTCCGCGGGCAAACAGGCAAATGGCCAACCGTTCAATCACGTCGTGCTGCCCGACGATCGCGCGGCCCAGTTGGGCTTTCAGCCGGGCGAAGGTCTCGCGCAGTTCGTCGATGGCTTGCACGTCGTCGCCGTGCAATCGTTCTATCGCGGGCGCTTGCAAAGACATGGAGTTCTCCCTCTGGTTCCGTTGCCGCGGTGTCAGGAAGATTGTAACCGCCCGACGGGGCGAAAAGGAAATGAATTCTTCTATCCCCGGCCCACATAAAGCTGCTGGTGCGGCAGCACGATGGCCTCGAGCATTTCGACGTGCGGCGGCAGCGTGGCCATTAGCAACGCGACCTCGGCTACTTCGTCGGGCGACATCATCGGTTCGGCGTCTTCGGGTTTATTGGTGCGCCGATGCTCGACCAGGATATTGCCCGGATGCAGACAGCAGCAGGTGACGCCATACTCTCGGCCTTCCAGGGCGGTGGCCTGCGTGAGTCCCCAAAGTCCGTGCTTCGAGGCCGCGTAGGGCGCCGAGCCGGGTCTCACGCGCTGGGCCGAGATCGAACCGATGTTGATGATGCGTCCGCGGGCTTGGGGTTTCATGGTCCGCAACGCCGCGCGCGTGCAAAGAAACGGCGCCCGCAGGTTGACGGCGAGCACTTTATCCCAGGCTTCGGTGGAAAGCTCATCGAGCGGCCCGCCATCAAAAGCTCCGGCATTGTTCACCAGCAGATCGAGCCGGCCAAATCGCTGGTGGACCTGGGCAAAAAGCGTTTCAACATGTCGTTCGTCGGTGATGTCGCCGGCAAGGATGAACGGTTTTGGCCCGAGCTGAGCGAACTCGTCGGCTGCCGCGGCCAATTCGGCGTCGCTTCGGGCGGTGATCGCCACTTGGGCTCCTTCGCGCGCCAACGACCGGGCGATGGCGCGACCGAGTCCGCGCCCAGCGCCGGTGACGAGGGCAACTTGGCCCGCCAGTTTTGCCATACAACTTGTCCTTTCAATTACTGGTGCGAATCGAATCCCAGTAGTAGCGGCCAGGCGTCATGCCTGCGCCGCCATGCCGGTTCTGAAATCGGCGCTCATTGTTGCAAGCGTCGCCGTGGACTACGATAGCGGTGATGCCCATCAGCTTCACCTGTCCAAACGGTCACCGGGTATCTTGCCCCGACGATCAAGCCGGCAAGGCGGGCAAGTGCCCTCGCTGCGGTGCGGTCGTCCGCATTCCGCAGCCCGGCACCGCTGTCTCTGTGGCCGCCGCCTCGCACCTGTCGCCCGCCGCGCCGGGAACCGGCGCCGTGACCACCGGCGAAGCGACATCTTCGGCCTCCGGACTGCTTGAGCTCGATGAAACGGAAGACCGCCCGCAGGCGGGCATCCCGACGGACGCGGAATTAATCGTCTTTCTTTGTCCCAACGGGCATCGCTTAAACAGCCCCGCGCGGCTGGCCGGGCGGCCCGGACAATGCCCTCACTGCAGCGCTAAGTTCCTCATTCCGGAACTGGAAGACAGCATCGATGACGAGCATCAAGAGCACGAGGTTGCCATCAACGATGCCGGCATTTCGCTCGACGAGATCGTGATTCACGTCGACAGTTCGAGCCGCGGCGGGACAGGCTCCTCGAAAGGCCGCGCGCCGCCCCCAGCCGCCGCGTCGCCGCCAGCGACCGCGCCTCACCCCATGGCCGAATTGCTCGAGCGGTTGTGGTCGCGCAAAGCCGCCGGCGCCTCGCTCGAGATTCACCTGGGCGACGGCAAGCTGCTCGTGCCCGACGAATTCTCCAGCCGCGATTCTCGCCTTGCGATGTTTGGCGTACGCGAGGCCAACGGCAGCCACACGCTTACGGCGGTAGGCTGGGAATCGATCGAGCGCATCGTCGTTCGCGGGCTCGACAGGCTCCCGGACGAGTGGTTTGAATGAATCGCTACCGAGCGGGTTCTGAAGGAACGACAAGCACAGGCGCCGCCGCCCCATCGCACGAATAGGGCACACGCCGCACGCGACGCTCTTCGACATATCGCACGGTATCGACCGGCACCTGCCGCACATGAACCTGCGGAGCGTAAGTGGTCTTGGGCGCCTCGATCGTCACCACGTTTGGTTTCCAGGTGCGAACCATCTCGACCTCGGGCGGTTGCTGCTCGCGCACCGGGCGCAGCATCGGCAGACGCCAGTATTCGCGGCCCGTGGCCGGATCGACCGTCCACCCACCCTTAAGCCAGCGCAGGCGCAATGCCTTGCGGCCGGGCTTGATGACTTGCTCGTCAACCCAACCGCCCTGATCAATCTGCTGGTTCTCAAACGTCGTGACGGGTTCATAGACCACATACCGCTGCTCGCGCATCTGAGTCTCGATCACCGGTCGACGCACGGTGTAGTATTCGTCTCGGTATTGAACCGCGCCGGCCGGCGGCGCCGGAGTTGGCTGATTGGCGATTGGCGGCGCCGGCTCATGAGCGACCGCCGCGCGCATCGGCCAGCAGAGCAAGATTATTGCGAACGTTGCGTTTCGTATCGAGTTCATCGGGCATTCCTCCCCATCGTTGGCAGCCATGAGAAGCGAACGGCGTGCCCGAGCACCAAGGAACGAATCTCGCCGCAAGCGCGCGAAGCGAGAGAAGATGAGCAAGGCTTTTTGGTCGAAAAGCTGCTCGGACTGACAGCAGAGCGACTGCCAGCGGATTGTAATTTTTTCAAAGCGGCTCACGCGCCTTCCCGAGAGGCGCGCCGATCGAGCCGCTTGCGAATGGGGTGAAAAGATGACACGCCGCGGCATCGCCAAGCTGCCCCGGCCACCGGAGCAACCTGGCGGTTCCGGCTAGGCTTTCTCTCGCTTCGCTTCCCAGTCACGGCTCTGCTTCTCGCCGTTACGCTCCGATTCGATCGTGCCCTTGATGGTGTCTCCGCTTACCTTGCCGGTGAACTTCCTGCTGAATTTCTGGCCGTTGCGCTCACGGGTGACCGTAAACGACACCTCGCCGTCTTTGTACTTGGCGTCTTCGATGGCGTTCTCTTGGTTGTTGCGTCCCAGCATGGCGCCCGTCAGTTGGTCGCCCTCCAGTTTCAACTTCAGGGTCTGCTCGCGGGTTTGGTTGTTGAACGTCACCGACCACTTCCAGGTGCCCGTCGGATCGGGCTTATCCGCGGCCTGCGCGAGCGTGGCCAGGCAGGTAAACGTCAAAGCAAGGGCGGCGGTGGCATACGTGAACCGTTTCATAATTAAATGCTCCTCAATCAGGACTGGACGGCGGGCGCGCTCGCCGCGCGACGAGCAGGTGCCGCCCGCCAGCTAAATGATGCTATAACCGACCGCCGGGCACGAAGCAAGCAGGCGGCCACCGTTAGTCAGCCGCGGGAATGACTTCAAAGTTCCCGCTCTCACCGCGGAAGGTCAGCCCCGCGGGCCCCAAAATGGCCGCAAGCAACTCTTCGAGCGTCGCTTGCTTGACGGCAAACGAAACAGGCTGCTCGAGGCTGATCCCCGCCTTTTGCAGGGCGGCCTCGTCGACCGCGAGCTTTAACCCAAGCTGCGTGCGCAACTGGTCGAGCACGGCGGAAACGGGCTGGTCGTCGGCGCGCATCGTAAAAACCTGCTTGCCGGGCTTGTTCCGCGCCGCCGACTTGGGTTTGGCAATCAGCCGCTCATGATCTTCGATCCGCCCGATCACCAACACCTGGTCGCGGATTCTTGCCACCTTGGCCTCGGGCGCCAGCCGCGTATAGCGTTCGGCGAGCTTCGCCGGTTGGCTTCCGCCCGGATAACGCCGCTTGAGCTGCACCGGCTCCACAATCGGCGCCAGGCGGACCGCGGCGCCCTGGTCTGCGAACGCGAAGGTCAGATCGAATTCGTTGGTGATGAGCGTTAGCCGCTCAAGCCAATTCAGCGGCGGCAGGTCGGCGGCGGCCCATAGATCGTGCGGCATCAAATCGAGCGATTCAAGCCGCACCTGCGCTTCGTCGGCAAGCGCTTGGCAAAGCTCGCGCGGTGTGGCCAGATCGTCCCAGCGCAGCGGCTGCTGGCGCGCGAAAACTTGGCGTCGCTGGGCGGAAAGCCGCGCGGCGTCTTCCCCGCGCAAGGCAGCCAAGGTGCGCAGCCTTCGCGCGGCCGGCGGCGGCCCAACGTAAGCCAGCGACTCGAACCAACTCACTTCGGCGTGGCAGCGATCGGCGATGCGCCGCAGGGCGTCTTCCAGGCTGGCCGAGTCGATGGTCAGCGAAAGTGGCTGATCGGGATCGATCCGGCGATCGAGCAACATCGCCACACGCTGACCGCGCGACAGATTGCCGAGCGCTTCACGCAACGGCGTCTGCGACCAGCTTGCCGTCAGCGGCAAGGTGCGCTGCATCTGCAGCTTGCGCCCGACAAGCCAGCCGGACTCGCCGTCCGCGGCAAGCGCAAGATTGGCGAGCGCGTCATTGGCGAGCAAAGCGGCGAACAGAATAAGCCAAGCGCCAGTTCGCAGTTGCCATCGGGTGTAACCGCGGTTGCGAGTCATTCTTCCGCTCGGTCGGCGCGCACCTGCACCTGCAACGCGCCCAGCATTCGAGTGAGGGCCTGCTCTTTGCGCTCGATCAAGGGCACATTGTCCAGAATGATCGCCCGGCGCTCGCTGCTGGGTTGCAAAATCAACCGGCCCGATCGCAATAGCAAGTATTCAAAGACATCGTTGATCTCTTTGTCGATGCGCAGATGGGGGGCTGAGAACCGCTCCAGGTTGCTCAACACGCCGTGATGGTGCAGCAACTCGTTGGGCCGCACTTCCCAATAGTCGAAATGAACCACCACATAAGACACCGCGAAGATGACGCCCAGAATGGCGGCGATCGTCCAGTAAAACGTGGCATTGGCCAGCGGGCGAAATCTGCCGAAGGTCTCGGTGATCGCCGGCAGCGCCTCGGGCTTGTACTCGAACAAGAGAATCAAGCCCATCACCACCGCGGCGGCGAAAAAGAACAGCGTCAGCGACGTGGTGCGCGGGAAATCGAACGCCAGCACCACCAGGTTCACCGCCACGATGCCCAGAAAGATCGTGGCGATCGTGGTGGCTGTCTGGTTGGCGGGGTCGAGCGGCCGGCGCGTGAAGCTCATGTACAAAGCCGCCGCCACCGCCGCCAGCAGCACCGGATAGAGAAAAATCACCTTCGGATACGAAATCAGCACGATCCGCTCGGGCGCGCCGGATTCCGATCCGGCGGAAGGCGCCGAGCGGCCGACCGAAGCCGTCGCCGCCCGTTCCTCGGGCAACCGGAGATTTACGTCGGTGGCGTCGCTCATGGCCGTCAATGCACGAGTTTGCGCAAGGCTTCCAGGGCGGCGTCGTAATTCGGCTCTTCGGCCACTTCCTTCACCGTCTCGGCATAGACCACCTTGCCGTCGGCATCGAGCACGTACACGCCGCGGGCCAAAATCTTCAGCTCTTCGATGAGCATGCCCCAGTTCTTGCCGAAGCTCCGGTCTTGGTAGTCGCTCACGCTTTTGAGGTTGGTGATGTGCTCGGCGCCGCAGAAGCGGTTCATGGCGAACGGCAGATCGAGACTCATGGTAATCGCGTTGATCTTGTCGCCGAAGGTCCCCAACTGCTGGTTGAAGTTTTTGGTCTGCTTTTGGCAAACCGGCGTATCGAGCGAGGGCACCACGCTCACCACGGTGGGTTTGCCCTTCAGGCTGGCCAGCGTCACTTCTTGCAGCGCTCCGTCGGCGAAGCGGTGAGCTTTGAAGTCGGGGGCCTGCTGCCCGACCGTCACGGCGTTGCCGGCCAAGGTCATAGGGTTGCCTTTGAAGGTAACGGCTCCTGAACGCGACATAGCAGATTCTCCTTGAAGCAGGTGTTCGAATAGAAACAGTTAGTATCTCGTTTTCCCGGCTGGCATCAAGTAAGCGGCCGGCCAAATTCGCCGGTTCCGAGGAAAAAACCCGCTCGACGCTTGCGAGACGGCTGGCAACGTTTATGATGATACGTTGCGTCCTAGTGATGGTGGCGGCAGGCCCATCGCTCTCTCAGAGTGCCTTTTTGTTGAAGGAGCAACTCGATGATTGGTCTCTCGCAAGGTTGGTCGCTTCAGGTGGACAGGGGGCCGGATTGGTTGTTTGTGAGGCCGAGCCTCGTCGCCGAGGGCGACGGGTCGGGTGAGGATGGTGTTCCCGTGGAAGGTGGTGTCGCCGTGGAAGGTGGTGTCGCCGTGGAAGATGGTGTCGCCGTGGAAGATGGTGTCGCCGTGGAAGATGGTGTCGATGACGCCTCGCTGGCCGACAGCGTCTGGTCGGTCATCGAGCAGCACTTCACCTACCGCGTGGTGGTCGAGTGCGAGCAGCTTGGCCGGCTCACCAGCGACATGATCGCCCAGCTTCTGACGTTGAACCGGCGTATTCGCGGGCACGGGGGCACGCTACGGCTCTGCGGACTGTCCGACCACAACCAAGAGGCATTGCGGCAATGCCGCATTGACGGCTTTTTTCCGCGGTTTTCCGATCGCTCGCAAGCGGTGTTGGGCAATCGGCCTTGGCAGCCGCGCTAGGTGACTTCAGCCACCCGCATGAGCATTTTGGTGCAAAAGTTCGGCGGCACCAGCGTCGCCGACAGCAATAAGATTCCGCGCCTCGGCCATCCGCCGGCTCAGTCCCACGGTAGCCGGGCCGCAACGGATGCCTCGGCGATTTTATGGTGCGCGTAGGTTGGTACGGTGGCCGCTCGCATGCCGACCGCCTGAGCGCGGCTCAAACAACGTTCGATGATCCGCGAGTCACGAAACATCCGATACCAGCCATCGACCCCCAACTTGGCGAACTCTGCCGCCAGCGACCGCCACTGGACCGGCCGACCGGCGACGGAATTAGTCAAGGCATGGTTCAACTGAATTGAAAATCTCGCCACGCGGCCAACCTGCTCCGCGCACTGGCCACAATCTTCGAGGCCGGGCAAGTGCCGCGCAAGCACGGCCATCTGCTGTGCGCGGCGCTCGTCCGCTTGGTCCACGCGGGCGAGCGTTTGAGATGCCTCGTGGATGCGGAAGCAGGCGAGCGGCGTCGGATGGTAAAGACTCGCCCCAAGCCGTGCCAGCCGCAGCCAGTACTCCCAGTCGGCGGAGTAGGTGAGCGTTGCATCGGGTAACCCGACGAGTTGAACCGCCTCGGCGCTGAACAGCGTTGCCGGACTGGCGATAAAGCACTGCACCAAAAGCCGCGAAAGAACCTCCGCACACCCCAACTGCCGATTCACGTGCGATAGTGGGCAGTGCCAATAACCGATCCGGCGCCCAAGCGCATCGATATACCAACTCGGGTGGACGAAAAACGCCGCCTTGGGATGGCGCTCGGCCAGCCGGCGCAGCTTCGCCAGCCGCGACGGTCGCCACAGATCGTCTTGGTGCAGCCAACAAAGGTACCTGCCGTGTGCCACTGACATGCCAATCACCGTCGATTCGACCCAGTTGCCTGAGTGCCGGCGTGCGATCACTCGCATAGCTAGCCGCCTCGCATAGCTGGCAAGAATCGCGCGAGTGGCGTCCGTCGAGCCATCATCCACCGCGATGATTTCGATCGCGTCGTCGTGTTGTCGCGCAACGCTTTCCAGGGCGTGGCCAATGAAATTGGCGCCGTTGAATGTCGGCATGACGACCGAGATCCAGGGGGCTCTCATAATGGGGCGTTACCGGAGACGAAAGCGGGTGTCACCATTGTTGCCAGAGAATCTCGGTGACGCCAGTCTCGGCGGTTTAAAGCCACCGAGCAACCGGCTTGCTATGCCCCGTTCACTTGGTTGCGGGTCAGTCTAATTGCGCGGGCTAACGAGCCAACTAACGCCGATGCAGAGATAGCCCAGAGTGATGCTTAACAACAGACCGCCGCCATAGAGCTTTGTCGCGGTTGTGCTCATGCTAGTAACTGTGCCCATTCCTTGCTTGCTAAACCAGTGCGGAAAATCGCCGAGCTTCATCAAGACGTAGAAAAGCAGCATCGACACCGGAATCAGAGCACCAATGCAGAATGACCGCATCACCGTTGAACCTTGAACGATGCCGATAACTGCGAAGGCAAAGCACACGGGCACGAGAAGAAGTAGCGTTCGGTTAGCCGTCTCCATTGGGGCTTGGAACATCAACGCCAGAACACCCGCAATCGCGGTGATGGTGGCGAGCATTGCAGCGAGGGTGAACTGCGGCTTTTCCATGTTCGCCTCATAAGGGATTGACGTGTTCGGCCCGAAAAGCATAATTAGACCAAGCTAAACTACTTACGCAAGAAGCCCCGCGCAATTGAAAGTCAGGAGTCAGCCAGGTTAGCTCCAGTGTCCACGAAATCGTCGCACCCGGGGCGGTGTATCGAGATATCTCGCGAGAGCAGACGGAGAACTGAATTTCAGGCAGGTTATCGCAGAACTTGGAGTCAGTGATTGGAAGCCAAGGCCGCACTAGGAACTTCCCATGTTGCCGTTCCTCGATCTTTCGGAGTGCCGGCGGATGCGCGCACTGTTACGACTGGCCGAAGCGCGTCAAGAAGCCGCGTCCGCGGGGCACGACGGGCGCCGGGCGACGGTTATCGTCGAATCGCTCCGCCCAGTCAGAATCACTGATGGAGACCTAACTTGGCTCGTAAATGAGCGCCTCGCCCATTTCACAACGAAACCAACGGAGGCGCCGCGCCAAAAGCGACTTCGGCGAAATAAATCGACTGGACGCGCGGCCTTGGCTATCACCGACGCCGGTCTCGCCCGCGTCGCCCTCTGCATTCCGCAAATCGTCCACTTTGTAGAGCCGGTTCTGTGTTGGGACGCGGCACCAGGCAGTTGGACACTGGATGGCGAACTCGTTAAACACTTGGGCGAGAACGCGACCGCCCAGCGCCGGATCCTTCAAGCCTGCCAGGACGTCGGTTGGACGCACGAGCCGATCAACAACCCGTGGCGTGCCATGTCCGCTAGCCAGCGAAGCCGCTACCTCCGCGTGGCACTTGCCAGACTAAACAAAAGCCAAAAGTCCGGCCGCAAGATTCACTTTACCTCGATGGACGACGGCCGCCAGTTCCGCTGGAGCTTTGTACTGCCTAAGGGATGCGACGATGCGGTGCAGTAGGGTAGAGGGAGCGGCGCCTCACTTCGCTTCGGGTAATTGACCGCGCGCATAGTCTTGGTAATCTCCCTTTGACTGCCGTACTAGCCCCGATGGTCGTGGATGGCTCCGAACCGGCTTCGGCGAATGCATTGGGGAACCCCAACATGCGATCTGGAGGTGAAAGTATGCCGGCTTTAAAAGTCTTTAGTCTTGTTTTCACGGGGGTAGTTTTTATCACAGCATGTGCCGAGTGCCTTTCTGGAATTGGCTACAAAAAGTGTCCGGCAATACTCTCGCGCTCCGAGTTGGCAGCACGCATCGGCGGCGATTGCGGAAATCGGGGCTGCAGAGGGACGCTGGACTGTGACCCGAAAGGCGGTGGCGCGAACGCGTGTGAATATACCGAGGGCTGCGAGGTCTACGGGAAGGTTTGCTATGAAGTCGGCTTTCTGCAGTCGTCTCCTGCTTGCGATGTTCAGATGGGCTTTCAAAATTGCAGCATAACCGTTAGCCCGACGAACTGCGCGACGATAATGAAGGGTCCTGTGATGAATAACACCTGCCCGCAAGGATGCGCGTTTGACAGTGGTATCAAGTGCGGTGCATTTTTGCAGTCGTGCTCGGCAGACGAGTGCCCACCAAATCCGTAGAGTATGCAGAGAACCATTCGATATGTGTCCAGTCATGGTTACGGCCTTTGTGGTTGTGTGCGCAATCTTGTTGAGCGGAGATTCGGGGGTGTCGGTCTCCGATCTCCTGCGTGCGGTTGCTGACCGCGAGTCGGTGATCAGCGATGCCTCATACCACGTCACCCTTCGAGCTCGCACCTATGACGAAGGCGGCGCGGAGTTAGGCGGCGCGGACTACGATGTAACTGTTGTTGCCGACGGCGCCGGGCGGTATCGGCTTGAAGGGACTAAGACGGATCTGCGCGCAGACCCTCGCCTGGGGCGAGTCTTAACGAAGATCGTGCAGACTTTTGACGGCAGCATACAGAAAGGGGCGTCGGGTACAGATGCACTAACGCATGGGTGGATCGCGAGCGGTGCTACCCCATCGTCCCTCCCGGTCGAGCCGCGTGAATTCACGACCAACTTCCAGTGGAAGCGCGTCAGCGAATTCCTACGTGAAAGCCGGCGCCTGAGCGCAGGCGATCCCCTTATCGTTGGGCGCGCGGATTTCGAGGGCCGCCCAACATTGGTAGTTGAAACGGCCACGGTCGAGGCGGGCGGGCAATCTTGGAAACAGCAGTTCCATATTGATGCTGAGCATGGGTTCAGCGTGGTGCGGAAGGCCTCGCTCTTCAGAGATACAGATTCCGATGAGTGGATGGCAAACTATGTCTGCGAACTTACGGAGCCCATTGAGGTCGCGCCAACAATTTGGTTGCCGCAGCATGGGGTGACGCGGTTATATCAAAAGTTTGACGGCAAGCCTCGTTATCTCGAATCAGAAGTCGATGCGCGGATCGACGGGTGGCTCCTTAACACGGGGGTTTCGGATACCACATTCGAGTTTGCGTTCCCGCCGAATGTGTTCGTGACAGATAAGCAGACCGGCAAATCGTACCTGACTGGCCTGGTGAGCGACCCGCTCCTGGCGGCGCAGACGGCGGATGCCCGCCGGCTCGCGTCGCGTCGCTTCGGCTCGGTTACCGTCCTCTTGGTGGCCGTTCTCGTCGCCATCGTAGCACTATCCGTCATTCGCGTCCGCGCCGGCCGCGCCAAAGGGCCGGTCTCCAATGGTTAACCCCTGTCGCGTCCCTCGACTATCTGCTGCCGCACATGTGGGCTGGGCGCTTGCGATTCTGTTGTGCGCGCCATTCGCCGCCGATTATGTTGTCGGACGCTTCGCCGTATCGCGCTCGCGGGGACCGCGCCGCGCGGTCGCGCCTGACTGCCCGTGCGGCGTGGTAGCTGCTGCGGTTGCCTCGCGTTGCGTGGGCCGCCCGATTGCCCTTGACGACGTCCGCCGCAATATGCTGGTTGACCCGCTTGGCCGGACCTCGATGCTTGAGTTGCTTCGTGCCCTGCAGCGACTCGGGGTTCCGGCGACGCCCGCGAAGCTCGACGCTGCATCGCTCCGCGCGGCGGCCACGCCTGCGGTTCTATTTGTCGACGGCTCGCACTTCGTGACCGCGATTCCCGCAGCCGGGCGCCGAGTCGTGCTGATCGATCCGCCCACGGCGCCGACCCTTGTCGGGCCGCGCGAACTCGGCCGGATCAGGCGCGGCGAGGCGGTCTTGATAGCGAACGACCCGCAGACACTCACGGGCTGTTTGCGACGGATCTCGCTGGAGCCACAAACGGAAACTCAATGAAGATCGGCGCCGCATGTTGCCGCTGACGCAGTTACTACATCCGGAGCTCGCCGATGAAAAGCCGACTTTGGTTTGGCTGCCTCTGCTGTGGGTTACTTACGGCACCCGTTCTGCTCCCACTTTGCCTCTGGATCGTACCGAGGGGATCAGAAAAAGGCAGCCCGCACACGGCTGGCGCGGCGTTGGAGCTTGATCATTGGGAGCACGATTTCGGCGTCGTGTTGCCCGGTTGCAAGGTCAACGCGGTGTTTGAGATCCAAAACTCGGGTAGCGATGACCTTCTGATAACCAATCTTGAAAAGTCGTGCGGCTGCACCGCGCCGCTGCTCGGATGCAACCGATTGCCCCCCGGCACTGCGACGACGCTACTCGTCGACTTGAAGATCCGCGCACGGCCCGGAAACATTGGACACTTTGTTAGTTTCGCCACGAACGACCCGCGGCACGCCCAAGTACGTCTGCCCATTCGTGCAAAAGCGCAACGGCCCGTCGACGCGCTTCCGACGGATATTTATCTCGGCATGCTCGCCCCGGGCCGCGAGGTCGCGCGCGTTGTGGAGGTTTTTTCCACCGATGCCGCACCGTTGGAAGGTGTCCGCGCGACGGCAAGCCAGCCTTGGGTCAGCGTCGAGGAACTTGACGGCGCCGCCGAGCACTGTCGCCGCTTCCGTGTTATCGTCAGGACCCCGCAGACCGCTGGCGCGTTCGACGAGATTATCACGTTCCGCGCGGCGACCAGGCACGAATTTTCCGTGGTGGTCGGTATCCGCGGGGAGGTGTGCCAGGCGCAGCGTGTTTCCCCGCCACGTGTGTTGCTTGGCGCGCGTCCGCCATCGACGCGCGCGGAAGCGCGCCTCGTACTGCATGGCCCGCAGCAGGCGCACATAAGGGCAGTTGAGGCTCGCGACGGTGCCCTTCAACTCATTGAATGGAGTCAAACGCCCCTCAACGATCGTTCGATACTTATCCGCTTGACAGTCGCCATCCCGCCCCAGGAGGGATACCACTCGGGCGCGATTTTACTGGACCTGGATGGAAGCGACCCTCGCATTGAGGTTCCGGTCGGGTGCTTGGTTCGCTGCGAGCGTGAAACGGCCTCCGATAATGCCGCTGGCTCAGCCGGGGCGGCGGCCAACACCCCGCAAGTCCAGTTTGCGACGATGGCGGAAAGCAGCGACCCGCGGTGATGTCACGCTCCGCGAATGTGATGGGGCAGTCTCACGAGGGCCGCACCTACTTGGATTGTGCCATATGGTTATTCGACACTGTAATCGTATTGTCGGCGCCTGCTGCCGGCGCCGCTCCGGCGGCTCCTCGTCTGCTCAAAGTCGTGCGACCCCGCCGCCGATACGGCACCGCGCGGGGCTGACGTTGATGGAACTGCTGGTCGTGATTTCGGTCATTGGGATGCTGATGGCGCTCTTACTGCCGGCAGTACAACGGGCGCGCGAGGCAGCGAGGCGGAACCAGTGCGCGAATAATATCCGTAATTTGGGGCTAGCGGTTCAGGGCGAGATGAATGCCAAGCGGCGCTTGCCCGCCTCGGGCAACTTCAGCACAAAGGGCGTCCCGTTCCATGATTGGGTAGTCAATATTTTGCCGTACATCGAACGAGCGGATTTGATTGGCCAGTGGCGCTTCGATCAGCCGTCAAACGAGCCACCGAATGCGCCGCTGGGGACGATAGCGATCGGTGCGCTCACCTGCCCCGACGACACGGCCACCGGCAGCGCGGCTCGGCTTAACTTCTTAGCAAACGGCGGTTTCGGCTGGACGGAGCCCGTCGACTGCCCTTCCGTCGGCAGCAGCGCGAGCAGTCCTCAACCCTTCGACTACAACGGCAACGGCGTCACTTGCGCGACGAACGCCGCACAAGATGGCAGCCCTTTCGGCACTGATAAAGCGATTTTCTTCAAGACGGGACTTTTCTTTCCGGAGAATTGGCCCTATGGGTCGGGCACCGAGCGGCACCATACTCCCGATTCGATCTATGACGGGCTGTCACTTACCATCTTGTTGGGCGAGAAGCGCTGGATGCCCGGGAGGTTCGCCGGGTGGGCCGACCCACACCCATTGAGCAACTGCTTTTTTATGAGCGCCTCCGTCTGCCAGAACAACAAGTGCTCGCCAGGCAACGTCGACTGGCGCCGCGCCCGCAGCAGCTCGTCGCCCTCTTCGTGGCATCCTGGCGGGGTAAATGTCATATTCTGCGACGGTCACCTGAAGTTTCTCGGAGACGGCGTCGACGGCGCGGTTTACGCCTGGATGATGACACCGCAGGGGAGCAAAATCAAAGGCGCGCTGGCCCAGCCGCCGATGGGTTACCAGTGATGCCGGAAAGCGGGTGTGCGCACATGAGCTGGAACGCGCGCGAAATCGACGGCAGCGAGCGAATCGTGCGGTTCGTCCCTTTGCTGATGGCGGTCGCCTGCCTGGCGCCGTTCGTGCCACTGGTAACGCGCGAGGATGCAATCATTTCCGGTCCCTGGCGCACCTACGCCGCGATGCACTTGCCACTGGCACATTTCGTGCGAGATGAGCTTCTCGCGGGACGGTTGCCGCTTTGGAACCCGTACCTGGCTTGCGGCCAGCCGTTGATGGCCGCGCAGCAGGCGATGCTCTTCAACCCGCTATCGACGCCCCTCATCGCCCTGTGCGGCGCGAACCGCGGCTTGGAGATTGCGATCTTTCTGCATCTGGGACTTTGTTATGCGGGCGTCTATCGATTGGCGCGGCACGTGAGCTTGTCGTGCTGCGGTGCCGCCTATGCCGGCGTCGTCGTCACGTGGAGTGGCGCGTTGACAGGCCATCTCGGCGACGGCCACGCGGGCGCCGTGTTCGAAACCGCGCTCGCCCCCTGGTTTTTTCTGACGCTCGGCGAGCTTCTAACGTCTCCGCGCGCTTCTTCGTCGGCGCGCCTCGCGGTCGTCGGTTCGCTCTGCGCGCTGGCGGCGCAGCCGCAGGTGCTTTATTACCTAGTCGCCGCCGGCGTGTATTGGACCGCCGGCTCCCTTTGGCTCGGCGCCGCCGCTCGACATCGAGTGCGCACGATCGCGTGGGGCGTCATCGCTGCGGTAATCGCCGCGCTTATTGCCGCAGTGCAGCTCATTCCGGTATTTGAGCTAATGCGCGATGGGCTGGCGGAGTCAGAGCGCGGGAGGCCGCAATTTGCGACGACGTATGCACTGGAGGGCGCCGACTCGGCGCGGCTATTGTTGCCGTATCTAAACGGGTCTCCTCTTGCGGGGGTACCGCAGTTCGACGTCAACGACAGTTATCACGAGCGGGTTGTTTACCTGGGTATTGCGGCATTGCCGCTGGCCGCATATGGGTTGTCGCGGCGCGGCGCGGCACGGTGGCAATGGGCGGCGGCATTGGCTGTCGTGGTGGCGCTGGCGGTTGCATTCGGCGACGCTACTCCGGCATTCCGAGTATTCAGCCGTGTTCTTCCGGGCGTGTTGTTTTTTCGGTGCCCGGGACGGATCTTCTTGGTCGCGTCTATTCCCACTGCACTGCTCGCGGCGCGAGGCCTCGACGCGTGGGCGGTCCGTGAACCGCGCGCTGGTCGAACCGGCTTGCTCTGCGCCCTAGCGGTCGCGCTTAGTGCTATCGCTGTACCCGCGTACGCTGCGTTCGGGGCGGCGCGGTCATTCAAATGGCTTCCCTATATTCAATACGTGCGGCGCGAACTGTTCGAGCACCTATCCGTCTCCGGCATGGTGGCAGCCAACATGGCGCTGCTCGTGCTGCTGGCGATGTCGCAACGGCTTCGCGGCGGCGCCATTTGGCTACCGATGCTTGCGCTGACGGCAGTCGATCTCGGGTACTTCAATGTCGTCAATTTCCGTATGGAGCAGCGAAAACCGCCGCCCGCAACCGAATTTCCGCCTGCTGATGCCAAAAGACGCTTTATCGAAGCGATGGGCTTCGATCGTATCGGCTCCAATGCGCTGCGCTACTGCCGGCGAACTGGCGACGCCATGCTGGCGCACCGGCCGGCGGTGGGTACCTACGATGGAGGCGTTCTACCCGCTGCTACCGTGCGACTTTACCGAGCCGTCGAATCGAACCCTCGTCCGGCGCTTGCGATTGCCGCGTGCGGCTATGCGTGGCCAGGAAGCGGTGCCGCAGCCGAGCACCCCGACGGCGCGCTGCAGAGAGCTCGCTTCGTTGCGGATGAATTTGACGTTAGCCACGCACGACTAGGCGAGATCGCCGATTCAGACATCGCGACGTTGAGGCTGCGCGCCGTTTCCGTAAAACTTTTCCAGGCCACTCCGCGCCGGTTAGAGATGGAATTCACGGCGCCTCGCGACGGTTGGTTGATCGTGGCCGACACGTACTATCCCGGCTGGCTATGTCAAGTCGACGGCCGGCCGCGGCAGATTGAACGCGCCCACGAGATCTTTCGGCGCGTGCGGATTAATGCCGGGAAGCACCGGGTGCTGATGTCGTACGAGCCGCTTTCCTTCCGCTTGGGCGTGATCGGGACGATCAGTGGGATTATGCTCGCGGCTGCAATGGTTTTATCGGCCCATCGGCACGAAAAAAGTCAAGTCCCATTGACCGCGTGCGAGAAGCCTCGCAAAATCCAGCCATGAGCATTCTGGTTCAAAAGTTCGGCGGCACCAGCGTCGCCGACAGCAATAAGATTCTGGCCGCCGCGCGCCGGGCGATTCGCGCCCAGCAGCAGGGCAACCAAGTGGTGGTGGTCGTCAGCGCGATGGGCAAAAACACCGACGTGCTGATCGACCTGGCCCACGAAATCAGCGAGTCGCCGCCGGCGCGAGAAATGGACATGCTCCTCTCGACCGGCGAACAGGTGAGCGTGGCCCTGATGGCCATGGCCATCGACTCGCTGGGCTACCAGGCCATCAGCATGACCGGCGCGCAGATCGGCATCCGCACCGACAGCACACACACCAAAGCCCGCATCCATTCGATCTCGACCGAGCGGCTGCGGCGGGCGCTGGACGCGGGCAAAATCGTCATCGCCGCCGGCTTTCAGGGCATCGACGAAGAATCGAACATCACCACGCTCGGCCGCGGCGGCAGCGACACCACGGCCGTGGCCCTGGCCGCGGTGCTCGGCGCCGCTTGCGAGATTTACACCGACGTCGATGGCGTGTACACCACCGACCCGCGGGTGCTGCCCGAAGCCCGCCGCGTGAGGCAAATCAGCTACGACGAAATGCTCGAATTGGCCAGCCTGGGCGCCGGCGTCATGCACAGCCGCTCGATCGAGTTTGCCAAAAAGTTTTCGGTGCCGATTCATGTGCGGAGCAGTTTTTCAGACATACCGGGCACGATGATCGTGGCCGAGTCGGAGTCGCCGGGGCAAGCCGTGAGCGGCGCCACGCTGGTCAAAAGCGAGGCTCGTGTGACGATTTTGGGCGCGCCCGACCGGCCCGGCACGAGCCTGGCGATTTTTTCGAAGATCGCCGCCAAGAACATTTCGGTCGACATGATCGTGCAGAACATTGGTTCCGACGCGCGGGCCGATATTTCGTTCACCGTGCCGCGCGACGAGTTGCCTGCCACGCTGCAAGCGGTGACCGAAGCCGTGCACGAGCTGGGGGCCGAAGGCTACACGCAAGACGAAAACGTCTCGAAGGTCTCGGTGGTGGGGCTGGGCATGGCGACGCAAACCGGCGTGGCCCAAAAAATGTTTCGCGCGCTGGCCGGGACGGGGGCCAATATTCTGGCGATCACCACCAGCGAAATCAAGATTTCCGTGCTGGTCTCGCGCGAGCAGGGCTTGCCGGCGCTGCGCACCGTGCATGGCACGTTCGCGTTGGAGACCGAGCCGGCCGGAGCGCGGCAAACCACCTACGAGGCCGCCCGGCACGCCAATGGCGACGCCAGCGCCGTGGTGGCCCGTCTGCAAGGCATGGAAGACCTGACGATCAGCGACATCCGGCTCGATGAGACGCAAGCCCGCGTGACCATCTCCGACGTGCCCGACACGCCGGGCCTGGCCGCGGCCGTGTTCGAACAAATCGCCGAAGGGGGCATTTTTGTCGATATGATCGTGCAGAGCTTTGGCCGCCACGGTCGCGCGAACCTGAGCTTCACCGTGCCACAGGCCGCCTTCGACAAGGCCGTGAGCCTCAGTCAAGAGATTGCCCGGCGGCTGAACTGCGGGGCTGTCACTAGCTCGGCCCGCGTGGCCAAGCTGTCGGTGTCGGGCATTGGCATGCGCAGCCATACGGGCGTGGCCATTCGCATGTTTCAGGCGTTGGCTGGGGCGGGCATCAACCTGGAGATGATCAACACCAGCGAAGTGCGCGTGAACGTGGTGGTCGATGGCGCCGCCGGCCACCAAGCCCTCAAGCGCCTGCAAGACGCCTTTGCCGACGTGCTGGGGTGATGCGCAACATTGTCGCCCCACCCGCCATCCGCTAGAATTCCTGGCTTTCGTGAAAGTTTTGCGACCGAAGTTTTGCGACCTGATGACGCCCGACCGAAAGGAACCTCGGCTACGTTAACCGCACGCGTTGGAATTGGCCACGACACGCACCGCTTGGCCCCCGGTGGCCCTTTGCGGCTGGGCGGAATCGATGTGCCGCACGATCAGAGCATGGTTGGCCACAGCGACGCCGATGTGTTGCTGCACGCCATCACCGACGCCTTGTTGGGCGCCGCCGCGCTGGGGGACATCGGCGAGCTGTTTCCCGACACCGATCCGGCCAACCGCGGCCGCGATTCGGCCGACATGCTTTGCCGGGCGCATCAGCGCGTGACGGAAGCGGGATGGCGGATCGTCAATCTCGACGCCGTGGTGTTTGCCGAACGCCCCAAGCTGTCGGCCTATAAAACGGCCATTCGCGAACAGGTGGCGCGGCTGCTGGCGTTGGAAGTTGAGCGCGTGGGCTTTAAGGCCAAGACCGGCGAGCGCGTCGGCCCGGTCGGACGGCAAGAGGCCATCATGGCCGAAGCCGTAGTGCTGCTCGAGGCGGTTTAGAAACAACTGCCTAAGCATTTTTCGTCTACTACGATGGCGATTCGAGTTTACAACACGCTCTCCAAAACCAAGGAAGCCTTCGAGCCGGTGTCGCCCGGCCGCGTGGGCATCTATCTTTGCGGGCCGACCGTCTATAAGCCCAGCCATATCGGCCACATGGTCGGCCCGGTCATCTTCGACGCCATCAAACGGTATCTCACGTATTGCGGTTACCAGGTATCGCTGGTGGTCAACATCACCGACGTCGACGACAAGTTGATTGCCGAATCGCAACAGCGGGGTCTTTCCATGTCGGCGCTGGCCGAAGAGATGACGGCCGATTACCACCGCAACCTGGATGCGATGGGCATCGACACCATCGACCATTTTCCGCGGGCCACGGAGAGCATGGGCGAGATCATCGCCTTCACGCAGCAGCTCATCGACAAGGGCTACGCCTACGAGGCCGATGGCGACGTGTACTTCGAGGTGGGCCGCGATCCGCAGTATGGCAAACTGAGCCGCCGCGATGTATCGGCCCTGCAAGGCGAAGGGGGCGAAATGGTCGAACGCAAACGATCAGCGGCCGACTTCGCGCTTTGGAAAAGCGCCAAGCCGGGCGAACCCTCGTGGGACAGCCCTTGGGGCAAAGGCCGCCCGGGTTGGCACATCGAGTGTTCGGCCATGAGCCGCCGGTTGCTGGGCGAAACCTTTGACATTCACGGCGGCGGGCTCGACCTGGTGTTTCCGCATCACGAAAACGAAATCGCCCAGAGCGAATGCTGCCACGGCAAGCCGCAGGCCAAGTATTGGTTGCACAACGGGCTGATGCAGTCTTCGCACGAAGTTGGCAAAGTCGGCGGCCGGCACACCCGCGAGCTGCACGCCAGCGACCAGACCGCCCAGGAAGCCGGCAAAATGGGCAAGTCGAAAGGCGCGAGCCCCTTTAGCGAGCTGCTGCGAAAATATCCGGGCGAGACGATTCGGTTCTTTTTGCTTTCGACACATTACCGGCGGCCGATCGACTACAGCGAAGAGCGGATCGACGAAGTCGGCAAGGGGCTGGACACGTTTTATCGGTTCTTCAAACGCTACCAGCGCATCACCGGCCAGAGCTTTTATGAGCTGCCGGCCGTAACAAGCCGCGCGGAAGGCGAGTTCACGCCCGGCCCCGACCCGATGGAGCGGCAAGTCCACGTGCAGCGAGAGCAGTTCTTGGAGGCGATGGACGACGATCTGAACACGGGCGGCGCCATCGGCGTGTTGTTTGAGCTGCTGCGCGGCCTGAATAAATTCATCGACGAGGCGGGGCTGGAAGCGGCCGCGGCGGCGCCAGCCCGCCAGGTGACTCCAGCGCTGGTGGCAGGTCCCGCGCCGGCGGTTGTCGCTGGACCCGCGTTGGCGGCCGGTTCGGCGCCGGCGGCTCTGCAACGCGGCGTCCGCGTGTTACGTGAGCTGACGGCCACGCTTGGTCTCTTCCAACAGCCTGTCGCCGAGCCGGCCGCCGCGGGCGATGAACTGGCCAATCAATTGATGGATCTGGTGATTGCTCTGCGGGCCGAAGCGCGCAAGAGCAAAAACTTTGCCTTGGCCGACCGCATTCGCCAGGGCCTGGCCGAGCTGGGCATCGTTCTCGAAGACCGACCCACCGGCACCGAGTGGAGCCGGCCCTGACCCGCATGATGCAACAGCCCCTGGAAGCTCGACGCTAAGGAGCGGACGAAAAACAACTTCGGCAATTGTCTTGGCCCTCACCTGACCTCTCCCGGAGGGAGAGGGATGTGTATGTCGAAGTTATTTTTCGTCCGCTCCTAAACAGGCGATCAGCCAGCCATTTCACTCCGCGGGCTGAGCTACGGCGAAGTCCATCTGCGCGATGGGCTGGCCGCTCGACTTGAGATAGCCCAGGCCCCGAATCACTTCCAGCACCTCGCTGCACGTGGGAAACATTCGCCCGCTCTTGCGCTTGTATTCGTCCATGGCGTTCATGAACTCGACTTCGTCGGGCGTATACTCGCGCTCGCAGGTGGTCGGATCGATTTGCCGCCGACGGCTTACTTTTTCGCGCCGCTGGAGTTGCCGGCGTTCGACCTCAATGGGTTTTTCGTCCTGACGACGATCGGTTTTGCGGCGCTCGGACGATTTGCCTGCCCGCCGTTCAAGATGGATGACCGCCGCCTTTTTCGCCTTTGCCACGTGGGTTCTCCTCGTTCGGGGTTCTCCAGCCGCGACTTGCCGACTTGCGCAAGCGATGCCGACTACTTAAAGATGCATCGGTATGCCGTCTGGCGAGGGTTCACCGGTCAGCGAAAAAGGGCAGTTTCGGCATGCCGCGCCGAAGGCACGGGTTGATCTGGCATTGCCGGCCGAGGCGGTTAAAATGAAGAGGCCGATTTGCCGGGCGTCCCGACGGAGCATTATCCGGAGTATCCACATCCATGCCTAAGCCAGCGGCCTCGCCCGAGGCGCCCGCCCACGACCCAGAAGACCATCTGGAGATCGATCTCAAAGACCCGCTCACGGCGGCGTTTCTGGCCTGGCTACTGCCGGGGCTGGGCCATTGGTATCAAGGACGGCGGCATAAGGCCGTGCTGTTTTTCGTCTGCATTCTGGGGACGTTTGGATACGGCCTTTATTTGGGAGAGGGCCGCGTGGTCTATGCTTCCTGGCGTCCGCCCGACCGGCGGCTGCCCTATTTGTGCCAGGTTTGGGTGGGACTGCCGGCCATGCCCGCGCTGGTGCAGGCCAAGCGAGCCAAGCCCTTCAAGATCTTTGGCGAAGAGTACATGGCCCCGCCCCAGGTGAATCCCCCCGAGTCGAGGGTGGAAGACGAACTCGACCGAATTCAAAAGCATTTGCACAGCTATTGGGAGTTGGGCACCATTTATACGATGATCGCGGGGCTGTTGAACGTACTGGCCATCTACGACGCCTGGGGCGGACCCGCTTATTCCGCGCCCGCTCCACGTAAGAAAGACGACGATTCGGGCGGCGATGACGACCGCCAGGGAGGCGCGGTATGATCGATTGGGCCACGCTTGCCGGCGCATCGCTGCTGTTTGCCCGGATCAACGAACTTTGGTTCGCGCTGCCGCTGATCGTGGTGGTCAGCCTGGTCTATTCCGCGACCCGGCATGAGTTGCCGGGACCGATCGCGGAAGGCGCCGTGCGCATGGGGGCTTGGATCGGCGGTTTCATGTTCATCGGTTTCGTCGTCCTTTACGTGATGTGCGCGATGCTGTGAGAACGTCCGTCGCCTTATCGCTACTGCTTGTGCTTTCCGCCGGGCAGGCGCGCGCGGCGACGCCGGTCGAGTCGCTGCGGCGCTGGCTGACCGAACTCGATCGCGCCACACCGAACCAGCCGGCTGAGTTCTCGGCCGAATCGAACGCGCGGCTGGCCAAGGCGGCCGAAGCCATCGAACTTTGGTGCCTGCAACTGACCCAGCCACCGGTGACACGGCCGCCGGTGACACGGCCACCCGTGACACGGCCGCCGGTGACACGGCCACCCGTGACACGGCCACCTGCGGTTAACAGCCAAGCCTTGCTCGAAACCGTCGGGCATGTGCTCAGTGCCAAGAACACCGTCGATCGGTTATTGGACGATACGCTCGACGTTCGGCGGCGGTTCGCCGCGCTGCCTGACGATCCGGCGCGCCACGACGAGCTGTGCGCGTATCTTCAGGCGGTGACTCAATTGACCGATCTTTCGGGCAGGCTGCGCTATCTGCAGGTTGACGCACTGAGCGCGGCCATTCCGCGGCTGATCGCTCGTCCGGCTGAGGCGCGCCGGCTGCTCGATCGGCTGTTGCTCGAACGCAGCAGCGTGGGAGCGTTTTTGGCAGCGCAGCTTTGTTGGGCCACGCCCGAGGGTGTGCCCGCGCCGCCGATCGACCTGGCGGTGCAACAAAAGGTGTTGCAACTCATCGTGACGACCGGCGAGACGTCGGTCTTGCCGCTGCTGATCGGCCTGCTGGACGATGCCGAGCGGCAGCCGAAGTTGGCCATCGCGGCGGCGGAGACGATTCGCCGCATCGGCCTCCCGCAAGAGCCGTGGCCGCAGCCCCGCGAAAACCTGCCCCCGCCCCCGATAACCCCACGCAAGCTGCGCGAGGCGCTGGGCCGCATCGGCGTCTCGCAGTTGCGCGGTGATTGGGCCAGGCGGCATGCCGAGTTGCTCCGCTGGCTCGATGTGCTGGTGCGCGAAGGGCTCACCGAGCATAGCTACCGCATGGGGCCGTTCGATGTGCAGCCCGGCGATTGGTTGCTGATGCGCAATCCTTCGCCTTACAACCAATTCACCGATCTGACGCCGGGGCTGTTCACGCACGTCGGCGTGGTCACGCTGGCTCGCGGCAGCGACGGCATTCAGCGGATGGTGCTGGTCGATCTGCCCGAACGCGGCAGCCAGATTCCGGCGGCGAACGTCGAAACCTATGTATTGCGCTCGCTGAATTACTGTTTTCTGCGGCACGCCGATGCGACCACGGCCGCCGCCATGGGTAAAGCCGCCCGCGAGGTCATCGGCAACGAGTCGGTGTTTGACCTGAACTTCCGGCTCGGCGGCGTATTAGATTTGCAGGGGCAATCGCTGTCGGGCAAGAAGATCGAGACGTATTGCGCAGGGCTGCTGCTGCTGTGCGCGTTGCAGACCAGCGCCCCGCGCGAAGAGTTTTTTCCCATTCCTGAACATCCCGCTGGCGGGCGAACGCTGGAGAACCTGGCCAAGCTCGGGCTGTCGATGGACGACGATTTTATTTCGCCCACCGGGGCGATGTTCTCTACGCGGCTGCGGCTGGTGGGTCGCCGCGAGCCGATGTACGATCCGCGCCGCGAGGTGGAAGAAGCCGTGTTCGACCACTTCGCGCACTTGTTGGCCACGCAGACGCTGGTGCCGTCGCCCGACTTGTTTCAATCGTTGCGGTTGAAGGTGGCCGAAGCTTCGCGCGGCAACGCTTTGCTGGCCGAGGCGTTGGCGCGTGCCGCCCGAGTCAACGCGCAAACCGACCTGGTTTCAGCCGCCAAGGCGGCGGCGGTGGTCGAAACGCTCGACGAGATCGCCTTTGGCGCCAGCCGCGAGTTTCTCGAGGCGCGTGAAAGCTTGCTCGACGATCCGGCGGCCGAGCTGGCCCGCGACGGCGAGCCAGCCGATGAAGTCGCGGCCATCGAGCAATTTCAACGACGGCACGCGGCTCTTTATGAGGCCTGGCAGCAAGGCAAGCTGACCCCGCGGCGTCTGCGGCTGGATCTGGTGAAATACTACAGCGACCTCGGCAAGCACGAGCTCGAGCAGCGTTTTTTCGCCCCGCCGTAGCAACTAGCACGACCCTGATTGGTTTTGACAGACAAGTCAGGCAAACGCCCCGGTGGCTGGGGCCGCACACAGATCGGAAAAGTCGGATCAATATTCCTGGAGATCGGAAAAATGGCCGCCGTTCTACTCGCCGCGCTAGCCGCCATATCTGGCGGTCGAGATGCCAACACATTCGTGATTCACAGGGACCACCGTGTCGAGGGCTTCGACTACGAGCTATTGGCCAAAATCACCGCCCGCAACGCCGCCAAACGGGCCGCCATGAAAGAATGGGACTACGATTCCGAAACGTGGCTGCCAGTGGCGAAAGAGAAGCCGCCACATCCTCGGCCCTACAAGCGCGACGATAGCGCCGTCCGCGCAGCGCGCATGCACCGCGCGGCCATGCGGCATCAGCGGCAAGCATCCAGCGCCTCAACGTGGTGGATTGCGGTCCCGACGCCAAATCCCCGCTGCCCGTTTTCCTGCTTGGTGCTGCCGGTGTCGTATTAGGCGAGAGGGTTCATTTCTCGTTGAGCTTGGCCGCATTCTGAGTTAGAATGCAGTCATGGTCCTGGAACTGTCACTGTCACCTGAACTTGAAGATCGCCTGCGGCAAGAGGCCCAGCGGCGCGGGGTCTCGCTCGATACAGTGACGATCGAGTTGCTCGATAAGCATTTGCCGCACGATGACGAAGGGCGGCGCTCGGCGGCGATCACCATGCTGCACGATTGGGCTCGTGAAGATCAATCACTTTCCGATGAGGGTGCGGCCGAGAATGCCTCGGTTTTGCGTGCGCTAGACGAGCACCGCCCCTCATACCGGAAGCTGTTCGGAAACATCTTGTCGGAAGAAAGCAATGGCTCGGCTCGTTCTTCTTGACTCCGGGCCGCTGGGACTGCTTACCGCGCCGCCGCGCAAGGCGGCGTCTCAGCCGTGCGCTCAATGGCTTGCGCAACTCATTGGGGCGCATTGCCGGATCGTCGTCCCAGAGATCACCGACTATGAACTTCGGCGCGAGTTGCTCCGGGCCGGAAAGTTGATCAGCGTTCGCCGGCTGGATGCCCTTGAGCGAGCAACCGAGTACCTGCCGATCACGACGGCGGCGATGCGCCGAGCGGCTGAAGTTTGGGCGCAGGCCCGGCAACATGGCCAACCCACGGCAGGGGATGACACCATCGACGCCGACATGATTCTCGTCGGCCAAGCCCAGACGATGGGCGTTC
Source organism: Pirellulales bacterium (assembly GCA_025927475.1). Lineage (GTDB taxonomy): Bacteria > Planctomycetota > Planctomycetia > Pirellulales > JAICIG01 > JAICLL01. The sequence goes on from JAICLL010000030.1 coordinate 46,203, forward strand.
GCGGGCCATTTTGGCCCGCGAATGCGGCTCCCTTTCAGCCCGCGATCGACAGATTGAGCACGCCCGGCTAGAATTTCCGAGAGATTGCCCCGACTTGGTTGGTGTCGGTTATGTTTCTGCGAACCATTATTTTGCCAATGTCGGCGGTTATCGTTCTCGCCGCTGCCGAAGAGCTTGGTGTTTCGCGCGAAGAGGCACGCGCGGCGGCTTCGGCGGAAGACGAGTCGCCGGAAGCGCAGCGCGCCAGCCGGCTGAACACGATGAAGGAGATCGTTCGCGGCATCAAGTTGCAGTCGGACGAGGGCGAAGACCGCGCCGCGTTGGAACTCTTGCCCGATCCGCTGCTGCGCTATTCCGACCCGGCCCATGATTCGCTTGAAGATGCGACGGTCTGGTTGTGGCGCCGCGGCGGGCGTCCCGCGGCAATTTTGAAATTGGAGTTTTATCCGCGGCTCGATTGCGGCCCGACCTGGAGTTTCTGCTGGACGTCGCTTTCCGACACACGGATTGATGGCCAAATGGAAGGCGGCAAATCGTGGTCGTCGCAGCCGGTGGACATCGTGCCGCAATGGTTGCCCGACGCGCCTTTGCCCGCCGATGATGCGGAACAACGACTGCGTCAAATGCGCCAACTGGCGAGGCGCTTCACGGCCTACCGCATTTATGGCGAGCACGGACGATCGCAGCTTCGCTTATTATCGCGGCCGGTGTACCGCTATTGCAGCGAAGCCGAAGGCATCCAAGATGGCGCGGTGTTCAGCGTCGTGAAAGACACAAACCCGCATATCGAGCTTTTGCTTGAATCTGCCATCGACGGCGAGTCACCGCGTTGGCGATATGCGTGCGTGCGGCACGCAGACGCGGAGTGTCACTTGCTGCTTGATGGTCGTGAAGTTTGGCAAGCGAAAATGCAGGCGGAGATTGATTCTCGAAGGCCCTACTTCTGGTTTCAAACGCCAGCAACTCAGAAACCATGAGGCTGGCTTGAAAATTGGAGGTAGTCCGGGTTTCGTGGAGGATTCAGGGGACCGGCCATGTTAGCACTTGCCGGTCGGCCAGCAGCCGCTCGCGCAGTTTTGGCATGTCGATCTCCTGCACCGGCACATCGGCGTCGATGGCCAGGCAGGCCGCCGTGGCTGCCGACTGGCCGAGCACCATGAATACCGGTTCCATGCGAATCGAGCCATAGGCGATGTGCGACGCCGAAAGGCACACCGGCGCCAGCAGGTTTTCGCACTCGGCTTGCTTCGGCACGATTGCCCCGTAGGCGATCGGGTAGGGTGTGAAGCCGTGTACCTGCACGTCGCCTTCGTTGATGGCGTGTCCGTCTTTCACCCACCGCTGCGTGTTGTGCGAATCCATGCCATAAGCCGCCAAGCCCACGGGATGCTCGGCGACTTGCCGCCCCTGGCAGTGGTGCTGCGTCATGACACAGTCAGAAATCATTCGCCGCGCCTCGCGGATATAAAGCTGGTGCGGCCAGCCGCCCTGATCGCGAAACTCGTCCTTGCAAAGGCCCCAGCGATTGACCTCGCGCCGCACTTTCTCGGGCAGTCGCGGATCATTGGCCAGAAACCACATCATGCCCTGCTGATACTCGACGTGCTCTTGAAAAATCTTCTCGCGGGTCGCGTAGTCGCCGTCGGGATAGTCGTAGTTCATGCCAATGTTGTCACTGCTGAACGCGCCGTTGTTGTTGGTGTCGGTCTTGCGGTTTGGCATCGGCAGATTGCTGCCCAAGGCATCGAACACGCCCGCCTCGATATAGCGCCGCAGCAATTCGTAACGCAACGGGTCGTAGCCCGGCGGCTTGGGAAACGGCAGGCGGTTAGCCGGGTCGTCGGTCAGACACATGCGAAAGTTGTAGGCCTGCACGCGGCGATCGCCTTCGCCGTGCTTGCCCGGACTTCCGTCATGGATGCCGGGCAGCAAGCCGCTAGACGGATCTCCGGGAATCACATACGGATCGACAGGCTTTTTGAACTGGTGCTTGGTCGACCCAAGCTGCACGCCGTTGAGCGTTTCGTCGTAAACCGAGTTGGCCTCGCGTCCCACGTGATACGACACGCCGGCCTTGGCCATCAGGTCGCCCTCGTAACTGGCGTCGATATAAACGCGGCCGGTGTAAGATGGGCCGCCTACCATGACGATCGAGACAATCCGCCGCCCGTGTTTCTGAACCCCCTTGGCAAGGTCGAGCCGCTGTCCGCGGACGACCGTGACACCGGGGGTGGCGGCCAACTCGTCCATCGCTGCTTCAGCGACGTGCGGTTCGAACTTCCAGGCTTCATCCTGGCCATAATGCCGGCCGACGCGCTGATAGAACTCGCGTGCAATTCCACCGATGGCCCCTTTGTTGCCGATATCGGTGGCGCCCAATCCGCCGGAACTGAGCCCGCCGAGATGTTTTCCTGGCTCGATCAGCACCACTTGCTTGCCCATTCGTGCGGCCTGCACAGCGGCGGCTACTCCGCCCGAAGTTCCCCCATAGACAACCACGTCGTAGTCGTCTGCCTGAGCCAGGCAGGGCATCGTTACGAAAAAAGCCAGGGCGATCGAAGGTATTGAATTCATGGCGATATCTGTGCTTAAAACGGATTGAGCAATGGAACGCCGTTGATTTGGCGCGGCGAACCCAGAGGTTCGGTATAGTTTCAATCAAGGGCCACGTCAAATGTGTTCCCGGCCGTCTAAGGAGCGGACGAAAAATAACTTCGACATACACATCCCTCTCCCTCCGGGAGAGGTCAGGTGAGGGCCAAGACAATTGCCGAAGTTATTTTTCGTCCGCTCCTTAGTTCAAGTTTCGCAGTTTTTGCTAGCAGCAGGGTAGCTGGCACGGGCCCCTTGGTTAAAGAGCGAGCCTCCCGAAGAATGCCTTTAGAACAAGAGCATCTGAAGGAGGCCCGCAATGTACTTGGCAAGTTCGTTCGC
>JAICLL010000157.1 GCA_025927475.1 Pirellulales bacterium
TCATCACGCTTTCGTAATTCCCGTCGGCCAGGCCGCTGGCGTCGATCTGACCGGCGAAATCGACTTGCTGGCCCTGCGTATAACCAGCCGGGCTATAGTAGACCGGCGCGCCGCTCCAGACGGTGTTGCCGCTGAGATCCAACAGCGAGAGTTGCGCTTCGATGTTGGTAGCCGAGGCCACGGTGCTCGAGAGCGTGTCGAGCACGTTGACCATCGGGTGCGGCCGCAGCGAGCTGTTGTACGAAAAGGCGTCAGGCACGGCGCCTTTTCCATCGCCGACCGTGGCGGCGCCGGCGGCCTGATCGACCGAAGCTTCCACATTGCCGCAGCCGCAATTGCAGGTGCAGAAGCGCTGCTGGGCTTCGGTCTCGAGGATCACGTCGCCGCCGGTCGCCGAAAGATTGCCGCCTTCGGTATTCTCCTCATAGAGATTGACGACCAGGTTGAAGTTCTTGCCGGCGAAACCGTTGTTCGGTTCGCCGTCGTCCAGGGTTTTGACCAGGACGATGATCACGCCGCTGCCGCTGACCGTGATCCATCCGCCGCTGTCGGTCGGGACATAATCGGCGCCGTCCGGGCTGATTCCGGTCTGACCTTTGGCTTCCCCGTCCTGCGTTCCGTACCAGATGCCGGTGGGATTAATGAGCCCGGAGTAGTGGATGGCGAAAATGGCGATTTGCCCCTCCGACTCGCTGTCGTTACTGACCCAAAGTTGCGGGCCGCTCATCGAGTATTGAGGAGTTTGAACGGCGAAGGGCTTGGCGGCATCGGCCGCCGCGGCCTGCTCGGGCGAGAGCCGCGGCATGCTGGCCAACTCGGCCGACGTGATCACGCTGCTCGCCGCCAATAATTCGCGGGCTTCCAGCGCTTCGAGCATGTGGCACCGCCGCGGCACAATCGCAAGCCGCGGCGCATCGCTGGAAAAGAGCGACTCGAGCATGCCGAGGCGGCGTGGACTGCCGGCGACGGCAGGAGTGCGCTTAAGCGAACGGCGCGGCCGCTTTTCAGGCGAGGCGGCCGCGGCGCTTTGACAGGTGCGACGCTGCCGCAGTGTGAGATTCAACGCGGACTTGAAGATCCGCCCAAAAATCCACTCACGACGTTCCATGCCGTTGCTCCTTGGCAAAACTCGATCGATTTACGGTCCCGGAAACGATTTCAACGAGTTACCCCTAAGGATGAGCGGTGGGCCGGCCCTGGTAGACGGCCGGAGAGCGGTTGGCGATGACCGACCGGCGTGGGATCGACGCGGCAACCGCCCGGCACAAGGCCGGGAGCTACCGGGCGGAGAGCGGGTGCATAAAATAGCGCGAAAGCGCGGAGACGATCAGGTTGGAGCCAACACCGCATCGCAGCTTCCTCCCGCGTTTCAGCCGTCTGGCGATGGTCGGCCTTTCCGTCCCCCGCCCCCGAACTCCTAGCGACTGACTTGGCGATTAGTGTACGCGGCCTCGCTTGATTGTCAAGAAAATTTTTCACCGCGTTTTCCGGGAGCGCACGTCAGCGTTACGCGCATTGGCACGCACCTGGACGGCGAGCGGCAACTTGCCCGACGGTTTCGAGGCGCATAACAATGAAAACGCTTGCGATGGACCTTGATACGTTCGGAAAGCGATGCAACCGTCGTCCCTCACCCGATTTATTATCGATTCTGAATATCAAAACCGATTCGAGGACACCTCGGCTTCTCGGGCAGCAGCCGAAACACGCAGCCGGTCATGCGATCGAAATATCGCCACGAGGCGGCGAAAAACACTAGATAGCGATTGTATGTTCGCACGCCGACCAACTCGATGGCTCGCTGACGGTTACGGACCAGGTTTTCGAACCACGCCCGGAGCGTCGGCCGATAGTCGTGTACCGAAAGATGCTTTAGCCGGAAGCCCGCCGCTTCGTGCGCCCGCACATGAAACCGCAAAGGCGAAGCAATCGAGCCGGGAAAAAAGAGCTGACTGATCACGCCGGCCGCCGGCAGATCTTCTTGCAGGCGGCAAAGAAAGTGCTGCACCAGCGGGCCTCCGGGAACGAGCGCGCGATGCAGCTTGGCCAGCAGCGGCCCTTCTTCGTGCGGGCGGACGTGCTCCCAGGCGCCGATCGAGTAGATTTTGTCCCACGCCTGCTCGGGATAATCGGCCGTGATAAAATCTTTGAACTCGACACGAAAGCCGTTGTGACGCTCGTTGTAGGCCACCTGTTCGCGCGAGAGAGTCCAGCCCGTCAGGTTTTCTTTGTCGCCGGTGGCTTCGTAAATGCGCTTGAGCATCGCGCCCCAGCCGCAGCCCAGTTCGAGGATGCGCTCGCCGGGCTTGTGATCGAGCAAATGGAGGATGAAGTCGGCCTTGTTCTGCTGCGCCTCTTCGATGGTTTCTTGCCCGGTGCGGAAATCGGCGCACGAATAAAACATATAGCGCCGGTCGAGAAACAATTCGTAAAACTCGTTGGAGACGTCATAGTGCTTTGAGATCCCCAGCACGTGGTCCTGATGTCGCTTCAAGGCCAGCAGAAACCGGCGGAGAAACTGTGGCGGATAATGGTCGCTGATCCACAGCGGCACCGGGTGCGGCTCGGCGGTGATCTGCCGCCAACACGCCTCAGGCTCCAGCGGCATGGGCGAGCGAATCAGGTAGTTCAACACGCCGTATGGAGGCCCGTACAGGGCAGCTTCGCAGATCAGAACGAGCAGGCGGAACAAGGTGTTCGTCATGGGACATATCGATTGACAATGACGGCCAACTTCATTGGTCCGAGGATTGCTTTTAGTTTGCCTTAGAGCCGCGGCGAAGCGATCTAAAACGGGATATCGTCTTCACCAAACTCCGACGGCATCTCGGGTTCTTGAGGCGGATCGAGAAACCGCCGCAACCGCTGCTGCAAGTCGGCGCATTGCTCGTCCAAATCCTCTCGGGCGTCGGCAGCCGTTTCGAGCGTTTCACAAAAACGTTCGACCACCGGCTCGACCAGCGCCTCGGTCAGCGCAACGTCCGTCGAGCGAACCACCTCGCGCAAGTTGCCAAAATCTCGCTTCAACCGCTCAATCAGCGGACGGTCTTCCCGCGGCTGCTTCAGATCGACAATCACCTCGGCCAGATGCGAGCCGATGTCGAACAACCGCGACTCCAGCGGCAAACCGATGGAATCGTCGCCCAGGTAACTCCGTTGCCAAAGCTTGCCCGACCCATCGTCCGCCATGCTCGGGTATTCGACGCCCAGACTTTTACGCTCGGCTTCGCGCTCATCAAAGCGCCGGCTGAATTCCGCCCAGCGGCGTTGCTCTTCCTCCCATTCCGCCCGCGTGCGGTGAGACGAAAACGCGAAATCGTCGTCCATGTTGCAGCCATCGAGATGCCAGAACATGGGGCCGGGCAGCTCGGCCATCGTCTCGCACATCGGACAGTCGTGGTCGACGGCTGCGTCGTGTCCGGTCGCCGCCTCGGGTAGCCGCATCCGTTCGTGCTCGATGATCGCGCGGCGAGTCGTCGGATTGCTGCTTTCCGCGTCGGGAGAGTCAAGCCAGCCATCGCGCACCTGTTCCAGCCGCGGCACTTCGGTGGTGAGAAAATCGCCCACCGAAAGCGCCTGGGCGCTGGCCGTTGCCAACACTTGCTCACGGCAAGACCACAGCAGTGCGCGCAGCAGCTCGTAATATTCCACCCATTCGTGCGTGCCAAAGCCCGCGTACTGATAAGCATGCGAGTGGACATCGAGGGTTGGAGGGCAGCGGCCCTGCCTCGACCATTGTTCGCAACGGTGCTGCATGTCCCAATCGATAAAGCTGCGTTTGGCGAGAATTACATCGCGCGGCGAATGCCCTCGCAGGTCTTCGCGCGGTGTCATCAGCCAACGCGCGTGGATGTCGCGGATCTCTGCGTAGCCCGGCTCATCGGGATGATGCCAATCGGCGTCCGGGTGGCGCTCGGGCGATGCCCGGTCGTCGTCGCTCGCCGGCGCGGATCCCCTCGGCGAAAAGGCCGCGAACGCCGCGCGGGCGATGAATTCAAGCATGGGTTTGCCATAGAGCGTGGCCCGCGCGTCCAATGGCGGCTGGGCCGCGCGTTCCCGTCGCCGCTTATCAGCCAGCGACTGCCAATGATCGGCGTGATGGACGAACCTCCAATCATCCGAGAGCTGATAACGCAGCCAAAGGCCGGTGGCTCGTTCGCCATCATGGTAAGCCACGTTGCCCGTGCGGCCCGGTGATGAATACGTCGACTCGCAGACGACCAGCCGCGCCGGCAGATCGACCACCACCAACCCGGCGTCGTACGGTTCGTCGTTGATGCCGTCCCAAAAGCCGGCGAAAAAACCAAGCTCGCCCGACTTGCAAAAGCGATCCAAAGCGCGCTGGAGATCTTCAAACGTCTCCGGCTCGGCGTTGAGCGCCGCGATCACCCGATCGGCGTCGCTGCCGTGCGGAGTGCCGTACATGTCCCGATTTGCGTCCCGAACTACCAAACGTACTTGGCTCATGGTATCGTCCTCGCATCAAAGAGACGCCCCGGTCTGCCCTGAAGATACCCATTTTCGAGGCGGCCGGCAAAAAATGACGCGTTACAAGGTCTGGGCGTGTACCATATCGTGTTGCAGATAAAGAGTGCCCAGCAGCACGGCGCCTTTGGCAACCCCGCGAATCGTTTACGCATGTTGACCACCAATGCTTACCCTTTCGAGAACCGCGGCGTCCATCCGCCGCGTGTGGTGGCCGACGGGCCTCTGGCGCCTCCTATTGTGGAACTGGCAGGCAATCGGGTCGCCTGGCTGCCGTGGCAAGTGGCGCTCGATGGCAGCCGTGAGCCGGTCGATGCGATTTATACCTATGGGCACCCGCATGTCGATGGGGCTATGCTCGATCGGTTGCCGGGCGTGCGCGTCATCAGCAACTACGGCGTCGGCGTCGATCATCTTGTGCTGGCCGATGCCGCCAAACGCGGCATTCCCGTCGGTAATACGCCCGGCGTGCTCGACGGCGCGACGGCCGACATGGGGTTCGCTCTGCTGTTGGCCGCGGCGCGGCGTGTGGTCGAGGGTGACCGCTACGCGCGCTCGCCCGAATTCACGGTATATGATCCCGGCTACATGTTGGGCCGCGAAGTCCACTCCAGCACGTTGGGCATTGTCGGCCTGGGGCGAATTGGCTGGCAAGTCGCCCGGCGCGCCCGCGGCTTCGAGATGCGCGTGCTCTACTGCAATCGCCACCGCCGAGCCGACGCGGAAGCGGAGTTCGGCGCCACGCACTTGAGCTTCGACGAACTGCTGGCGGCGTCTGACTATGTGATGCTCTGCTGCCCGTTGACGAGGGAAACGCATCACCTGATCGACGCAGCGGCATTGGCCAAAATGAAGCCAACCGCCATGCTGGTAAATCTTGCCCGCGGCGCGGTAGTCGACACCGAAGCCCTGACCGCCGCACTGGAGACCGGGCGGATCGCCGCGGCGGCGCTCGATGTCACCGAGCCTGAGCCGTTGCCGCGCGACCATCGTTTGCTGCGGCTGCCGAATGTGGTGATCGCCCCGCACCTGGGCAGCGCGAGTCTGCAGACTCGTCAGCGCATGGCCGAAATGTCGCTGGAGAATCTTTTTGCCGGGCTGGCCGGCCAGCCTTTGCCTTATCGAATTTCGTAAAGCCTCCGAGCACAAAGGGAACCGCACGATGGCGATGACCTTCGATGCCACGCTGAAGGATATGGCCCGCGAAAGCCCGCATGGCTTTTTGGCTGCTTTCGACCGGCCACCGACTTTCCCACTGAGGCTACTCAATGTTGATCTCTCGACGGTCTCCCGCGCGGCTGACCTGGCGGTCGGACTTGGCGAGCCGCTGCAAGAAATCGTTCACTTGGAATTTCAGGCCAGCGCGGCTGCCTGGAAACATGCCGACCTGATGGCATACAACGCGCTGCTTTACGCACATCACCACGTGCCTGCGCATACCATCCTGATTTTGCTCCGGCCACAAGCCGCTCATTCGAATTTGGATGGCAGTCTCTCCTACGCTCCGCGGCCTGGACGTGGTAAGATGGAATTTGAATACGAAGTGGTCCGCCTCTGGGAGCGGCCCGCGGAAGACTTGTTAACGGGCGATGTGGCGCTGCTCCCCCTGGCCGTGCTGGGGCGGCTGCCCGGGCAGCCCTCGTTACACGAAGGGCTCGCCGCCGTGGCCCAGCGGATTGTTGAGCGCTTAACGGGTGAGGCGCCGCCCGAACAAGCGAAAAGGCTATTGACCGAAACACTGCTGCTCACCGGTTTGCGCGTCAGCCGTGATGTGGCGATTACGATTTTTCGAGGAGTTCGCATGATGGAAGAATCCGACACTTACTTGATGATTCTAGAGCAGGGCGAGGAAAGAGCTACGCGCGAAGGAATTCTCACGATTGGTCAAGACAGGTTTGGCGATTGTGACGAAGGCTTTCGCTCTCGTCTCTCAGCGATCACCGATCTCCATCGACTTAAACGAATGCTTCGTCAAACACCGAAGGTATCAACGTGGGAGGAGATCCTCGAAACGCCCTAACGCCACGCGCAACTTGCCGTCCGCTGCGCCCTGGGCGGCGCGGGCCCCGGCGGATTCAACGCCTCGGGACGCCTACTCGCCCCGATCTGCCTCCAGCAACTCTTGGGCACGCTCGACCTCGCGATAATAATCGCGCCGCGCCAACCGAGCGGCGGCCAACTCGTCGATCACGGCGATCACGTCGCGGTGCAACTGCAACGCCGAAGCCGTCACCTGCGCCGTCACCGGACCTTCGACCGTCTCGCGAATCGCCACCGCTTTGGCTTCGCCAGTGGCCAACAGCAGGCACTGCCGCGATTCAAGAATCGTACCCACGCCCATCGTGATCGCCAGCCGCGGCACTTGCTCGACGCTGCCGAAAAACCGGGCGTTGTCGCGGATGGTTTCTGCCGTCAGAGTTTTTAGCCGCGTGCGGCTGCCCAGCGACGAGCCGGGCTCGTTGAAGGCAATATGTCCGTCGCCGCCAATGCCCAGCACTTGCAGGTCGATGCCCCCCTCGTCTTCGATCGTTTGCTCGTAGCGGGCGCAGTACGCCTCGAAGTCGAGTGCTCGGCCGTCGGGCACGTGGGTGTTGCGCTGGTCGATGTTGATGTGGTCAAACAGGTTTTGCTGCATGAAATAGCGGTAGCTCTGCGGGTGCGTCGGCCCCAGTCCGACGTATTCATCGAGGTTGAACGTCACCACCCGCGAGAAATCGAGGCCCTCGTCGCGATGCATGCGGATCAGTTCCTGATACATGCCCAGCGGAGTGCCGCCGGTGGCCAGGCCCAGCACGCAGGTCGGCTTGTGGCGAACCAAGCGGGCCACAAAACGGGCCGCGGTCCGGCTCACTCCGCTGGAATCTGGCTCGACGATGACACGCATGGAAAACAGTCTCCGGTGGTGAGTGGCGAGTGGCGAGTGCTTAGTGAGTGGCGAGTGATTAGTGGTTAGTGGGGCGCCGAGGGACGAGATCGTGGAAAACCGGGTTGTTCCGTCTCCGCGTCCCCGTATCTCCGTGTCTCCGTGTCTCCGTGTCTCCGTGTCTCCGTGTCTCCGTGTCTCCGTGTCTCCGTGTCTCCGTGTCTCCGTGTCTCCGTGTCTCCGTGTCCCCGCTTCTCCGCTTCCCCACGCTCGCGCATTCATCTAGGACACTCGGCCCACGTCCTTTATAATCTCTGGCTTGAATCTCGCCGTGAGCGAAGGGAATTGCGATGCGGAAAATTGCGATCATTAACCAAAAGGGCGGCGTGGGCAAGACGACCACAGCCGTCAACCTGGCCGCCGCGCTGGCGGCCACCGGCCAACGGGTCGGCGTGATCGATCTCGATCCGCAGGCCCATGCCACTCTGCACCTGGGTATCGAGCCAACCTCATCCGAGGCATCGATGTACGGCGTTATGACCGGCGACACGCGGCTGGCCGACGCCCGCCGGCCGATTGAAGAAAACCTGTGGGTCGTCGGCTCGCATCTCGATCTGGCCGCCGCCGAGGTCGAGCTGGCCGGCGTCGTGGGCCGCGAGCTGATTCTCCGCGACAAATTGGACGAAGACGGCGAGCCCTGCGATTTTCTGTTCATCGACTGCCCGCCGTCGCTGGGCATCTTGACCATCAACGCCCTGGCCGCCGTCGACGAAGTGTTCATTCCCTTGCAGCCTCACTTCTTGGCGCTGCACGGGCTGAGCAAACTTCTGCAGACGATCGACCTGGTGGCCCGCCGGCTCAACCCTCGGCTGCGGCTGTCGGGCGTAGTGCTGTGCATGTTCGACGCGGGCACGCGCCTGGCCGGCGAAGTGAGCAACGACGTCGAGCAATTCTTCCTGCAATGCCGCGAGCAGCGCACCTGCTGGGCGACGGCGCAACCGTTTCAAACCCGCATTCGCCGCAACGTGCGGCTGGCCGAGGCGCCCAGCTTCGGACAATCGATCTTTCATTACGCCCCCGGCTCGAACGGCGCCGACGACTATCGCCAGCTCGCACATGAAGTCGTGGCCCGCCCCCAGGCGGCAAGCTTGCCATGAACGCCGGAACCACCGAGGAGCCGTCGGAAGACTCCGCCGCCCCTCACGACCCCTATGCGGCGCTGCGATTGCGTGACTTCCGATTCTATCTGGCGGGCAACGTGCTGGCCATCTTCGGCAGGCAGGCCCAAACGTTGGCCGTGGGTTGGGAGCTTTACGAGCGCACGCATTCGCCGTTCGCCTTGGGGCTGGAAGGGCTCGTGCAGTTTCTGCCTGTCGCCGCCCTCACGCTGCCCGCCGGCCACGAGGCCGATCGTTCGCACCGCAAGGCGATTGTGATGATCGCCATGTTCACGCTGGTCTGCTGCTCGCTGGGGCTGGCCTGGATTTCGCTTGCCAAAGCCGACGTGGGGCTGATTTACATTTGCCTGCTGGCCAGCGGCGTGGCCCGCGCTTTCTTGCAGCCGGCCAAAGCCTCGTTGCTGCCGCAGATCGTGCCCCGCGAAACCTTCAGCAACGCCGTCACCTGGAACATGAACGGCTTTCAAATGGCCGCCATCACGGGCCCAGCGGTGGGCGGGCAGTTGATCGCCTTGTTCGAATCGGCCTGGGTGGTCTACGTGCTCGACGCTGCCATGACCTCGGTGTTTTTGTTGCTGCTCGCGGTGATGCACGTGCCCCGGCACGTGGGCAGCTCGGGACCAAGCAGTCTCCACACGCTGTTGGCCGGGATCAGCTTCGTGTGGCGCAATCAAGTCATTCTCGGCGCCATGACGCTCGACATGTTTGCCGTGCTCTTTGGAGGCGCCGTGACGCTGCTGCCGGTTTTTGCCGAAGACATCCTTCATGTCGGTCCCAGCGGGCTGGGCTGGCTGCGCACCGCGCCCGCCATCGGCGCGCTGGTCATGTCGCTCGTCTTGGCGCATCGGCCGCCGGCGGCGCGGGCCGGCCGCACGTTGCTCTCGGTGGTCGCGGGGTTCGGCATGGCAACCGTGGTGTTCGGGTTTTCGCGTTCCTATCCGCTCTCGCTGGCGATGCTCTTCTTGACCGGCGCTTGCGATATTGTCAGCGTGGTCATTCGCCACACGCTGGTGCAATTGCTCACGCCCGACGCCATGCGCGGGCGCGTGTCGGCGGTGAATAGCATGTTCATCGGGGCCTCGAATGAATTGGGCGGTTTCGAGTCGGGCGTGCTGGCCGCCTGGCTCGGCGTGACGGTCTCGGTCGTTTCCGGGGGCATCGGCACGCTGGCCATCGTGCTCGTGGCGGCCTGCCTCTGGCCCGAATTGCGGCGCTACGGACCACTGACCGGCGGGCAAAACGTGTAAGTCGCTCAAAACAAATCCGCCGGGTCGAGCGCCATCACGCGGCGCATCGTCAAAAATCCGGAAACCATGCACATGCCAACGCTCAACAGCAGCACCGTGATGGCAACTCCCAGGTGTACGCTCACCAGCAGTCCGGTGAGCTCGGCCACCAGCGCGCAGATCAACTGGCTGACCACAATGCCCGGCACAAAACCCAGCAGCGACAACCACAACGCCTCTTTCAACACCACGCCCACAAAATACAGGTTGCCGTAACCCATTGCTTTGAGCGTGGCAAACTCGGGCAAATGATCGGCGATATCGGCATACAGAATCTGATAACAAATGACGGTGCCCACGATAAAACCCATCAGCGTACCGAGCCAAAACACATAACCGATGGGCGTGCTCGTCTCCCAAAACCGCCGTTCCTGCTCTTCGAATTCCTGCTTGGTGAAAACGGTGACGTCGCTGGGCAACAGCCGCTGCAAGTGGCGCTGCACCTGCCGCGGATCTTGGCCCGGCTTGACGCGCAGCACGCCCAGGTCGACTTCGTCCAGCGGATCTTCGCCCACCGCGCGCTCGGGAAAAAGTCGCCGGTACGTCAGGTCGCTGGTGATCAGATTGCCGTCGTTGGTGAAGTCGGTGCCCAAGGCGAATTGGCCAATCACTTCCGCCTGCCGCTCGGCCAGCTCGATGGTTTTGCCCGGCTCCACGTCGCCGTATTCCGGCTTTGAGCGGACATCGAACAACACCTTGTCGGGAAGTTGTAACTCGTGCAGCAGCGCGTTGACCGTCGGAAACACAAACACCGGATGATCGGGGTCGAAGGCCAGCACGCGGATCGGCTGTCCCTCGCCGGTCTGCGGGTTTTTGACGATCGCAAATCGCGTCTCGATATACAGTGGATCAGCCGATTCGACGCCGTCACAGGCCAATGCCTGGATCAATCGCCGCTTGTCGAACGTTTCGCGCACCACAATCGTATATTTGGCCGCGCTGGTCAGAATCAGATCGGCGTTGGTTTTTTGAATGACGGCCACCGTGCTGTCAAACAAGGCCCGCCGGAAGCTCAGCTCCATGCTCATCAACAGCACGGCAAAGCCGATGCCAGCCAGCGCCAGCGCCAGCCGCTTCAGATCGTGCGTCAGGTTTCGCCAGGCCAGCGGCGTGCGTTGCATCGTGAATCGGCTTAAAACAGGTCGGCAGGATCGGCGGAATTCACTTTGCGCAACGATGCCACCCCCGAAACGACGCACATCGCCACACTGGCCAGCAAGATCGACAGCGACAAGCCCATGCTCAGCCGCATGGGTATGTGGGCGCCCTCGGCGGTCAGCCAGTATAACAGCCGCGAGATCAGCCAGCCGGGCACAAAACCCGCCACCGCCAGAATCAGCGCCTGCACCAGCACCACCCGCGCCAGCCGCCACCGCGAATAACCCATCGCCTTGAGCGTGGCGTATTCGGCCAGGTGGTTGGTGATGTCGCTGGAAAGCACCTGATAAACGATCGCAATGCCCACAATGAAGCCCACCAGAACGCCCAGCGTGAAGATCACGCCCACGCTGGTTCGCTTGACCCAGTGTTCGCGCTCACGGGCGATGATTTGTTCGCGCGTGTACACCTCGACGTCGGGCGGCAACCGGCTTCGCAGGCGGTCGGCCACCACTCCGGGGCTGCTGCCCGGCGTCAAGCTGACCAGGCCCAGGCTGACCTCGTTCAGCGTGCGCTGCGGAACCAGCTCGGCGAAAGTGCGGTCGCTGACCACGATATCGCCATCGGCGCCGAAGCCGGTGCCCATGGCGAACTCGCCCACCACCTCGATCTTTCTGCCGCCCACCTCCAGATTGGGGTTGTTGCGCCACTTGCCGAACTGCTTGCGCGAGAACGTATCCATGAACACGTGACCCTGCTCTTTCAGAGCGGTCAGGTCGCCCTCTAACTGCGGAATGCGGAAGGGCCGATCTTCCAGCGGAAAGGCAATGATAAAAATGCCGCGCCGCACGGGGTTCGGTTCCGAAGGAGCGTTGTTCAGCCAGAAATTAAAGTCGAGATAGAGCGGCCTGGCCGCGGCGACTCCCGCGACCGAGTCGGCCTGAAACAACCGCGTCTGCGGAAACGTGCCGGCCTTCGAAATATAAATGTATTGCGGCGAGGTCAGCAGAATATCGAACCTGAGCTGGTCGTAAATCTGCGTGGCCGTGGCCCGCACCGAGTTGAGAAAGCCCAACTGCATCAAAATCAGCACGACGGCGAACGCCACGCCCGCCGTCGCCACCAGCGTGCGCGTCTTGTCGTGCAGCAAGTTGAGCCAGGCCAGCGGGGTTTTCATACATGGTCGCCTTTCGCTGCGCGAGTCGGGCATGAACATTTCTTTGTGCAGCCGGTGGCTGGGGCAGAGCCTTGGCGATGCCCCGGCGTAGCGGCGTCACGTCATTCCTCTCCCGATGGCCCATACATGCCGGGCACTGGGATGTCGTTCAGCCGCAAATAGACGCACAGGTGCGCGCGATGATGAATCAGATGATTGAGCACAAAACTGCGGATGACTGCCGACCGGGGCATCGTAAAGATCGTTTTGCCGCCGTGCAGCAGCGACCACGACTGGCCCAGCTCGTCGTCTTTCACCGCCGCGATGGCTCGGCGCGCGGCGGCTACGTTCTTGTCGAACGTTTCCAGCATCTCCCGCCGGCTGGTCAACTGGGGCGACTGATAATGCGGGCCTTCCGCCGGCGCGATGTCCCACGACGTCTTCGTCAGCGTTCCTTCAACCCAACCGGGAATCTCGATCAGATGATTGGCGTTCCAGCCGATGGTGTTCGACTTGGGATGCGCCCGCCATGCCAGCTTATCTTCGGGAACACGTTCGAGCACTTTGCGGGTATTGGCCACTTCTTGATCGAACTCGGGCAAAATAGTATCTGCGTAAGCCATCGGATTTTTCCTCGTACATGCTCAACGATAGATTGCCCCTAGTTAGTGCCCCAGAATCACCACGGCGTCCGGCGGCAGCAGCACACCCTGCGAATCGACCTCGAATTGTTGCTCGGAGGCCAGGCGCACCGTGCGCGGGCGATGCTCTCCGACCGGCACGCGCTGCGGCTGCTGGCCCAGATTGCAGACCACCGTGATCGGCCCGCGCTCGACCACCAGCCAGCGGGCCTGCTCGTCGAACCGCGTGTGGACGCGGTCCAGCCGCCCGTCGGTCAGCGCGCTCTCTTCGCCGCGCAGACGAAGCAGCCGCCGATGCCAATCGAGCAACTCGGCGTGTGGCGGGCGATTGATTTCGTCCCAATTCAATTTCGAGCGCTCAAACGTGGCGGGATCCTGTGGATCGGGTATCTGCTCGGGCGACCAGCCGAAGGCGGCAAACTCTTTGGGCCGCCCTTCGCGCACCGCTTTGGCCAACTCCGGCTCTTCAAAATCGGTGAAAAACTGAAACGGCGCCGTCGCACCCCACTCTTCGCCCTGAAACAACATCGGCACAAACGGCGAAGTGAGCACCAGCGCCGCCCCCACCTTCAACCGGCCCGTGCTCATCAGGTGGCTGCTGCGGTCGCCCTGGGCGCGGTTGCCCAACTGGTCGTGATTTTGCAAATAGGCCAGAAAGCGGTGCCCGGAAAGATTCCGCGAGACCCGCCCGTGACTGCGCCCGCGGAACGCCGAATACCGCCCGGCGTACACAAAGTTCTGTTCCAGGGCCAGCGCCAGGTCTTCCAAGCGGCCAAAATCGGAATAATAGCCTTCGTGCTCGCCGGTGAGCACGGTGTGCAGGGCGTGGTGAAAATCGTCGCTCCACTGGGCGTCGAAGCCAAAGCCGCCGATCTCCCAGTTGCGCACCACACGTGGATCGTTCAAGTCGCTCTCGGCCACCAGCACCAGATGCCGCCCCAGGTGCGAGGCCAACTCGGCCACTTCGGTGGCGAGTTGTTCGAGAAACGGCATAGCCGAAGTGTCGAGGATGGCGTGAATGGCGTCCAGCCGCAGCCCGTCGGCGTGATAATCGCGCAGCCACATCTGGGCATTGTCGCAGAAGAACCGCCGCACCTCGTCGCTTTGTGGACCGTCGAAGTTGATGGCCCAGCCCCAGGGCGTGTGGTGCCGCTCGCTGAAGTAGGGGCCAAACTCGTGCAGGTAGTTGCCCGCCGGACCCAGATGGTTGTAGACCACGTCGATCAGCACCGCCAAACCCTGGCGATGGCAGGCGTCGATCAGTCGCTTCAACCCTTCGGGCCCGCCGTAGCCATGATGCGGCGCAAACAGATCGACGCTGTCATAGCCCCAGCCCCGCCTGCCCGGAAACTCGTTGACCGGCATCAGCTCGACGTGCGTCACGCCCAGCTCGGACAAGTGATCGAGCTTGCCGATGACGGCCTCGAAGGTTCCTTCGGGCGTGAACGTGCCCACGTGCAACTCATAGATGACCGCCGAGTGCAGCGGCCGCGCCTGCCAGCGCCGGTCGGTCCACGCGAACGCCGCGTGATCGACAACCCGCGACGGCCCGTGCAGCCCCTGAGGCTGAAAGGGCGAGCGCGGATCGGGCCGCGGCGGGCCGCCATCCAGGCAAAAGGCGTAGTCGGCGCCCGGCGGCACATCGACTTGCGCCTGCCACCAACCGCCGCCCGTCTGCGCCATTTCAGTGCGCTTTCCGGCGGTTTCGATTTCGACACGTTTGGCGTTCGGCGCCCAGACACGAGGAGACATGGCGGTGGCGACTTTGGATTTTGGATTTTGGATTTTGGATTTTCGATTGCCGGCGGTGGCTGGGGCAGAGCCTTGGCGATGCCCCGGCTTGGCGCCGGAAAAGGGACGACTCCACGGAACCAGGCCGCTTGCTTGCGGAAAACAAGCTGGCCGCCGGTCCCTCGCCTTCCGCAACGCATCCGCGCGGAGCGGCTTAGGGCAACACGCCGAAGCATCAACACCCGCTGATGCAAGCGCCTTTTCGCTCCGGTCTGAGAGTATTCATCCCTGACCTCCGGCCTCTGACCTCCGGCCTCTTTACCCCTCTCCCCGCATCGTACTCGCGAACTGGCTTGGTGGGTTTTCCGGCCTTCAGAAATGCGTAATGCCAATCTTGGCAACGTGCATAATCGGCCACGGCTGGCGCCGCCTTAGCCGGGCACGACTTCAGCCTACTGAGATCGACCCGCGCGTCAATATGCCCCACTCCCCGCATTCTCGCCACAAACTGGCTTGGTCGGTTTTTGCGGCGCAGTTTGCATATGTGTACGCATTACGCATACGCACAAGGGGAAGTGTCCCGTGATGCATAGCGGCTTTTTGTTGCAATGCCAACCTCCTGTGGTAGTCTGGTTTCCGGCACCGCGGCAGCCGAACTCAGGCACGCGGGCGAACCGCAGCCGCACGAACGTGTCGGGCGGGCCACGATTGGCAAAGAAGACGAAAGCGGGCCAGAAGGCGACCGCGGCCACGGTCGAAGACTACCGCCATCCCGAGGCGACCCGCAAGAAGAATCCGCCCGCTAAAATCCGCCGCGCGACCGTGAACGTGACCGACCGCGTGGTAATGAGATGATGCGGGCGCATATACTACTAAATTCAAGTTTCGCAGTTTTTGCTAGCAGCAGTGTAGCTGGCACGGGCCCCTTGGTTAAAGAGCGAGCCTCCCGAAGAATGCCTTTAGAACA
>JAICLL010000107.1 GCA_025927475.1 Pirellulales bacterium
CGAACGAACTTGCCAAGTACATTGCGGGCCTCCTTCAGATGCTCTTGTTCTAAAGGCATTCTTCGGGAGGCTCGCTCTTTAACCAAGGGGCCCGTGCCAGCTACACTGCTGCTAGCAAAAACTGCGAAACTTGAACTAAGGAACCGACGATGAAAGCCATCGCGCTGGCGGCGCCCAAACAGTTTGAGCGGTTCGACATTCCTGAACCCAAAAAGCCGGGGCCGGGCGAGGCGCTGGTGCGCGTGCACCACGTCGGCGTCTGCGGCACCGACATCAGCGGCTACCTGGGCAAGATGCCCTTTTTCAGCTATCCGCGCATCCCCGGCCATGAGCTGGGCGTCGAAGTGCTCGAAGTAGGCCCCGGCGTTGAAAATGTGGCGCCGGGCGACCGCTGCTCGATCGAACCGTATTTGAATTGCCAGCACTGTTACGCCTGCCGCCGCGGCCATACTAATTGCTGCGAGACGAATCAGACGCTGGGCGTGCATTGCGACGGCGGGCTGCGGCCGCGGTTTTTGATTCCCGCCCGCAAGCTGCACGTCTCACGCAAGCTGAGCTTCGAGCAGCTCGCGCTGGTCGAAACCTTGGCGATTGGCTGCCACGCGGTCGATCGCTCGGGGCTGAAGCAAGGCGAATCGTGCCTGATTATCGGGGCCGGGCCGATTGGTCTCTCGACGCTCGAGTTCGCCAAGCTCACCGGCGCCAAGATGATCATGCTTGACATGAACCCGCAGCGGCTGGAGTTTTGCCGCCGCGTCATGGGCGTCGAGTATACCTTGCAACCCTCGGAAAAACTGGAAGCGGATCTGCGCGAGCTGACCGACGGGCATCTGCCTGACGTGGTGATCGACGCGACCGGCAGCAGCGGCTCGATGTCGGCGGCGTTCGGCTTGACCACGCACGCGGGCCGGCTGGTGTATGTGGGCATCACGACCGACGAAGTGCGATTTCGCCACGCCGTGTTTCACAAATCCGAGGGCACGCTGCTTTGCTCGCGCAACGCGGTGCCGCGCGATTTTGCCCGCATCATCCGGCTGATTGAAGACGGCCAACTCGACACGGGACCCTGGATCACACACCGCACGGGGTTTGACGAGTTGATCGAAGTGTTTCCGTCGTTCACGCGCCCCGAGACGGGCGTCATCAAGGCCGTGGTTGAAGTGGGCGTCTAAAGCGCGTGCGCGAATTCGAGGCGTGCCATTGTCGCCTTTCGCTCCGCGAAAGTAGCGATACTTTCCCGAAGGTTAGACCCGTTACTTAGGCGTTGTGAGACCATCCCTACCCCTACAGCAACCCGAAGCGTCAGCGAGGCCCGCTCGGATGCGTCGCCTCGCTGGCGCATCGAGTTAGTGCAGACATCCAAGGACTAGCTGAATGTTACCGTCACGGCTCTCCAAATACTCATTCGGCGTCGGCGATCGTTTTGCTCATCAGGCCGAAGCTCAACTCCGCGCCGTGATGCTGGCCGCCGACGAGGGCGTCGATGTGTCGCCGGTCTGGAACAAGTCGCACCGCGAGCATCTCATTGTTGGCTCGCAGCCCGACAGTGTGCGGGCCGCCGCCGACGCGGCGGTGCGGGCACTCGGCTGGCGAAAGCCTTATCATGTCGATGCCGACCACATCCGGTTGGAAACCGTGGGCGGCTTCCTCGCTTCAAGCGATTTCTACACCATCGACGTGGCCGATTCGATCGGCCGCCCCGCCGCGGCCGCCGATACAGGCGAGTTTGTGAAGCGGCACCCCGAGCTCGTCGGGCAGTTGAGAATTCCGGGCATCGATCGGCCGTTCCTTTGCACGCGCGAACAAATCGAAACGATCGCCGGCAAATACCTGCAGGCGGTGCGCGAAGCCGCCGCCATCTATCGGCATATCGCGCAAGCGAAGGGCGCGGGCACGTTCATCACCGAGGTCTCGATGGACGAGACCGATCGCCCGCAAACGCCGGACGAGTTGCTGGTGATCCTGGCCGCACTGGCCGATGAGAGCGTGCCGTTGCAGACGATCGCCCCCAAGTTCACCGGGCGGTTCAACAAGGGCGTCGATTATGTGGGCGATGTCGAGCAGTTTGAAAAGGAGTTTCGCCACGACCTGGCGGTGATCGCTTTCGCCATCGACCAGTATGGCCTGCCCGACAACCTGAAGCTGAGCGTTCATTCGGGCAGCGACAAATTCTCGCTTTACGCGCCGATTCGCCGTGCGCTGGCCGAGACGGGGGCGGGCGTGCATCTGAAGACCGCCGGAACCACCTGGTTAGAAGAACTGATTGGCCTGGCCGAAGCCGGCGGCGAGGGCTTGGCGGCGGCGAAAGAGATTTACGTCAAAGCGCTTGAAAAGCGCGCGGCGCTGTGCGAGCCGTATGCGGCGGTCATCGATATCGACGCTGCCCGGCTGCCCACCGCCGACGAGGTGAGCGGCTGGTCGTCGGAGCAGTTCGTCGCCGCCCTGCGGCACGATCCAAAGTGCCGGCAGTTCAATCCGCACCTGCGGCAGCTTCTGCACGTGGGCTACAAGATCGCGGCGCAGATGGGCGAGCGCTACCTCGGGCTGTTGCGCGATTGCCAACCGACGATCGCCAGGAATGTCACGGAAAACCTATATCAGCGGCACCTGCGACCTTTGTTTATTGGCCAATGACTTTGGGTTGGTTATCATATCCGAGGTCTGTAGGGAACGGACTCCGCGCCGTTCCGTGAACCGCCATTCGACGCTGCTCTGCGTTAGCGGCCCTCGGGGAACGCGCTGATCGTGGTACCGCGCCGAGCGGCGAATCGGCGCCGCGCCGCCCCCCGCGGAACGGCACGGAGTCCGTTCCCTACAGTGGTAGGGTGGGCCGAGCGGAGCGAGTCCCACCATTGGCCTACCAGATTAGATTTAAGAACCGATCAACCATCGAATGCCATCATGGACCCATGATTCGATCGAGCGTTACCATCAGCCTGGTGAACGAAGCCCGTGGCGGGCCGTTTGTGTTTTGGGACGATTTGCCGGCGGCCTGCCGGCAGGCCCAAGAGTTGGGCTTCGACGGCATCGAAATTTTTCCGCCGGCGGCCGAGGCGATCGATGTGAAGCAGGTGGCCTCGTTGCTCGGCGACCACGGCGTAACCTTGGCCGCGGTGGGCACGGGCGGCGGCTGGGTGCGCCAGCGGCTGCACCTCACGCTTGCCGACGCGGCGGCGCGCCAAAAGGCCCGCGCGTTCATTCGCGCCATCATCGACGTCGCCGGCCAACTCGGCGCGCCGGCCATCATTGGCTCGATGCAGGGCCGCAGCGGCGATGGCGTTGACGCGGCCACGGCCACCGGCTACTTGCAAGACGCGTTGCAAGACCTCGGTGAACACGCCCAGCAATACGGCGTGCCGCTGATTTATGAACCGCTCAATCGCTACGAAACGAACATGGCCAACACGCTCGCAGCCGGCGGACAGGTGCTGGCCGGGCTTTCGACGCACAACGTGCGGCTGCTGGCCGATCTGTTTCACATGAACATCGAGGAGACCGATTTGCCCCAATCGATTCGCGCCGCCGGCGAGTCGATCGGTCACGTCCACTTTGTCGACTCCAACCGCCGCCCGGCGGGCCTGGGCCATCTGGACTTCGCCCCGATTGCGTCAGCCCTCAAGGAAATCAGCTACCGCGGCTTCGCCTCGGCCGAGGCCTTCCCGTACCCCGATCCGCTCACCGCCGCCCGGCAGACGATCGAGTCGTTTCGCCGGTGCTTTTTGTAGCCCCGAAGTAATGCGCACGAGCTGTACTTGCGAACGGCGATTATCTTGAATGCCTCATGATGATCGGTCTTTGTAAGGAGGTTGATCCGGACGTTGCGATGGAGCTCCCACGAGAAGCGGCATTAAGCGATGACTACGATGTTCGAGGAGTTGGTGAGACGTGTATTCAGTCGATGAGCGGTCGAGAGGGGGATTAGTATGTCGCGATTTCCGCCGGCTTGACCCGCAGTTTGCGGGCGAGGGCTTGAAGCGTGCTCGGGCGAATGCGTTGCACCTTGCTCTGTTCGATGCGGGCGATGGTCTTTGCGGTCAATGCTGGTTCAAAATCCTCACGGCGCAGGCCGCGCTGCTTCCGGAGGCGCCGCAACGACGCCCCAAACGATCGCTCCGATCGCAATCGCTCACGCGAAATGCGACGACGGTACGCTGGATCGAATTCGTACAACAGAGACTCGGCAGACGCTTCATAGTTGCCCAGCCGAATCGTCTGGCCGTAATCTGCAACGGCAAAAAGGTCAAACTTGGGCTTGGTTCCGTCGCCCGACGGCTCGAAGGCGGCAAGCGGCACGGTCAGCGGTTCGAGATGGCCGCGCCACAGCGTAATGGTCTGCCCGGCTCGATCAACCGTGCCGCCAATGAACAGATCGGCGGCATTGTCCGTGTTGAGCGCCGCGGCAAGCTCGTCTGGCGGAAGAAGCCCATTCCCAGTGACATATGCCAGCCGCTTGAAGCAATTCGCCAAAGCGGCGAGCGAGGCCGCGGTCACTGCGTGGGCGAGAATCGCGACGCCGATACTTCGCGCTGGCCACGAGATGCTTCGCAAAAGCGACTCGGTAAGCTCTCGCTCATAGCTAATCCAGAGCGAGCTTTGCGTGGCATGCGGCAGCGATTCTCGTAACGCCGCGGCCGATGAAATCACTGTTGGGCGGAGGATTGCGAATTGCTTGACGCGTCTCTTGGCTCGGTCGAGCAAAAACGTGCTCCGCGTGGCCTGTTGACGTTGCATGGTTATTTCTCTTCCTCGCCAGTTTGCTCCACCACAGGGTTGGCCGGGTATTTCCGGTCCCATTCCTCGCAAAGCAGCAGCCAGTTCGCCCGCTGGCGCACGTGATCCAGCAACGCCGCTGGCAAATCCGATGGGCTCGGTTCATCGTCCATGAACCCGCCCGTCCGCAGGTTTATGCGCCACGCACGCGTATCCCGCAAGATCGTCAAATGGGGCGGCTCTCGCGTTTCCTTTTCACGGATCTTCACTTTCCAGCGCGCTTTGCGCAAGCTAGCCGGTAGAGGAAGATCAAACGGCACTCGGCGGTCCTTTTGTCGGCGCTGGGCAGTCGCCCCGACCAACAATCGTATGTCCAGATCTTTATAAAGTCAAATCTGGACGTTTAAGACCGAGTTAGGCGGAGATGATCGCCACCGTGAGTGAGTCCTGCTCGACACGCGCGCGAGTGATTGCCGGACGGCGGATTGCCGGACGCGCAGTATCGTTGTATGGTACCCAAATGCTCAAACACCACCTTCTGCACCCCAAAATCAACGAAGTGCTGGGTCGGGCGGGGCACCATGCCAAGGTGCTCATCGCCGACGGCAATTACCCGGCCTCGACCAAACGCGGACCCAACGCCGATCTGGTCTGCCTGAATCTGATGCCCGGCGTGGTGAATTGCCGCCAAGTGCTCGAAGCATTGCTCTCGGCCGTGCCGATCGACCGCGTCAACACCATGATGTACACGCCCGAAGATCCGTATACGCTCGACCGCGATCCGCCGGTCTGGGACGAATACCGCGCGGTGATCGCCGCCGCCGGGTTGACGCTGCCGCTGGAACCGATCGCCAAATGGGATTTTTATGAGGCGGTCGAAACGCCCGACCACGTGCTGACCATTCAAACCGCCGATCAGCAGCGGTTTGCCAATTTGCTGCTGTCCATCGGAGTGCGGTAATGCCTCTCACCATCGACGCGCATCAGCATTTTTGGCGGCTCGACCAGCCGCGGCCCTTCGACTATGCCTGGCTCGATGCGCCGAAGCTGGCCCCCATCCGCCGCGATTTTCTGCCGGAACATCTCGAACCACATTTGCAAGCCGCCGGCGTCGATCGCTGCGTCTTCGTGCAAACCCAGCATCATCTGGAAGAAAATCGCTGGGCGCTGGAACTGGCCGATCGGCATGAATTCATTGCGGGCGTGGTCGGCTGGGTCGATCTGGCCGACGACGACTGTGAAGAGCAGGTGCTGCGGTTCTCGGAACATCCCAAGTTTGTCGGCGTCCGCCACATCACCCAAGACGAGCCAGACGACGACTTTATTGTCCGGCCCGACGTGCTGCGGGGCCTGAGAGTGCTCGAAAAACATGGCGTGCCGTTCGACCTGCTGTTTTATGTCAAGCATCTGCGGCACGTGCCGGCGCTGGCCAGCCAGCTTCCGGAACTGCCGATGGTGATCGACCATCTGGCCAAGCCGCGAATTAAAGATCACGCGACCGACGACTGGCTGCCGCACTTCAAAGCCGCGGCGGCTTTTCCGAACGTCTATTGCAAGCTGTCGGGCATGATCACCGAGGCCGACTGGCGGCGCTGGACCGCCGACGACCTGAAGCCGTACGTGCAAACGGCCTTATCGAGCTTTGGGCCGGGGCGGCTGATGTTCGGTTCCGACTGGCCCGTGTGCGAGCTGGCCGGCAGCTACGAGCGGGTGCATCAGGCGCTGGTCGAGGCGCTGGGGCCACTGAGCGAGACCGAGCGGACGATGATTTTTGGCGATACGGCGCGATGCTTTTACGCGCTGCCTGTGCAGGTTCCGTAACGGTTTCGCAGCACCCCGCTCTCGGTGGCTGGGGCAGCGTGTAACGATGCCCCGGCTGCGGAACATCGCGCAACCGCGCGGATGCGGACTTTGTTATGATAAGTTGATGCCTCCAAGTCCTATTTCTTCGCGCATCATCGCGGCGGCAGCCCACGTTGCGCTGTTGCTGGTTGCGTTTGCGCTCACCACCGCGCGGCCCGATGATTGGGCCGCGAGAAATGTTTTCCGAGTGGTCTTGTTCAGCGAAGCGGGATTGCTGGCGGTGTGGGCCGCGCTGAGTCAGGCAAGCTGGCAGCGGCGAGCCGCGATGTGCGTCTCGGGATGGCTGCTCTGCTGGATTCTGCTCGCTGTCCGTCACCCCAGGTATTCCGCATATTGGCTGGGCGTTTATTTGTTGCTGCCGAGCTTCGCCAGCCTGTTGTTGGCGATGGCCGTGCAATGGTCGCAGCTTCGTCGATCGGAGCGCGCGGCCCATCAACTCACAAGCCGCTGGCAATTCACCACCAACGATCTGTTGCTCTTCACCACGGTGGTCGGCGTCTCGATTGTCTTCGCCCAGCGGTTTTTGGCGTCGCGGCTTTCCATCGAACCGCTGTTTCTGCTTTGCGAGGGCTCGCAGCTTAGCCTGTTGATCGCAATGGCCTCGGGCGCCGGCGCGCATCAGGACAGCACGAAGGCAAGTAGAACGGCGATCACGTTGGGACGCTTCCTGCTTGCGGCGCTGGCGGCTTTCGGGCTGGGATTAATCATGCAAAGCTATCTGAGTGCCAGTTACTTCTGGGACGCACTGCGCAACATGCGGCGGGAGATCTTTAGCGGAGTTTGGGAAGATCTCTTGTCAATTCCGGCAACCGTCTTGTTTGAATCGATGTTCGCCCTGGCGACGATCCGGCTCTGGCGCCGGCCGCAGCCTCAGCCTCAGCCGCCGGATGGGCTGAATCAGCCGTAGGGTGGGTCGAGCGCGGCGAGTCCCACCATTGCACTTAGACAGACGCCGCGTTGAAAGGAGATAGTTCTCTCTTCATCTCCCTATCTCCGCTTTATCCCCGTATCTCCCCATCAAGCCAGGACCTCGCTTCCGCGTCGGGCTTCCAACTCTGGCCGTTACACCACGGCGGCTTTCACGCAATAGATCGGCGGCAAGGCCGAGCTGATGCACTCGAACGATTCGCCTCCCTCGCGGCCGCGCCAAAGTTGGCCGGTGGTGGTGCCGAACCAGACCGAGGGACGCCGCCCGTCGTCCAGGTCGAGCGCGTCGCGGAGCACCGTGAACCAGGCTTCTTTCTTGGGCAGACCGCTGGTCAGCCGCTGCCAACGGTTGCCGGCGTTTTCGCTCCGCCAGATCGCGGGCTGGCCGCCGGGGCACGTTCGCGTCGCTGCCTCCAGCGGCGCCACATACACCGTGTCGGGATCGTGCGGGTGTACGGCAATCGGAAAACCAAAATCGCTCGGTAGTCCCTTGGCGATGCTCTGCCAGGTTCGCCCGCCATCGTTGCTGCGCAGCACGCCCAGCGAGCTGTCGTCGGGAAAACCGCCGTGGTTCTGCATATACAGCCGATCGGGCCGGTCGGGATGTGCGGCGATCTTGTGAACGCACTGACCATATTCAGGAAAACGATCGGGCATGAACCCGGCGCCCACGCCGGCATTCTCTGGAGCAAAATTTTGCTCGCCATCGCGGCTGGCATAGTGGCCGCCCGTCGAAATGCCCAGGTGCAGCGCTCCATCGTGGTGCAAGATGGTGTGCATGCACAGCCCGCCGTTGCCAGGATGCCATTGGCGGGCGTGCGCATGATCGGTGATGCCGGGCACTTTCTCCCAATGGTCGCCGCCGTCGCCGCTGCGAAACAGGGCCGCCGGCTCGATACCGCAGAGAAAGTCCGAGCCGTCGCCCCCGGGCGCGAGCGACCAAATGTTTTTCAGCGTGCGGCCATCGTCGGCCGCAAATGCCGGGGCCGATTTGGTGGGCTTGAACTTCTTGCCCAGGTCTTTGCTGATTTGAATCGACGTTCCAAACCAGGCCGAGCTGGGCGCGGCCACCACGCGCGGCGTGCGCCCCCGGCGGTCGATCAGAATGGCATTCACGCCCTGACCCGCGAAAAACGGCCCGCGCAATTCCAGCCGCCGCGCCGCGGTTCCTCCCTCGAAGACGAACATTCCCTTTTTGGTGCCCACCGCCACCACCACACGACTCGCCATGACTCAACCTCCGGAAACGGCGGGCAGAATGGTGACCACGTCGCCCGGCGTCAACGGCGTATCGAGCCCGGCCCGCGCGCGGACATGATCGGCGTTGACGAACACATTGATATGCGGCCGCGGCTCGCCGCGCTCGTCGCAGAGCAAGACGTGCACTTGCGGATGTAGCCGAGCAAGTTGGCCGAGCAGCTCGCGCACACTGGCGGCGGCAAAGCAAAGCTCCGCCCGCCGCGATGGCACATCGCCGCAAAGCGGACGCAGCGCCGGCGGAATCGTGACGCGAATCTGAGGTGCCGTGGAACTCATAAAGGCCGCACTCGGGCAAGCGAGACAAGATACTGCTAGTTCGGTCAAAAAGCAACTTTCCGTGAGGAAACATCGGTGGGGAAGGGGCTTCGTGCGGTCCCATGAACTGCCACAGCGGCAGGTGGGAAGTTTCCTCCGGCCGGGCCGGCGCATACAATTGCCAGATGGACGGCGA
Source organism: Pirellulales bacterium (assembly GCA_025927475.1). Lineage (GTDB taxonomy): Bacteria > Planctomycetota > Planctomycetia > Pirellulales > JAICIG01 > JAICLL01. The sequence continues at coordinate 9,212 of JAICLL010000107.1, forward strand.
ACATCCCCAACCCCAAAATCCCTACGAAGCCCCGCGCTCCAGCGACCCGCCTGCCCGGTCGCTGGCGTGGAAAATTGGGCGGCAACTGGCCGGCTGGGGGCTTTTGGCGTTGGGAGTGGCGGGGCTGGCGCTGCCCATCTTGCCCGGCTGGGTGTTCATCGCCTGGGGCGCTATCACGCTGGCGCCCGATATTCCTTTTTTCGCCAAAGTGCTGACCTGGATCGCCGACAAGATGCCCCAGTTGCAGCCGACCATCGCGCGGCTGACCGGAAAATCGGCCCGGCAGCCCGATTCTGATCGAGCCGCCGCTTGATTGACGAGCCGCTCTGGCCGTTTTAGAATAATGATTCTGTATACGTGGGGGGCACTTACCGCTAGGGCGAGTCCAGGAGATTTTCGGATGAAAAAAGCAGAGGCCAAGGTCTATAAGGAGCGGCTGCTTTCTTTACGTGCGCGTTTGCGCGGCGACGTCAGTCAAATGGCCGATGCGGCCCTGCGGAAAAACCGCATGGACGGCGCCCGCGAATTCTCGAGTATGCCCATCCACATGGCCGATCTGGGCAGCGATAATTTCGAGCAAGAGTTTACGCTCAGCCTGATGGAAAACGAAGAAGGCACGCTCGAGCTGATCGAAATGGCCTTGGAGCGGATCGAAGACGGCACCTACGGTGAATGCGATGAGTGCGGTGTGAAGATTCCCAAGGCCCGGCTGAACGCGCTGCCTTATGCGCCGCTGTGCGTCAAATGTGCCGGACAACTCGAACGCGGCTGACGCCATGAAGGCCGTAGCTCCCAATCGCTACGTCGTTTTTTCATCGATCGCGGTGGTGGGCTGCGCCTTGGACCTGGCCACGAAGCACTGGGTTTTCGCCGCGCTGGGCCGTCCCGGCGGGCGAACCTGGTGGATCTGGGAAGGCATCTGCGGCTTCCAAACCAGTCTGAATGAGGGCGCTTTGTTCGGCATGGGACAGGGCAAAGTCTGGCTGTTCGCCACGCTGTCGGTGGCCGCCGCGGTGGGCATCCTTTATTGGCTGTTCGTGGCCGGCGCGGCGCGGGACTGGCTGCTCACCGTCGCCTTGGGCTGCGTGATGGCCGGCATTTTGGGAAATCTCTACGACCGGCTGGGGTTTTGGGCGCTGCCGGGCGATCCGCAGGCCCGCATTCACGCCGTGCGCGACTGGATTCTGTTCAAATACCAGGCCTGGGTTTGGCCCAATTTCAACCTGGCCGATAGCTTTCTGGTTTGCGGCGCGGCGCTGTTGGTATGGCATGCCTTTCGCGCCGAAGCCAGCCCCATCAAATCAGACGCCGCCGCTTCCGGCGTTTAGAATTGAGACTCGTCGTGTTGCACTCGCTGCGGCCAGGGACCGTACAGACACGACAGAAAGATTGCTGACAGAAAAATGGGAAGGCGATTCGATCAATGCGGCTCGGTTGATGACGCTAGCACCATCGCTCGATGGTCTCCCTATTTCTCTGCTTCATTTTTCTGTCAACAATATTTCTGTCAGTCCCTGGAGTAGCTGATGCGGCCTGCGGATCTTCGAAAGCGACTCGATTTGGCGCGTGCGGTGGCGCGCGAGGCCGGCGCGATCACACTCGAGTATTTTCGCCAAGATAACTACGCCGTCGAACTCAAACGCGACCACTCGCCGGTCACCATCGCCGACCGCCGTGCCGAAGAGCACCTGCGGCGGCGCATCGCCGATGCCTTTCCCAGCGACGGCATTCTGGGAGAAGAACTGGGCGAGCAATCGGGCACTTCAGGCTACCGCTGGATTCTCGACCCCATCGACGGCACCAAATCGTTCATCTCCGGCGTGCCGCTGTATGGCACGCTGATCGGCGTTGAGTTCGAGGGCCGCAGCGTCGTGGGAGTGATCCGGGTGCCCGCGCTCGACGAAATGGTGTCGGCGGCGGTCGGTCAGGGCGCCTGGGCGCAGCGCGGCGAATCGCCGCCCGCGGCCGCTCGCGTCTCCGGCATCGCCCGGCTAGCCGACAGCTTGTTCTGCACTTCGGAAGTCAAAAACTTTGGCAAGACCGGCAGAGCGGCGGCCTATGACCGGCTCGATGCGGCCTGCCGGCTGGCACGCACCTGGGGCGATTGCTACGGCTATCTGCTGGTGGCAACCGGGCGGGCCGAAGTGATGATCGATCCCCAAATGAACGTTTGGGACTGCGCGGCGCTGCAACCGATTTTGGAAGAAGCCGGCGGCACCATTACCGACTGGCGGGGAAACGCCACCATCCACGCCGGTGAAGCCATTGCCACGAATGGCCAGGTTCTGCAAGAGGTGCTTGCCGTCACCAGGGAATTTCCTCGCGGCGCGTAAAAGACAGTAAGCGATGATTCCTTGCAACTCGGGCGCTACGCCTCTTTCAGCCGTTTCACGGCCTCGCGCGCCCGTTGCAAAAACTCGGTCTTCGGCTCGTTCACCTCCAGCCAGATCGGCGGCCCAAACGTGATGCAGCTCAACAGTGGCACCGGCAGAAACTCGCCCCGCGGCAGCACCCGATTCAAGTTGTCGATGAACACCGGCACCAGCTCCAAGTCGGGCCGCTTTTTGGCCAGGTAATACAGCCCGCTCTTGAACTCTTGAATCTCCGCGTCCAGATTGCGGTGTCCCTCGGGAAAGACGATCAGCGAATGCGTGTCGCCGATGGCCTTGACCATCAGATCGACCGGGCTTTGGTGGACCTTGATCTGCCGCCGGTCAATCAACAGGGCATCAAACACCTGCGTCGAAAGATAGCGGCGAACTTTCCCCTTTTCCCAATAGTCTTTGGCCGCCACCGGGCGCGTGAGCCCGCGCACTTCCGCCGGCAGCGACGACCACAGCACCAGCGCATCGAGATGGCTGGTGTGATTGGCAAAGTAAACCCGCTGGCAGGTGTCGGGCTGGCAATCGATCCAGCGCACACTGGCGCCGCTGATCAGCCGGGCAATGGCCGCTAACAGGGTTCGGGTCATTTCGACGCGCATGGTATCCGGCCGTCACGACCGACCAAAGATCGATCACATCGGCTACCAGAGCGTATAACCCCCGTCGATCACCAGTGCCGCGCCCGTCATGTAACGCGCCGCGTCGCTGGCCAGATAGACGGCCAAGGGGCCCAGGTCTTCGGGCTTTCCGAAATCGCCCATGGGGATTTGCGATTTGAACGCCTCGATCACTTCGGGATGTTCGCGCGACCAGCGCACATTCGGCTCGGTCATAAAACCGCCAGGGCAGATGGCGTTGACCGTGACGCCAAACGGCGCCCAATCTGCCGCGGTTGCCCGCGTGAATTGAATCACCGCGGCCTTCGACGTCTCATAGCTGCGCCCGCCGATGCCGCGGTTGGCCACCATGCCCGAGATCGAAGCAATGTTGATCACGCGTCCCTGCCGGCGCTCGACCATTGGCCCGCCCAGCAACTTGGTGCAGAGAAAAGTGCTGGTCAGGTTGAGGTCGATGATCTGCTGCCAGACCTCCAGCGGCATTTCCGTGGTCGGCGTGGGCACGCGCCGCCCGCCGACATTATTGATGAGAATGTCGATCGGAGCATATTTGCTGAGAGCCTCTTGGCAGGCGGCCTGGCAAGCGTCGGGCAGGCCGACGTCGGCCTGGATGATATGGGCCTGGCGGCCGAAGCGGCGAATGTCGGCGGCGGTATGCCGGAGGCTGTCGCCGTCGCGGCCCACTAAAATCACCTCGGCGCCGGCGTCGGCGATGGCCAGGGCCATTTCACGGCCTAAGCCGCGCGTGCCACCGGTAATGAACAGGCGTTTGCCCTCCAGGCGAAAGCGGTCAAGAACGCTCATCGTTTCCGGTACTCGTAGTTCCGCGGGTCGAGGTGGCGCTGGTTGGCCTCCAGCGCATCGTAGATGCCGCCGCGGCCCGGCTTGCCGTGGAACCGGTATTGATTCAGTCGGCTGCCCGAGTAGGAATGTTTGCCGCCGGGCCGCTGGTGCTTGATCGTCGAGAAGGCACTCTCTTGGCGGGTGAATTGGTCTTTGTCGGCGTCGTAGCGAATGACGCGCGGGTCGAGCGACAGATCGTTCCATCGTTCGACGACTCTCGCTTCGGCGGCCCGCGCGAGGCCGATCAACACACTCAGCGCAAAAACCGCCCGCCAATGGTTGCGAACCATGATTTCCCCCGGTTAAACCGCGTAACAACGTCTTCTAATTGTAAACGAAGGCGCCCGCCGATGCCAACGGCGTTGCCGCGAACCACAAGAAAACCAAGAAGCAAACCAAGACATTCATCCTCTGCCGCTGCCTGCTTCAGGCCGACTTGCCGCCGCCCCGCTTGCGAAGCTGCGAGTCTGGGGCCGGCGAGAAGGGCGAAACAAAGCGGAAAAAGCTACCCGAGGCACTCGTCTGGTAAAAAATGGAGAGAGGGCCGGGTTTCGGACGCCACCTGGGGGGCGATCGGCTGCGCGCTGCCGATGGAATGACAGAAAAATTGATGACAGAAAAATGCCGCGGGCGGCGGCAAACCAATCACCGCCGAGCCCAGGCCTCTCATTACATCTTTGTGTGGGGACCAAGGACGGTCGAAGACGGACGATAACACCCATCCCTGAAAGAGTATTTCGTGTCAAGGGCCTCCTGGGGATCTTTTGCGCGCGGTCTCTTCGCTCGATGCGTTGCGGCTCGATAAAATGAAGTTGGACTGGGCGGAGAGAGCCGAAATGCGGCGCACGGCAAACGCACTGTTCCACGCTTGATGGACGAGCAGCGCACTCAGCGCGCGATCGTTGTGGCGTCGGCGGAACCCTCGACAAGGATCAACTGCTGGTCGGCGGGCAGATCGAAAAAGTCTTGCACGAGGCCCGAGGGCCAGGAGACCGTCAGGCGATCCACACGCGTCGCGCCACCGATGCCGAACGTCAACTGCCGCTGGTTGCTGGCGTGAAAGCCGTCGCCGGCGTTGAGCCATTGCGTTTGGCGTCGCCCGCCCACGTCGATGGCGACCACAGCGCCGATGGCGTCGCGCGATGAAATTACGCCGCGAAGCCGCACGGCGAGAAAGTGCCCGGCGCGGCTGGTCTGGTTGCACAGCAGGGCCATGGGCGTCTCGAGCGCCGAGACGGCGAAGTCGTCGCGGCCGTCGCGATTGAAGTCGAGGCGCGCCAGTCCCCGCCCAAAACACGCTTGACGGAAATACGGTCCCAGCGTGTCGGCGGGGACTTGTCGAAACCGGCCGCCGCCTAGGTTGCGAAAGAATTGGGGCCGCATGGCGTAGGAAACGCCCGGTTCTGAAAACTCGTGAACGTGCCCGTTGGTGACGACCAGATCCAGCCTGCCGTCCAACTCCGCGTCCAGAAACTGCGCGCCGAAACCAAGCATGGGGTAACTTGGCTGGCGCAGGCCGGCTGGTCCCGTGGCATCGGTGAACGACTCGCTGCTGCCTTGCATATAGAGCGTGCTCGATTCGTGCAGGAAGTTGGTCACCAGCAGGTCCATTTTTCCGTCGCCGTTGACGTCGCCGGCGGCCGCGCCCATGGCGGCCAGCGCTCGGCCATCGCCGTTGAAGGCAAGTCCCGCGAGCAGGCCGCGCTCTTCAAACCGCGGCGGCGCGCCGGGCGCCGGCGTGCCGTTCACAAAATAAAAGTTCGCGTCCTGATCGTTGCCGACGAACAGGTTCAAGCGGCCCGAACCATCGAAGTCGGATGCCACGATTCCCAAGCCGTTGCCGCCCAAAACGTTTATCCCGGCCGCCGCGGTCTGGTCCTGAAAACAGCCGTCGCCCAAGTTCAGGTACAGCGCGTCGGGGGCCGGCTCGAACTGGGTCGGCGAGCAGGTGAGCGGCAGACCCTGCTGCGAGCAAGTCGTGTCGAACACGCCTGGGCCTTGGACATAATTCACATCATACAGGTCGGGCAAGCCGTCGCCGTTTACGTCGGCGAGCAAGCAACTCGTCGTCCACTGATCGGCCCGGATGCCCGCCGCCTCGCCCACGTCGCTGAATGTGCCGTCGCCGTTATTGTGATAGAGCCGATTGACCCCGATGTTGGCGACGTAGAGATCGGGAAAGCCGTCGTTGTCGAAATCGCCGACCGTCGCTCCCTGACTGAAACGCTCGTCGCCGAGGCCGCTGGCGCGGGTGACGTCTTCGAAGCGCTCGCCTGCCAGGTTGCGACAGAGGGCGTCGAGGTGTTCCGTTTGGCCGGCCCGCGGCGGCCAGCGGCATCCTTGCGTCAGATAGAGATCGGGCCAGCCGTCGAGATCGTAGTCGGCGACCGCCACGCCGCCGCCGAGCGACTGGAAGATGCGGTCGCGCGGGTTCGTTCCCTCGCGGCCGCAAAAGTAAGTAAAGTCAATGCCCATCTGCCGTGCGACTTCGTCAAAGCGAGGACCGGCCTCAGCGGGCTCGGCTGCCTGCCGGGCGATCGGTTCGGCCCCGGCGTCGTCGTCGTCGGGCAAGTCGTCGTTGGGCAAGTCGTCGGGCAAGGGATAGTGCGAGAGATCGAGGAGGATGCCGGGATCGACTTGCGGCAACGTCGGCGGCAGCGAGGGACCGAGCTGCGGCTCGATGCGCTGGAGGGCTTCGCGCGCCCAATCCACATTGCCCAAAGAGAGAGCGATGCGATTCCAACCCCATGCTTCCCACAGTCGTCCCAGGGTTTCGGCCTGCCGCGCCGCGCGGACGACTAGCGTTGGGCCGTTACGGTGTTTGAATAACTCTTCGCGGCGGGCCGAATCGTCGTCCACCGCCGCCGCGCCCAACCTGCCCAGCAATTCCAGAGTTGCGGAGAACTCGGTTAGCGCCGCACCGCGGCTGACCAAACCGCCGGCCATTTCCGAATGGCCCAACGCGTTCAACAACTGCGACAACTCGAGCGTGGCGGCCTGATGATTCGCGTGGCGCCGCAAGGCTTCCCACATCGCGCGCGCGGCCGCCTTCGTGTGGCCGCGGCGCTTGGCCCACAGGCCACGCACGGCCCACACGTCCGGATGCCCGTCGGCGTTTGCGGGCAAAGAGGCCGACCAGGCGCGCAGCTCGTCGTCGCCGGGCGCTTCCAAGAGAACTCGTCCCAGCAGCGCGTGTGCCTCAACACACTCCGGAGCTTGGGCAATCACTTGCCTTAACATCTCGGCGGCCTGGGCGAAGTTTTGCTTGAGCATTTCAATACGGGCCAGGCCGATCAAGGGCGCCGGATCGTCGGGCGCGGCGGCGCGGCAGCGGAGCAGTTCGTCGGGCGCATCGATCGTCGCGGCATGTTGGCCGACCTGCAACAACACCTCGAACGAACACTGCCCGTGACGCAAGACTTCGTAAAAATGCGACAACGACTCGAAACGGCGGCCTTCCAGGGCCAACAAATTAGCGAGTTGATCGTGAACGACAACGCTGTGGGGATCGAGCTCGAGCGCCTCGCGGTAATTGGTCTCGGCCTTCGACGCCTGGCCGAGCTGCCTGAAGAGGTCACCCGCCGCGGCTCGTCCCTTCGCGGCGTGCTGGCCGGCGGAGACCGGGATGCGATCGTAATAGTCGACCGCGTCGGTCAAGCGACCTTCGCCGGCGGCGGCCTGACCGGCCAGCAGCAGCATGGCCGGCGATTGAGGAGCATCGATGGGCATCTCGCGGCACAGCCGCTCGACGGCGGCATAGTCATTGGCGCGCAGGGCCTGACGAGCCTGTTCGAGCAGGCGGGCCGGCGACTGTGCGCGTTGCCACAGCCGCCAGCCGACGGTCGCGGCCAGCGCCAACAATACCACCGGCAACAGTCTTTCCAAGGGCCGCCGGCTGCGACGGGCTGGTAGGCGCGTTCGTGGCATGAATATGGCGCGGAGGAACGGGCGCGTCATTCGCGCTCGTTCGCCGCGCGGCCAAGCGTCACCAATTCATCTTATTTCGATTTTAGTTCAATCGGAATGTTGTTCTGTCCCGCTTTCACGGTCACTTTGATGCCTGAACTTACCGGATCGCGGAACTTCTCCGGCACAATGTAAGTGACCTTAACGTCTTGGGGCCGCCCCGAGGCCGCGGAGCTTTTCGCCGACTCGCCGAGATCGGCCGCGGCGGGAATGTCGGGCAAGCCGACTTTCTCGACTCCGACATAATACTCTCCGGGCAGCGTTCCTGCTCCGCGCTGAGCCCCGATTCCCGCCCCCACCGCCGTAAGCGTATATTTTCCTTCCGAGTCGGTCATGCCGGTAGCGGACGCCCCGGCTCCTTCCTGAACTGGAAGAAAGGTCACGGTGGCTTCAGACACTGGTTGCCCGTCGAGCGTGACCACTCCCTCGACCATCTCCGTGGGAACGGCTTTTGGCTTGGAGCTGCCGCAGCCGACCGATGCGGCCATGACTGCGGCGAGCAACCACGAGGTTAAGAATAAAGGGTTTATACGTTTCATATGCTGAGACCCTCCGGCAAAGTCGGCTCAGTTCGAGCTTAGGTCGTTGGGATTTTGGTCGCTGCTGCGAGAGGTGCCCATCGCGCCCCATAGGCCGTAAGGCGACGGTCCCATATATTCTTGGGGGTTGCCACCGCCCCACCACGACGATTGTTGCACGGTCGCCGCCGGATTTCCGGAATCGATCGTCTCGTTGACAAAGCGAATGGAACCGTCGACCATGCAAACATTGACGCCTCCCGGATGATAGCTGCTGGAAGAAATCAGCTCCCAGCTTTCCGCCGCAATTCCGCAACTCGGCGAATTCGGCGGCAGCAGATGGAAATACCCCGAATAGATGTGCAGCCCGTCGGTCCAAGACCAGCCGATCTCTCGATAGGTGGGCGCGGCCGACCCGACGTTGCCGGTAAACAAACCATTCGGACCAACCGTTGCCAGGCAGAGGCTCGGAGGCGCCCCGTTATACAAGTTGGTTCCCCTGCGGAAACCGAGCGTGGGCCGCCGATCGTTGTTCCGCCCCAGCTTGCATTCGCTGATCGCCGCCGTGTTGCTTAAGCCGTCGGTGATCATTCCCAAAGTGAGATCCGTCCGGCCCCCAGTGCCAAACACCCCCCGGCATTCCCACCAAAAATCGCCCACCATATAGTCACCGCGGTTCGCGTGATAGCTGGTCGGCCCCACTCGATCTTGCTCCGCGTATTCGAACTGCGCATCCGACGGGCACATGAACTTCGGAATCTTGGCGCTGTTGAAGGGTAACTTGTTGCCCGCGTCGGCGTTCCACGGGACTTGCTTGCCCAGATAATTCGTCATGAAAAAGTCGTAACGGCCCTTTTCTTCGACGTAAGGCAAGATGGCCACCAAGTAGCTCCATCGCTGAAACTGGTTGTCGGGCCAGGGATTGGTGGGTGTGCTCGGATTCGCGAATACAGGCTGATTGACCATCGTCGGAAGCTTGCGGTTGACGTCGTGAAAATTTTGCACGGCGATCCCCAATTGCTTGAGGTTATTCACGCACTGAGTGCGCCGGGCGGCTTCCCGCGCCGCCTGCACTGCCGGCAACAGCAAGGCGACCAAGATTCCGATAATGGCGATCACCACGAGCAACTCGACCAGCGTGAAGCCCTGCGAAGCCGACCCTCGATGGCGCCTGCGAGCGACAAGTTCGTTGTGAAGTCTAGACATCACGTTTCTCCTGGTAGCTAAAGAGATAGATAAATGAAACCGACAATCATGACCGCGGTTTTTCGTCCCGACACGGGACTGCACGAGATACCGGCAAGCGGCAAGAGAGGGTAAAGCCGCTGTAGCCCCAGCCGCTATCAATTCCGCCGGCATCGATGCCGCCGCCGTCAGACCATGCGGCGTATCTGCGGTATAAACCGGCTGGCAATTCAACGGGCGTGAAGCCCGCCTGGCAATGACTCATCCGCCACGACCTTTATGTACGAACTAGGAAGACCCAAAACCATCTCCCTCTTCTCTGTTCGCTCGTCCGGCACTTCGCCGCGATCGCGGCCCGGATCATCATGGCAACACGTCCGGCTGACGACGGTCCCGAGCGTCGCCTGCCTGTGCCCGCTATTATGATGGCCGCCCAGCGGGCTGTCAACCTATTGGGGTGTCCTAAGATCGAGTTGGCGAGCGGTTCACAGCCACTAGCACGAGCGAACTAGCTTGTCTCGCCGCCGCTCCTTACAATACGCGATTCGCTGGGTTTTTCCGTCTGTCCTGTTGAAGCTTTTCGGGAGTGTGCGTTGATTCGGTCTCATACGTGCGGTGAGCTGCGATTGGAAAATGCCGGCCATCAAGCCACGCTCTGCGGCTGGGTCGATTCCTACCGCGATCATGGCGGCGGGCTGTTGTTTGTCGATCTGCGCGATCGCTACGGCAAAACACAGGTGGTTTTCAATCCCGAGTCGGGGCCGCAGGTGCAAGAGCTGGCCAAGACGCTGCGCAGCGAGTTTGTGATTGCCGTTCGCGGCACTGTGGCGCGGCGGCCCGAAGGCACCGCCAACCGCGAACTGCCCACCGGAGAGATCGAGCTGCGTGCCAACCACCTGGAGGTGCTCAACGCCTGCGCCACGCCGCCGTTTCAGCCCGGCGCCATGGAACTGCCGGGCGAAGACCTGCGCCTGAAATACCGCTATCTTGACCTGCGCCGGCCCGATATGCAGCGCACGCTGGTGCTGCGGCACCGCATGATCAAGGCGATGCGCGATTATTTCGACGAGCACGACTTTCTGGAAGTCGAAACGCCCATGCTGGGCCGCAGCACGCCCGAAGGCGCCCGAGATTACCTGGTGCCCAGCCGCGTACACCCTGGCTCGTTTTACGCGCTGCCGCAATCGCCACAGCTTTACAAGCAGATTTTGATGGTGGCCGGTTACGACCGCTATGTGCAGGTGGCCCGCTGCTTCCGCGATGAAGATTTGCGGGCCGATCGCCAGCCCGAGTTTACGCAGTTAGACCTGGAAATGTCGTTCGTCAATGCCGACGACGTGATGGGCATCATCGACGGGCTGGTCGCGAGATTGGCCAGGCAGATTCTGGGGCTGGAGTTGGCGTTGCCGCTGCCGCGCATGACCTACGACGAGGCGATGGAACGCTATGGCCACGACGCACCGGATCTGCGTTTCGGCATGGAGTTGATCGACGCGACCGATTTGGCCCGCGAGGCCGAATTTCGCGTGTTTCGCGAAGCGGCCGAGGCGGGTCTGCGCGTGCGCGGCATCAATGCCCGGCAAGCCGCGGCCCGCTATTCGCGCAAGGGCATCGATGAGCTGACCGAACTGGTGAAGCAGAGCTTTGGGGCCAAGGGCCTGGTGTGGTTCAAGGTGGAAGAGGGGCGGACGCTGGCGTCGCCCACCGCCAAGAACTTTGCCCCGCCGCTGCTGGCCCGCATCGCCGAACGAATGGAAGCCGAGCCGGGCGATCTGTTGCTCTTCGTCGCCGATAGTTTCGAGGTGACGTGCAAGGCGCTCTATGCGTTGCGCAAGCGGTTCGGCGAAGAACTGAAGCTCTATCCGCCCGGCACGATGCACTGTTCGTGGGTCGTCGAGTTTCCGATGTTCGCCTGGGACGCCGAAGAAAACGTCTGGGCCGCCATGCACCACCCGTTCACGGCCCCGCGCCCGCAAGACCTGGCCATGCTCGCCAGCGAGCCGGGCAAGTGTCGCGCGCAGGCATACGATCTGGTGATCAACGGCTCGGAGGCGGGCGGCGGCACCATTCGAATTCATGACAACCAAGTGCAGCAGCAGGTGTTCTCGCTGTTGGGCATCGACCCTTCGCACGCCCGACAGCGGTTTGGTTTCTTGCTCGACGCGCTGCAATATGGGGCGCCGCCGCACGGGGGAATCGCCCTGGGCATCGACCGCTGGGTGATGCTCTTCGGTGGTCTGGACAACATTCGAGACTGCATCGCCTTTCCGAAAACGCAGAAGGCCACCGATCTGATGACCGAGGCCCCCGGCCCGGTCGACGCCCGGCAACTGCGCGAGCTGCGCATCAAGACCGACAAGGCAACTTAAGTTTTTATGCCTGAGCGACCCGCCCTGATCGCCGCCGACCTGCCGGATGAAGAATCACGCCGTATGGCGAACGTAATCCTCGCCGCTGGCCAGACGCAGCATCGTGCATTTAACTGGCCGCGCGGGGGCCGAACTTCCGCGAATGGCCACCATCTAGCCGGCCACAAGGGCCGGGGCTACCTCATCGCCCCCGACTCCTGAATCCCGACCCCTGAATCCCGACCCCTGAGTCCCGAACCCTGCTCCCCCCTTATTACCAGTTGCAATCCGCCGCCAACATGGTACATTCACGCCTTAAGTTGTTTGAAACTAGATAGTAGGAAAAGTCCTAGCACCCCCCCGAGCAAAGGCGAGCGGCGTCGAACACGCCGCCCGGCGGACGCGGGAGAAACAGCGGATCGTAGATGGCTATTACCAAACAGCGCAAGCAAGAGCTGATCGGCGACTTTCGCCGCGGCGACGCCGACACCGGATCGCCTGAAGTCCAAATCGCCATTCTGACCACCAGAATCGGCGAGCTGACCGAGCACTTGCGCACGCACCGAAAGGACTTCGCCAGCCGGCGGGGTCTGCTGATGATGGTCAGTCGGCGGCGCCGGCTGCTGGATTACCTGAAACGGGTCGATCCGCAGCGATATCTCGATATCATTCGGCGTTTAGACATCCGCAAATAAGCTCGCCGCACCGCGGGTCTGGCTGGGACGCAAAAGGAATGGGAACCAGCATTGAAAGTA
>JAICLL010000264.1 GCA_025927475.1 Pirellulales bacterium
CAGCGTAACGTAATAATCCAGCCCGGTAACCATGCCGCTAAGCTGGTAATCGAGCACGATCAGCTCCACGTCTCCCGCTCGAACCGCGGCGGTCGCCTCCTCCGCCGTGCAGGCGACGACGACGCGATAGCCGGCGCGCTCCAGCGATTTCGTGTGGAGCCGCGCAATCGCCGGATCGTCGTCGAACACCAAAATGCTGCCGCGCGCGCTTTGCGACATGGTTCCGCCCCCCTGGTCCCTCGATTCAGGCCGCCTCGGGCGGCACTTTGACGATTTGCAGGAACAGCCCTAATCGCCGCAGTGCCTCAACAAACGCCGCATATTCCACCGGCTTGGTGATATAGATGCCGCAACCAAGAGCGTAACATTGCTCGATCTCGTGGGGGGCGTCCGTCGTGGTCAGCATGACCACGGGAATTTTCGCGGTGGCTTCCGAAGCCTTCATCCGCCGCAACACTTCAATGCCATCCAGGCGCGGCATGTTGATGTCGAGCACCAGCAGCAGAGGACCGCTCGGCTTGCGCCCGGCGAACTGACCCTGGCAGTGAACGAAGTCGAGCGCCTCTTGGCCGTCTTTCACGCGACAGATGTCGTTCAGGATCCCAGCCCGTTTCAAATTGCGCTGCACAAGGCTGGCGTGGCCGTCGTCGTCTTCAGCCAACAGAATCAGCAATGATTCAGACTGCATGTCATCTCCTCCTGATCAGATTCCCGGTTCTCATTATCAGCGCCCCGACGAGCCGGTCCGCCGTTGGGCCGATTGGCGCGGACGACCGGCAACTCGACAAAAAAGGTGCTTCCGCTGCCCGGCGCCGACTCAACCCAGATTCGGCCTCGGTGCCGCTCGACAATGCGGCGGGCGATGGCCAGCCCCATGCCCTCGCCTTCCGCCACTTGGGTATGGACCCGCTTGAAGGGTTGAAAAACCCGCTCCTGATATTCCGCGGCGATGCCCAGGCCATTGTCGCGCACGTAGAAGGTCAGTCGGTTGCCGTTCTCTTCGGAACTCGGCTCGGGTCGGCAGCCGATCTCAACATGCGCCGGCCGGAGCGGGTCGGCGTACTTCAGGGCGTTTCCCACCAGGTTGGCGAACACCAGTTCCAGCGCGGTGGGATCGCCCCAGACGACGGGCAACTCGCCGCAATGCACCGCCGCGCCACGCTCGGCGATGGTGCCCCGCATCGAATCGAGCAAGCGGGGCAGCATCGCATTCACATCGACTTCCTGCGCTTGGTACTCAACGCGCCCGGCCCGAGACAGCCGCAACAGCGAGTCGATGATGCCGCTCAGTCGCAGAACCGCCTGGTTGATGTAGCGGATCGATTCGGCCACGTCGCCGTCCACCAGCGCCATCCCGCGGTCGCGCGTTTCGGCGGGCACGTCCGGATCTGCCAAAAGCTCGCGCAGCTCGCCGCACACATGAACGAGTTCCTGGCTAAAACCCTCCAGATTGACCAAGGGCGAGCGCAAGTCGTGCGATACGCTGTAGACGAACATTTCGTTTTCTTGGTTTTGCTGCCTGAGCTGGTCGTTCGATTCCGCCAGCTCGGCGGTCCGCTCGGCCACGCGATGCTCCAGGTTCTGCGTGAGCTGCCGGATGGCCTCTTCGGCCCCGCGCTGCCGCGTGATGTCGCGGGTCACCTTGGCGAAGCCCGTCAGCCGGCCGTCCGCGCTGCGGATCGGCGTGATAATCACGTTCGCCCAAAACTGCGTGCCGTCTTTTCGCCGGCGGCGCGCTTCCTCTTCAAACCGGCCGTCGGCGGCGGCGCGGTGCAACTCGCCCGCGACCGCTGCGCGGCTGATCGCATTGGGGGCGAACCGCGACACGTGTTGGCCGACGATCTCCTCCGCCGTGTATCCCAGAATCCGCTGGGCCCCCAGGTTCCAGGTGGCCACTCGTCCCTCCGGGTCGAGCATGAAAATCGCGTAGTCGTGAACGCTGTTCACCAGAAGTTGAAACCGATCTTCGCTTTCTCGCAACGAGGCCTCGGCCTGCTTCCGCCCAGCCTCGATGCGATTGACCGTTTCGGCGGTCCACAAGATGAGCAACAGGAGCGTGATGATGGTGACTGCCACCATCACGGCGACGCCTAGTTCGGTGTCGTAGAACCCGCGATTTTGGCCCGCCAGCCGCAACCAGCCGACGATCGCGGGAATGGCGACGGCGGCCGGCACGAGCCGCCGCGCCAGCGTACCGCCGGGGCTGCTGCCGAGAAACAAGGCCGCGATGCCGCGATTGGGCCGGGCAGCCAACAGCCCCAGCGACAGCAGGCAGAAGACGGTGGCGGTGTTCAGGGCCATCGGAATCGTCGACGGCACTCCGTACAGCACGCGCGCGCCGAAGGCATATCCCACGACCGACAGAACCGCGCCGATGGCCACCAGCATAGCGAGCCCGTGGGCGGGCCAGCGGCCGGTTCGCGTGGGCCGGTCTAGGCACCATAGCGCCAGACCGAGCGCCAGGAAATTAAAAGCCGTGTTGGGGGCGATTTCGTTGTCGCCCAACTGCGCATGAAACAGCAGCCGGTCGATGCCGATGTTCCAACCCAGCAGGTAGCCCGACAATTTCACCGCCCCGACCACCGCCACCAGCATCGCGGCAAACTGCGCCAGCCGCTGCCAGCCGGCGGGGCGCGGCGCCCGCAAGATTGACAGCGAACCCGCGGCCAAGAGAAAGCAGATCGCGGTGGCCGGGTTCATCGCCACCCGGCCGGGCAGAACGCACCTGAGGGCTGGCACGTCCAACGTCCAGCCGAGCAAGACCAGGCCCGTCACGCCGATCGCCGCTGCGCAGCAAACGCGCACGAAGGCGTCGGGCCAGCGTGCGGAATGCCAAGTTGATCGCCCGCTCATGCGTTGCCCCCGCAAGTTCTTTGGCCAGTGTGCTTAGTCAATCGGCGAAACCCCTTCTGAACCATGACTTCGGCTGGTCTCCTTTTTATCGCTGGGTGGCCCGACAATTCGCATTCAAGGTATAGCCCGTTCGCCAATGCGGGGCAAACGCGGGTCCGCCGCGTTTGGCCTGGTATCCGCCGCTGTCGCGGAGTTGTTTTCAGTTACGCCAATCGTACGGAAAATGCCATCGTCAACGATCAATCGACGACGTTAAAAGCGACCGCCCCGGCCCCGCCGAGACACGCGGTTGCCGCGCGCCGCCGCCGGATTGACCTGCGGGCGCTGTGGCGTAGTCTTTCATTAGCCTGGCGCGGCAGCCGCCTGCGTCACGGCTCAGCGCCGCGACTGTCATGGTGGCAGTCGGCGGCATCTTTCCTGTTTCGGGGACAGGATCATGGCGTGGATTGGCCTGATTGGTGCGATTGCCTTCGCCACCGCCGCCTTTGCCGCGCCCCTCGTGTTGGGCGAGGCGGCATTCGAGATTCCCGCCAGCACCTTTAGCTTCTTAGCCGCGATCCTCTGCTACGAAGTCATTTACCAGCGCGACCGATGACTAGATGCGCGCACGTCTACGTTACTCCACCGCCTGAAGACCGCAGGTCATGTTGATCGACCTGCCAACGCGCAGGATCGGCGGCGATTGTCTCTTCAAGTCGGACCGGCGAAACGATTGCAGTGAATGGAGTGAGTATGACGATTCTAAGGCTTGGATGGCTTTTGACGCGCATTTGTCCTAATCGTCACCTTTGATGTCATTCTTTGCCTTTTGCCTGGTCGCCGCCTGCGGGTTGTCGGCGAACCCAGGCGCTGAACCGGTTTCCGTTGATCGTCTTGCGACGTTGCCGCCCTGCATTTCGCAGCCGGCCAAAAGTGAATCGCCGCCCGAACTGCGTGGCGAGACCGCGCAAACGATCGGGTGGCTCCTACCGTCTAAGAGCCGCTTCTGCATTCGTCTGGCCGGCCGGCGTACGCGCGACGAAAATCTCGAATTGACCAGCTTGCCCAGATTGCCCAGCGCGTTGCATCGACGGCTGGTGGCCATGCGGCCGTGGCTGCTGGCCCTGGCCATGTCGCTGGCGATGCTGATGGTGGCTCCCGCACGCGCTAGCGATGCATTGGGGCCGCCGCGCGGCGCGCAAGGAAATGACCAGCCATACGACGATCTCCCGCTTGACGACATTCTCGGCTCACGTGGTTCGTCAATCGCCTTGGCCGCTGGCCGTCGCCCAACGTCGTCGGCGTCGAAGGAAAACGGCAGCGGCTTTCCGCGCTATCCCTTTTACGGCATGCCGCACGTGGTCGTGATCGATCCGGCAGACTACCCGCGGCCGCGAAGCTTGGAGAACAACAACCCGAATCGCTTCTGGTACTCGATGCGGCCCAACATCCTCAATATCCCGGTCGAGGACGACTGGGACTTTTACAATATCATCAACACCGATCGACCCGACTTCACCGACGCCGTTTATTCGGTTGGCAAAGGGGTGACGTTTCTGGAAAACGGCTTCACGTTCACGAAGATTAACACGTTCGACCAGCACGTCAGCACGCGGCAACTGCCCGAGTCGCTGTTGCGGCACGGCATCACCGATGAGTTCGAGCTGCGGTTGAAGTGGCCCGGCTATCTGATGACCACAGTACGCGACCCGCACAGCGGCGCGCAGCTCAACATGTTTGGCAGCGAAGACATTGACGTGGGATTCAAGTGGGAGATGTTGCAGCAAGCAGGCTGGCGGCCGATGACCACACTCGTGGCCGGCATGACCCTGCCGACCGGCACGCCGGCGACGAGCGCCCAATTTGTTCAACCGCACTTCAATCTGGTTGCCGGCTGGGGCCTGCGCCGCTGGCTTTACGTGAAAACGCAAACCGGCTGCGACTTTGTTCATTCAACCACCACGCAAATCGTCACGCCGCTGGCCGGGGCGTCGAATCCCACGTTTCTCACCGTGCGCTCACCCCCGAACTCGTGGCACGAGTCGATTTCGGTCTTGACGCAATGGAGCAAGCGGGTCGGCGCCTTTCACGAGTGGTTTATGATTTCGGGCACCGGCGGCGGCGACCGTTCGGCCAAGCATTATCTCGACATGGGTCTTTTTCTCTACGCGACGCCCAACGTGCAATTCGACGTTCGCCTCGGCCGCCAGCTCAGCGATCGTGTCAACGACTTTTTTACCGGGGCGGGCTTCTCCGGCAGGTGGTGACCAGCCGGCGCCACGGCATAGCGCCGCGACGGGTCACGAGGGCAATCCGGCTGCTTTTTCCTGCTGCGCAGACGGGATGATGGCGTGGATTGGCCCGATTGGTGCGATTGCCTTCGCCACCGCCGCCTTTGCTGCGCCCCTCGTGTTGGGCGAGGCGGCATTCGAGATTCCCGCCAGCACCTTCAGCTTCTTAGCCCCGATCCTCTGCTACGAAGTCATTTACCAGCGCGGCCGATAAACGGCTTCAACAGACGCGCGAAGCCGTGGTACTGAGCCAAAAAGTGACCACCCCGACTACCCTTGCGGGAGAGCCCAGGGGCTCTTGTCATCGGGGCGGAACCTTTTACGTCAATTGGGCAAACGGTAATTTGGGGCCCACCACGAAGCATACCGGCGAATTCGGCGCCGAGTAATCTCATTTTGCGCGCTTCGGCCGACGATGCTCTGCCGCGCGATGCGGCAGTTCCTCGGGTAACGAGAGAAGCGACTCTCACGTCACCGGCTCGCGAGCTAGATTTAGCTCCAACAGCCTTGCCAGAATCGTGTCGTCCGCAAGATCGGCGGGCCAGCCGTAGGCGGCGAAGACGGCCTCATCGAGACGGCGATGGGCGTGGTCGAGCCAGGCCGGACGCTGGTTGCACAGATTCGTCAGGCACGGCGGCAACTTTAGGCCAAGAAAATGGGTGTCTTAGTTCTCCGTCTTGGCCAAGGCAGCCGCTATCATGCATGATGCAAGGTTGAGACAGGCACTTGGAGTTAATGCGCGAGGTTCCAACACATGCCAGAGCCGCTCGAGGAATTGCCGGATTCGGAAAAAGAAGCACTGCCAACGTGGCCCGTGCCGGACCACAAATACGGATTGCCGTTCACGATCTTCCCGCGAGATTCGACTGC
>JAICLL010000185.1 GCA_025927475.1 Pirellulales bacterium
CGAACAGATTATTCCGCTGGGCCTGTCAGGACAGGGAAGCAAAAAAATCAAGCAGATTCTCGACCAAGTACTCCAACTTGCGGCATAATGACGCTACGGCGTCGTTCATCTGCTAGCAAAAACTGCGAAACTTGAATTTAGAGCTTTCAGGGCATTGATGTCGTCGGTCCCCTGGCGACTTCTGGGGGGCGGTTTAGCGTATACTTGGTAGAACTCCGCTGGTTTTGCGCCGCCCCCATGCCCGACGCCATTCGCATCCAAAACGTCTCGAAACGGTTTCGCCTGGCTGCGGCAGGCGCCGCCACGCGTTATCGAACGTTGCGCGAAGACCTGATGCAATCGCTGCGCGGCGGACTCGCCCGCCGCGCAGCCAAGGGCGATCGTTCGCCGGGCGAAATCTGGGCCTTGCGCGATCTATCGCTCAGCGTGCCGCGCGGCCAAGCCTGTGCGATCATCGGGAGCAATGGGGCCGGCAAGTCAACGCTGCTTAAGGTGCTTAGCCGCATTACACGGCCCACCTCGGGCAAAGTGTGTGTCTGGGGCAGGGTGGGCAGCCTGCTGGAAGTCGGCACCGGCTTTCATCCCGAATTGACCGGCCGGGAGAACATTTTTCTCAATGGCGCCATTCTGGGAATGAGTCGACGCGAAATCGCCGCCCGGTTCGATGAGATCGTCAGCTTCGCCGAAACCGAGGACTTTCTCGACGTGCCGGTGAAGCGCTACTCGACGGGCATGCACATGCGACTGGCCTTCGCGGTGGCGGCTCATCTGGAGCCCGAGGTGCTGCTGGTCGATGAAGTGCTCGCCGTGGGCGACGCGCAATTTCAGCGGAAATGCCTGGGCAAGATGCACGGCTTGGCCGACGGCGGACGCACCGTGCTGTTTGTCAGCCATAACATGCCGGCGGTGCAATCGCTGTGCAGTCGCGCAATCTGGCTCGAGCGAGGCACGATTCGAGCGGTCGGCGCGCCCGAAGAAATTGTGCCGCGCTACTTGCTCGAAGGCAGCGCCAGAGAACAGCTTCGCGAATGGTCCGATATGGAAACGGCGCCCGGCGGTGAGGTGGTGCGGCTGCATCGTGCCTGTGTCCGCCCGACCGATGGCGCGCCGGACGACCCGCTCACCGTGCGAACGCCGCTGACTTTGGAATTCGAGTTTTGGAACCGCGTGCCCGACACTCGGCTGAATCTCAGCGTCGTGCTCAGCAATGCCGAGGGCGTTTGCGTGTTTAACACCTTCCCGCTCGACGAGCCGGTCTGGCACGGCAAGCCGTTTCCCGCCGGGCGGTTCCGCAGCGCCGTGCAAATCCCCGGCGACCTGCTCAACAACGGCCGCTATTTTGTGCAGCTCTATGTCGTGAAAGACGAAACCACCGTGCTCGACCGACACGATGGCCTGCTGGCGTTCGAGGTGCTCGACAGCATCGAACGGCGACCCAATTGGCATGGCCGCTGGCTGGGGGCGGTCCGCCCGTTGCTACGCTGGGAGACGACGCTTGAAGCACCACATTGATGAGCTGGCCATTTTCGGAGGGCAGCCGGCGTTCACGCAGCCGCTGCATGTCGGTCGGCCGAACTTAGGCGACCGCCAGCGGTTGATGTCGCGCATCGACGAGCTACTCGATCGACGCTGGCTCACCAACGACGGGCCGCTGGTGCAAGAGTTCGAGCGGCGGCTTGTCGAATTCACCGGCGCCAAGCACTGCATCGCCACCTGCAATGGCACCGTCGCGCTGGAGCTGGCCGCGCGGGCAACCGAGATTGCCGGCGCCGTGAATGAGGCCGAAGTGATTGTGCCCGCCTTCACCTTCGTGGCCACGGCGCACGCGCTGCGCTGGCTGGGCCTGCGGCCAGTGTTCTGCGATATCGAGCCGGCGGGCCATACGATCGATCCCGAGCGGGTGGAAGCGCTGATCACGCCGCGGACACGTGCGATCGTGGGCGTACACCTGTGGGGGCGGCCTTGTCACATCGACCGGCTGCAGCAGATCGCCGAGCGCCACGGGCTGGCGCTGTTGTTCGATGCGGCCCACGCCTTCGGCTGCACCTTTCGCGGCGGCACGATCGGCGGCTTTGGCAAGGCCGAAATCTTCAGCTTTCACGCCACCAAGTTCGTCAACGCCTTCGAAGGCGGGGCGATCGCTACCAACGACGACGTGCTGGCCGCCAGGCTGCGACTGATGCGGAACTTCGGTTTTGCCGGCTACGACCAGGTGGTTAGCCTGGGCGTCAACGGCAAGATGAGCGAAGTTTCCGCAGCCATGGGTTTGACCAGCTTGGAAAGCTGCCATGAGTTTATCGCCGTCAATCGCCGCAATCATGAGCAATATCGGCACGAGCTGTCGGGCATTGCCGGCCTGACGATGTTGGCCTACGATCCTGGCGAGCAATCAAACTACCAATACGTGGTTGCCGAAGTCGATGCCGAGGCTGCCGGACTGAGCCGCGATGACTTGGTCGAGGTGCTCTGGGCCGAAAATGTGTTGGCGCGGCGTTATTTTTTTCCCGGTTGCCATCGCATGGAACCGTACGTTTCGGCAAGCGAGCCGCCGCATTTGCCCGTTACCGATCGGGTAGCCGGCAGCGTACTGCTGCTGCCGACGGGTACAACCATCGGCCCGGCGGAAATCACGGAGATCTGTGCAATCATCCGCACGGCGGTGTCCGGCGCCGAACGGGTTCAACAAAAGCTCCGCGAACGACGCTAGTTTAAGAAGTCCCCAACGGGTGGCTGGGGCAGAGCTTGGCCGCTTGCGGCATGGCGCCAAAGGAACGGCGCCTTTGGGCCAAGCGATGCCCCGGTAGGTTGGATACCGGGGCATCGCCAAGGTTCTGCCCCAGCCACCGAAGTGTCAAGAGTTTGAGCGCATGAAGATCAGCGTCGCCTTCGTCACGTACAATCACGAACCGTACATCCGGCAGGCGCTCGACAGCGTGTTCGCCCAGCAGACGAGCCACGATTATGAGGTGGTGATCGGCGACGATCGTTCCACCGATGATACTCGCCGGATCGTGCAGGAATGTGCCGAGCGCCAACCCGACCGCGTGCAACTGCTGCTGCACGAGCAAAACCTGGGTTGCACGCGCAACGCCCAGCGCATCATCAATGCCTGCCGCGGAGAATATCTGGCCCTGATCGACGGCGACGACTATTGGACCGATCCGCTCAAGCTGCAACGCCAGGCGGATTATCTCGACGCCCACCCGACCTGCGCGCTCTCGTTTCACCAGGTGGCGGCGCTCGACGAACAGGGGCAGCCCGATTGGTTGCTGGTGCCCGACGATCAGCCGGGTCGCTGCGACATGGCGGCGCTGCTGGCCGACGCCATGGTGCCGACGGGTTCGATGATGATGCGGCGGCGATGCCTGTCGCCGCTGCCCGATTGGTTTGGCAGGGCCTATCCGCCCGATCTGGCGTTGAAGGCACTGTGCGCCGACCAAGGAACGCTCGATTATCTGGAGCAGACCATGAGCGTCTACCGGCAACACGGCGGGAGCTGGACGAGCACCGGGCAGGAACAGCGGCTGCAAGCCATGATCGGCGTGTATGGCATGTTGCAACGGCATTTCGGCGGTCGCTATCGCCGATGGCTGCGGCGAGCGATGGCAAAGCAGCATTTGGCGCTGGCGGTCGAGGCCGAAAAGCGCGGCGACCCGGGCTTGGCCCGGCGACGGTTGTTTCGCGCGCTGGCCACCGCGCCCTTGGGCAAACGATTTGCCGAGGGGCAATGGCGAACCGCCGCTCGGCTGCTGTTTCCGCGCATCTACCGGTCGTTCAAACACGATCACGCCGCCGCCGAGGGCACGCCTTCGTAGCTGGGTCTCGCTTCGCTCGGCCCCCCTACATCCTTCCGCCCAACGCCGCTTCGGGCGTCATCTTGCTGCGCGGCCGGTGGCCGGCATAGAATGTCGATACGATGGCCGAAGACTATTACAAAACTTTAGAGGTGAGCCGCGATGCGGACGCGGAAGCCATTGAAAAAGCCTACGCCAAGCTGGCTCGCAAATATCACCCTGATCTCAACCCCGACGACAAAACTGCCAAAAAAAAATTCCAGCAGGTGCAGGCCGCCTACGATGTGCTGAAAGACGCCAAAAAGCGGCAAATGTACGACCGCTACGGCAGCGCCTATGAACAAGCCGCCGCCGGCGGCGGAGCGCGTCCGGGCGGAGGGCAAGCCTGGAGCCAAACCGTCAACCCCGAAGATTTTGACTTCGCTCAGTTCTTTGGCGGCGAAACGCCCGGCGGCTTTGGCGACCTTTTCACTCAGTTTCGCCGCGGACGCGCCGGCGGCCGTCGCACGCGGGGCGGCGAGCGGCCCGCCGGCCAAGACGTCGAAGCCGAAGTCGAAATCCCCTTTAGCCTGGCAATCTTGGGCGGCGAAACACAGCTCTCGTTGCGCCATGCGACAGGCGAAACCGAAACCCTCAGCGTCAAAATACCGGCGGGCATCGACGACGGTAAAAAACTGCGGCTGCGCGGACGCGGCGAACCCTCGCCCAATGGAGGGCCGCGCGGCAACCTGCTGGTAACCGTCCGCATCGCTCCGCATCCGTATTTCACTCGCCGCGGCGACAATCTCTATGTGCGCGTGCCGGTCACGCTCTGGGAAGCGGCGGGCGGGGCCAAGGTCGACGTGCCCACGCCCAAAGGCACGGTCTCATTGCGCGTGCCGCCCGGCACGTCCAGCGGCGCGAAGCTGCGCATCAAGGGGCACGGCGTGGCGGCGTCCGGCCAGGCGGCGGGCGATCTGTTCGCTGAAATTCAGATCGTCATTCCGCCCAAGCTTGATGACGCCGGCCTCGACGAGATCAAGCAGCTCGACGCGCGCTTTCCGCTGCAACCACGGCGCGATTTACATTGGTAAGCCCGCAGCATCGTCGCCTTTCGCGCCGCGAAAGCAGCGCTAGTTGCGCGGAGCGAGAGGCGACTTTGGCTGGCCAACGGCATTGCTTTCGCACCCAAATGACCGGGCGTGCGAACGGTATCGCTACGATGATCGGAGAAATCTTATGGACACTTGGATTCTCGTTGCAGATGGCAGTCGTGGGCGGTTGTTTTCTTCGCCTCAAAGAGGCGAACCGTGGAAATTGGTGCAAGAGTTCAGTCACCCCGCGAGCCGCGCCAAAAACCGCGATATCGATCCCAAAGAGCATGGCCGAGCGCAGCAGAGTTTTGGCGCGGGGCACCGGCCCGCCATGGAACCGCGCACTGAGGCGAAAGAAGTCGAAATCGAGCATTTCGCCCATGAACTGGCGCACGCGGTGAGCGACGGCGTCGAGCGCCGCGCCTGTGACTCGGTCGCATTGGTCGCTCCGCCTCATTTCCTAGGCCATCTCAAAGACATGCTCGACGCGCAGGCACAAAAGTGCGTCGTGGCAACGGTCGATAAAGACTACACCCGGTCCGACTTGCGGGAGTTGATGGAGCGCCTCGATGACGCGGTGCATCCGGCCTAGTCGCTAGCCCGCACATCGCACCGCCCTGTACAAACCCGAAGCGCCAGCGAGGCCGTAGGTAGTGCTGACTAAACAGAAATCGCGAACCGCTCGGCGTCGGCGTGTTTGAACTCCAACCCCATGCCCGGCCGCGACAGGTCGGGCCGCAGTTCGCCGTCGCTCGGCGTCAGGGCGCCATCAAACAGCATGCCTTCGATGCGTTGGTGGTCGTGAAAGAATTCCATCGGTCGCACGTTGGCCAGAGCGCAACATGGATGGGCATGCAGCGAGGGCGCGCAGTGGGCCGAGACATCCAGTCCGTGCGAAGCCGCCAGCGCCGCCGCTTGCAAAAAGCCGGTGATGCCCGCGGCGCGCGTGCCATCGACTTGCAAGACATCGACCGCCCCGGCTTCGAGCATGCGGCGGAAATAATACAGATCGTAGCCATACTCTCCGGCGGCGATTTCCATGCTGGCGGGTGCTCGGTCGCGGATCAGTCGCAATCCTTCGAGGTCGTCGGAGGACACCGGCTCTTCAAACCAGGTGACCCCCTGCTCGCGGAACACCTCGGCCTGAGCGAGTGCCTGCTTGCGGCTGTAGGCGCCGTTGGCGTCGACGTACAAGGCGGCGCCATTGCCGATGGCCTTTCGCGCGGCGACCACGCGGCTGCGATCGGCCCCTGGGTCGCGGCCGATTTTCATTTTGACTTGCCGAATGCCCTGGGCCACCCACCCGCCAAGCTGTTCTTGAAGTTTCGCATCGGAATAGGACGTAAATCCGCCGCTGCCGTAAATGGGAGCGCCTTGCCGCACGGCCCCCAGCAGCGTGACCAGCGGTAATTCCAGCAAGCGAGCTTTCAGGTCCCACAGGGCGGCATCGACCGCCGAGATGGCCATCGAGGCGATGCCCGGCCTGCCCAAGTTGCGAATGGCCTGCACCATTTGATGCCAGGCGGCGGGCACATTGAACGCGTCGATGCCCAGGACGACGTCCGCCAACATCGACTGCACCAACTTGGCGGTGGCGGCGTCGGCATAGCTATAGCCCAGCCCGGTTTCGTCGGCCGCACATGCTTTGACAACCACCAGCGTGGTTTTGTCCCATTCAAAGGTGCCGTCCGATTCGTGAGCGTCGGTGGGAATGGAAAAGGCGGCGGCCTCGATCGTTTCGATCGGCGCCTCGACCGAGCGGGTCGTGGTCTGCATGACGGCGTTACCTCGCGGAGCGTAGGGACGAAGGGGCCCGATACGCGGGTGCGATTTGCGCGCCCCACCGCAGCGAATTGGCCGTCATCAAGCGCTACTTCGCCGGCAGAACTTCACCGCCGCGGCGTCGCAAGTAGTCGTGATAGGCCGTCTCGAACGATCTTGCCCGGAACGAGAACAGGGCGACCACCGAGATCGACGACGCGGCATACAGCCATTCGGGTCGGCCCAGCGCCACCGAGGCGAACCAAACGAGCAGAAAGAACGCCGCGGTCGTCGCCACCGCCGACATGCCGGGATACTGCGGTTCGCACCCCCAATCGAGCAGACGCTCGCGCTGGCACTGCCACTGCTGATCGAGTTGACGAAGCGCCTGGAACCGGGCGACGCTGGTGGAAGATTGCATAGGCTCGTGAAGGGAAAGACGTGGGCGCGGCCTAATACCGGTCTTGAGCAAAGTCTAGCTCAGACCCCACCGATGTCAAGAAACGGCGGGCGCCCTAAGAGCGTTGTCACGGGGCTACCTCTCTCGCGGTTGGGCTTGAGTAGGGCAGCTTGATTCCATGCGACTTCAGTACCTTTTCATAGAATGCAAGTCGGTCTCTCAATTCCTCGCAGAGTATGCCGGCCTCGTCGATCAGTTCCTGATCTTCAGAACCCTTGGCTCGGCGGCAAACCTCCGCGGCGCAACGGTACAATCGGGCTAGGCTATCTCCTTGAACGACCATTCCGGGGAATTGCCGGCCCGGAGTGCTGAGCACCATGTAATTGACCGAATCGGATAGCACTTCGACCGAAACTTCGTTTTTAATCGTAGCCATCTTTATTCCTCATCGGTAATTTGCTTTTCTGCGTCTACCCGGCTCCCTACGACGACGACCTCCACCTGGTTTCTGTCCGCAAACTCCTGTATTTTTTTTGCATTGCGAGGCGATAGACGGCTTACCGTCGCACCATTTGCAATCTCTACGGTTGCTGTGTCCGTACCGTGCGAGTCGAGACGAAGATTCACCTCACTCATCACACATCCTCTAATGTACTCGATGCCGACGATCGATCCAAGAATGCCTAATCGACGGGAGCCGCACGGAAACTACTGTAAAATGGCGTTGCACGAGGACGGGAAGTGAACCATCTTATCGGTTTCGACATTTAAGGTCGGCATGCGGACCGGTTGCCCCCGCCAGCTCGGCGATGCCGACTTTTTAGGAACCTGGCAAGGCGCACACCGCGTCGCGCGCCTCCAGCACGCGTTGCGGAATCGATCGCATTTGCTCGGCATCGGAGAAGGGCGAAAGCACATACGATTTGAGGGCGGCGATGGGCGCTCCGAAATCGCTGTGGCGGTAGCAATCGGTGATCGAGAGCAGTACGCCGTGCCCGGCCAAGGCGTCGGCCATCATCCGCTCAGACACTCGCCGGTTCAGCCGATTGATCTCTTCCACCTGCGGTTGAAAGCTGGCATCGCCGGCCTCGCGCTGCTTGATGGTAAACGTATCAGTGCCAGGCGGGTAGACGCGAAAGAGCGTCACCGGGCCGACGTTCTTGCCGTTGACCACGGTCAGATCGGGATGCGCTTCCAGCCCCTCGCGCAGCACCTCGGCCATTTCGACGGCGTGGCCCAACAGGGTTCGCAAGCCGTGTTTGCCCAGCAGCAGCAAGTTGGCCAGGGCTGCCATGGGCCCCGCGCCACTGCGGGTGGTTTCGAGCGTGAACATGCCCGGATGATGCCGGCCAAACTGATAAAGGTAGGGCATCGACGCGCGCGAACGCCCGATGCGCTCGCGGTCGGTTCGCTCGCGGAAAAGCACCAGCGACGATACATACGGCGTATAGGCGGTCTTATGGAAATCAATGCCGATCGAATCAGCCAACGGCAGATGCCGCAAGCGATAGTGGGCCGCGGCCAACGCCCGGACGGTCCGGCCGCGGAACTCAAGCGGGTTGTCCACAAAGTCGTAGTCATTAAAAGCCGACCAGGCCCAACCGATGACGGCGTCGGCGTGCAAGTGTGGCCGGTAGGCAAGCTGGAATTCGTCGACCAACGCTTCGCGCAGCTCGTAGATGCCGGCCAGGTCGTCGATGCCAAAGGCGTCGGTCGATCCCATGGTGGCGATGATGGCCGCAATGGGCAGCCCGTCGCGCAGTGCCGAGCGCGCCGCTTCGGCCAACGCCGCCAGATCGATCGAATTATCATCGTGCGTGCGCACGCGGATGACGTGCTCCTGCCCGAGCCCCAGCCAGCCGGCCACGTTCAACGCCGAGTAATGACTCTGATCGGAGGCCAATACCACGGCGGGCTGTCGCAAGCCGGTTTGCAAGGTGCCGGGCAGTGCCTTTTCGAGGCCCACCTTTACGCCATACAGCATGCAGCCCGTGCCGCCAAACGTGAACACTCCGCCTGCGGTCTGTGGCTCGTAGCCGACCAACTCGGCAGCCATCGAGGCGGCGCGAACTTCGGCCGCCGACACGCCCCGACCGCTCTCCTCGCTGCATAAATTCGGATTGTAGGTCGACGCCAACAGCACGCCGATGATGCTGGCCGTCGAAGGCGGCGGCACCACATTCACCTGGCTGAGCGGATGGCCCCAGATCACCATGCCTTCCAGATGCCGCACCAATTCGCCGATGACCTCTTCCAACGAGCGGCCGCACTCGGGCACGCGCTCCAGCCTCGCCGCGGCGAAGTCGGGCTCGACCGGCTGACCCAGAATCGGCACCCGGCTTTTCAAGCGATCGACTTGATCGAGCGCCCGCAGCACCGAGAACGCCACATAGGCGTCGTGCTCCGGATCGGACACCGGCTGCGGAAACTGCCGCCGCAACGAAACAAGCAACTCACGATAGCTGGCCATGCGCACTCGTTGTCAGGTCGTGGCCGGGCGGGATATATTCGCGGCTGGCGTTCCTTGGATCGGTTTCGACATTCAAAATCGGCATGGGGGCCAGCCGCCCCCGGCTCGTTCGCCGACGCCGACTTCGTCGGCGAGCAACAGCCGGGGGCGGCTGTTCCACATTCCGGGCGTCCGATTGCCGATTTTGGGGGTCCAAACAGATTAAAGCGTATCGACTTTCAGGCATTCACTCAACCGTGCAGATACTACTAACCAACGACGACGGCATTTATGCCCCGGGGCTGGCGGCCCTGGAACGCGAGCTGCGCAAGATCGGCGAGGTGTGCGTGGTGGCGCCTGCCGTCGAGCAAAGCGGCGTGGGACACTCGATCACCTTTCGCAGCCCGCTGGTGGTCGAAGAGCTGTTTGAGGGCGACCGCCGGCGCGGTTGGGCCGTCGAGGGCAGCCCGGCCGACTGCGTGAAGCTGGGCATCTTCGAGTTTTGCCGCCAGCGGCCCGATTTGGTCGTCAGCGGCATCAACGGCGGCTTGAACGCCGGCATCAACGTGCTTTACTCCGGCACGGTGGCGGCGGCGATCGAGGGGGCATTTTTTGAAATCACCAGCGTCGCGGTTTCGTTGGAATACAACGAACACGCCCAGGTAGACCGCGCCGCGTCGCTGGCCCGCCGCGTGATCGAACAGATTCTCGCCCGCAAAGGCCCGTCGCCCCAGTTGTACAACCTGAACATTCCCACGCAGGCGCTCATGCAGCCGCGGGGAGTGCGCGTGGTGCCGATGGGCGTGGCCCGTTACGGCGAAAAGTTCGAGAAGCGCTTCGACCCCCGCGGCCGCAGTTACTTCTGGGCCACCAACGATCCGCCGCCGCCGCCCAGTCCGCACGAGACCGACCTGAGCGCCTTGGCCGCCGGGTATGTTACGCTGACGCCCTTGGATTTTGATCTCACCAAGCGAACCGTGCTGGCCGAGATGGAGCGGTGGCAGCTTGATCTGGCGGACGGCTGAGAGGAAAGAACATCTTACTAGCGTTACCAAGGAGCTACTCATGCGAATCTCAGCAGTTTTTCTCGTCTTGGCGATTGCCGCCGGCTGCGGCGACATGGGCGGCCCGCGCCGCAAGGCCAGCGGCAGCGCGGCGGGCACGGGACTCGTCGGAGCCGACGCCGCCACGTCCACCGCTCCGGTACAGCCGGCGCCCGCGCAAACCCAAAGCACGCCAGCGCCGCCCGCTGGCCAGCAGTCGGCAATGCCGGGCGGTGGCCAATCAGGCGGGCTACCGGGTTTGCCCGGTGTGCAGCTTCCCGGGCAATCGCCAGCGGGTTCGCCTGGCACGGTGACCGTTTCGGCTCAGCCCGGCGTCACAGGCAAAGGCAACTACGGCCCCGGCCTGATTACTACGCCCATCAGCGTTTATTTCCAAGCTCAGGAACGGCTGGTTTTCGATCAGGTGGTCCATGCCCTTAGGCTGTACGACGCGGAGCATGGGTCAAAACCCAAAACCGAAGAAGAATTCATGACGAAGATCATCCAGGCCAACAACATCCGGCTGCCCAAGCTGCCCGAAGGATCGAAATATAAGTACGATTCTCAAAAGGGCGAATTGCTGGTCGAACATCCGCAGTAGCGCTCAAGAATCCGCGTGGAATTTGCTGGACAATCGTCGTCGGGCTAATCAAGCTGGAACGAAGAGTGAGCCTGCTGGTTGCGGCCTCTTCGGAGAACACGACGATGATGCGTTACGGTTTGATCGCCACGGTCATGTTTGCCGGCCTGGCCGGTGTTCCGGCCGCGCAGGCCGACAATAGCTGGATGTTCCAACGCTCGTACTACAGCCACCAGCCGGCCGAGCCGGTGGCCATTGGCCGCCGGGCACGCGGCGGTCCCTATTACACCCGGCCGCAAGGCGCGTACTTCAACGGCGGTTTCCGCCGCTTGCGCAGCACCATCAACGTCGGCGGCCAAATCTACGACAACTTGAATCTCTTCGAGTCGTGGGCCCAAACCGGCGGGCAATTCTAAACGCCGGTGCTAGGGCGCGTTCGACGGGCCTGGCGGCAACCAGCGCAGAACGTTGGCTTGGGCTATCGCATAACGACGCCTTGCGGCTTTGAGCGGCCTTTCGGCCTCGGTACATTTGCTTGCGGAAAACAGGGTCGCGGCCTGCGAATCGCCTCGCCTAAGCCGCGTGTGGAGAGCGGTTTTACATCGCTTGCCCAACGCATCAATATTCGCTTCCGCAAGCCTCTGCCCCAGCCACCGATGCCCCAGCCACCGACGGTAACCTTGCGGCAAAATTGCCGGCGTCCCACACCGCGGAGCTCAGGCAGTCGATCTGCATGGATTTCCGCGACCGGCCATCGCCCACGGTGTGCCCATCTCCCTGTAGTGTCGCAAGAATCTGGCTTGGTCGGTTTTTATGTTTTGCGCCATCCTTCGCAAGATATCGCTGTGGAAATCGCCGTAAGTGCCAAAAACGCGCGCCGCGGCGCACGGTGTGTGCAAATTTGCAAAGACCGTGGAAACCCGAGGAATTCGCGCGCCTTCCCCTGCTGCAGCGGGGGTTTTTCCTAGGTTCACGTTTGGGCACTTACGTCGATTCGGCGACGCCCCTTCGTGACCTTGGCGAGGACGAAGGCAGCGAGATGCCTGAAGCGAGCCGTTACGCAATCGTAGGATGGCCTTCCTAAGGCATCTTGCCAGAACAAAAACACGACGAAAAGCCACGGCCTCTTCCCGCAGTATCCCAGAAATCTGGCTTGGTCGGTTTTCACGCGGTTTGCGACCGGCGTGGCATGCCCAAGGCAGCCGCTATCATGCATGATGCAAGGTTGAGACAGGCACTTTGAGTTAATGCGCGAGGTTCCAACACATGCCAGAGCCGCTCGAGGAATTGCCGGATTCGGAAAAAGAAGCACTGCCAACGTGGCCCGTGCCGGACCACAAATACGGATTGCCGTTCACGATCTTCCCGCGAGATTCGACTGC
>JAICLL010000116.1 GCA_025927475.1 Pirellulales bacterium
CCGCTCGGCCGATAATTCGTTCTTTGCACGTCGTCACCCGGCACTCGTCGATGACAAGGGAGGATTCGACTTTACACTCGTCGAGCAGCCTGTGGAGCGTTCTGCCGTCCGCATCGCCGCCAATGACACCGCAAAGGGAAGCCTGAGCCCCAAGGCCGCGTAGCAGGTAAGCTACGCTTGCCGCGCCGCCGGGGCGCACCTCGTCGAAATCGGATCGCAGTACGGGTACAGGAGCTTCTGGGCTGATTCGAGCCGCGTCTCCCCAAACGTACCGATCGAGCATACAATCGCCGATGACAAGCACTCGAGGCGTGCCAATCCGTTCAAACATCGTGAGGGCATTGCGCATAGCGCCATCCTTTTCAACAGTTTGGCCGCGGCTCTTAGCCCGGCGGCCGCGCGCAGGCGCATCGCGGCCTAAAGTGTCCCGCTCGGTTGGGGCCTAATCGCTTCGAGCGAAGCAGCCTCCGGGCAAGAGCAGCGGTTTTAGGGCTGTTTGGCAGTCGTCACTCCGCGTGACAATTTGCCTCCCTATAAGTAAATACGGGTTTTGGCGCCCAACTTTTTGGCGCATTGGTAATTTTTTCAAAGTAGACTTGAGGTGGAGGCACGGTTGAAGCAGCGAAGGCGACGTGGTTAGCACGACTTGCGACGCAAGCCCTGTCGTTATCCTCTCGCCGCTGGGGCGGACCATCCTGCGCATCAGGCACCAACGCAAAGCGGTTTGCCCATCACTCGTGTCGCCGGTATTATCACGGAAGTCATTGGTCGGATCGCGCCGCGCATTTGCCGCGCGAACGATTAAGTCACACCACGTCAGTCGGCGAATTCAGCTCCTCGCGCGCAAAAGCAAACCGAGCTCGACGGCGATTCCCGTCAGTTCCTGCGTCGGGGCATTGTCTTTGCAGACGCGGTGCGGCCACGAGAAGGCCCAGGGCTATGGAATACGATTCCACACCATCCACGTCGGAGCTTCCGCCGTGGGATCGCTTGATGCGAGCGTTTCTGACGCTGCTGCAATCAGACGGCCCGCGCACTACGGGCGACTCGGTCTGCGAACTGTTCTTCGGCGGCCCGTGGTTTTGCGATCTCGTGGAGCGCCGGGCCAAGCAAGCGGTCGATGCTCATGCGTTGCGCAGCGGCTGTCGGGATGACCTGGAACAAGAGATCGCGCTGCTGTTCCTTCAAAAGGCCCACAAGCAGCCGGACTTGCACGTCAACCTCGATGTTGTCGAGGGCCACTTTGGCGGCTGGGTCTGGACGATCATCGACCGGCTGTGCGCCGAGGCAATCCAACACCTTCACAGAGTTTATCGGTTTGAAGGGAATCTATTGGATGAGGTTGAAAGCACGACCAAGCAGAACGAGGAGACGAAAATCGACATTGGCCTGCTGATTGCCGGACTTCCGCAGGCGACTCAGGCCATCCTTGCGCTCTTTGACGAGGGCTACACGCTAACCGAAATTGCCGAGCTTGTGGATGAGCAATATTGGCGGGTCTGCGAAACCTTCCGAAAAGCCGTGGCGTTTTTGCGGGACCGACTCAGCGATTGACGCAGGTGCGCATGACGGGGCATCTGCTCTCAGCCAGCCAGGAAGCCCGGAAGATATATCAAGGGTCAGCGGGCTGTCGCGACTTTTTTAACTCATCGAGCAGCACCTGAGCGTGGGCATGGTGCCAGCTTTTGAACGAATAGATACGCCGATAAACCGCCCGCGCGACCTTTTCGGGCAGTTCCTGCCGGACCAGCCGGCGCAGCAGCCCGTCATCGACCTCGGGGGCCAACGAATCGTCGAGGAATTCCGGTTCAGTTAGCCCCAGTTCAGCCCACAAGGATTGTCGCGTCTCTTTTTCGGCATCGTGCGCGGCCGACTTCTGCTCCGCGTCCAGCGGTGATTCATTGGTCACGGGGGTGGCGGTCTCCATGAATGGGCAAGGCAGGTATCCGCATTTGACGGCTGCGGATTGTTGGGTGGGGTTGCCCGCGATTCGCCCATTTTACATGGCCATAGGCCGTTTCGTCAGCCATCGGCGGTGAAAATTTTACAAAATGTTGGCCGCCTGAACCCCTATATATCTTATGGGGGCTTAATGCGAACGAATCGGAGATCGCCATGCACCATCCACTCAAGAAGCTACGGGCAAAAGAAGTTGCGCCGCAATTGAAGCGCGGCCAGCCAGCCGTGCCCGTGTGGCCGACGTACATCGGCACAGCAAAATACGTTGGGACGAGCCCGAGCGGGCGGGTTACGGTCTATGTCGATCCCACGCTTGGCAAGCCGGGCGTGCAGAACGCCAAAGACTTGTTGAGCGACTCAGATCGGATCGTCGCGGCGAACGACAATATTTTCGGAACGACGGGAGGGCCAGTGAGTGCCATCGTCTTTGCCATCGGTGGCGCCACCGACGGAACCGGCGGCGCCGACCACGGCGGATGCGATTATGCGACCGGGGCGGCGATCGAGGTTTGCGCCTCGTTCGGCA
Organism: Pirellulales bacterium; assembly: GCA_025927475.1. Taxonomy (GTDB): domain Bacteria; phylum Planctomycetota; class Planctomycetia; order Pirellulales; family JAICIG01; genus JAICLL01. Next base: position 2,486 of record JAICLL010000116.1, read on the forward strand.
ACTCGGCTCGCGTCGGAGCGCTGTTTGAGGCGGAATTGAGCGAATGCTCAATGGGCGGCAACCTCTGCGGTGCAAGCACGGGCGAGGCCCTATCGCGCTGGTGCGCGGCGGTCACCAGCAACAACGCGCTCTCGGACTTCGCCACCGCTCCCACTTGGGCGCAGGACGGGATGCCCGATTTCGTTGACCACACCGAACCCACGGACCAAGACCCGGACAGCATCGGTTGCGGAATGGCATTTTTATCGTGGCTGATGAGCGAGGGTCAAACACTGAACGCGATTGCCAAGGCGATGGTATCGCTTGGCGACTCCGGGACGCTGGCGGATCTTTATCAGCGGTTGACCGGCGACTCGGCGGGCAACGCTTGGCCCGCTTTCATGGCAGCCATCGAGGGTTTGCCGGGCGGCATCACCAGCGATGATCCCTTCGGGCACGCCCCGCAAGCGGCGTAAGGTAACGCGGGTCGGCAGAGACAGAGACACCTCGTTTACGGCGCGCACCTGGTCCACAACGACCGATTTGAGTTACGCAGCAGCAAACGGGTCGGAATTTTTCTTGGCTCTTCCTCGGAACTGCGGGGGAAACTTCGCGAATCGTCCAAACTTGGTTCCACTTCGGACGTCAAAAGGGTAAATTTTACGCGGCCCCAGGATGCGCCCCGAAATGCTTAACATCAAGATCGCTGACGACCAGCAGAATCTGATGCTCGACCACGCGCGGCTGCGCATCGTTATCGAAAGCGTCCTGCGGGGCGAAGGCATCGACGAGGCCGATATCAGCCTGGCCATTGTCGATGATCCGCAAATCCATGAGCTGAATCGGCGGTTTCTGGATCACGATGAGCCGACCGACGTGCTTAGCTTCGTGCTTGAGCAACGTCCGGGCTATCTGGAAGGCGAAATCGTGGTCAGCGCCGACACCGCCGCGGCCAGGGCGGTACAATTCAACTGGCCGCCGCAAGATGAGCTGCTGCTGTATGTGGTTCATGGCACGTTGCACCTGGCCGGCTACGACGATCAGACGCCGGAGCTGCGCGCCGAAATGCGACGCCGCGAGCGGCATTACCTCGGTTCCTACGGGCTGACTCCGCCCTACGACGATGGCTGCTGAAAAAGCTCTAGCCCTGGTGCTGCGGGTGGTCGAATTCAGCGAAACCAGCAGCATTGTGACGCTGTTCACGCGCGAGTTTGGCAAGATACACGGACTGGCGAAGGGAGCGAGGCGGCTGAAGGGACCGTTCGAGTCTGCCCTTGACCTTCTCGCGCTTTGTCGGATAGTCTTGCTCCGCAAATCGTCCGATGCCCTCGACCTGCTGACCGAAGCCAAGTTAGAGCGGCGGTTTCGCCCGGCCGACCGCGACCTGTCAAGTCTTTACGCGGGCTACTACGTCGCCGAGCTTTTGAACGAGCTGACCGACGACGCCGATCCTCATCCGGAACTGTTCGACGCCGCTTGTGAAACGCTGGCCGCGGTGCGCCAAGGCGGCGCGTCGCTGACCGCGGTGGTGGCCCGGTTCGAGCTGACGGCGCTCGGTTCGCTCGGTCATTTGCCGTCGTTGGAGGTCTGCGTCGAATGCGGCAGCCCGGTCGAGCCGGCGGGACGAGTCGCCTTCGGACTGTTGTCCGGCGGCGTGCTCTGCGCCCGTTGTCGGCCGGGCGTGAAGCAAGTGGTGTCGATTCAGCCCGGAACTTTGCAAATGCTCAAACGCTTCGCCGACCCGAACAGCGACACCTGGCGGCGCATGGAAATCGACCGCCGCGCCGCCGCCGAGCTGCGAGGCGTGTTAAACCGTTACCTGGCTCACTTGCTGGGCCACCGGCCACGCATGCACGAGTATCTGGGCATTCTTTCGAGTTGAACGACGGGCAAGTTAACAGCATGCGTGTTGGGCCGGCAAAAGCAGGAGCGATCGCCGTCAGCTTGGGGATGGCCTTGGCGGGCTGCCGTTCGACCGAGCCGGGCGGCAAAGGCCTGTTGGGTTGGGGCGGGCGCGGGCAGCAAGCGCAAGCTGCGCAAAACTCGCCGCCGGGCCCCCCCACCGGAGCGGCTCGGCCGAACCCACCAATGCCGCCCCCACCAAACGCCGCCGGCCCCAACGCCGCTGGCCAGGGTGTGGTGCCCGCCGGGTATCAGCATGCGCCGGTCGTGCCGCCGCCGCCCGATCTGACGCCCATCTCGCTCGGCCCCAGTGATACCGCCGAAGAACTGGCCGGCGAGCAGAAAAGCTATTGGGAGAAGACCACCGAGAAGCTGACACCCAAGAACTTGGGCAAGGGCATCAAGAAGGCCATTGGACGCGGCCCCAACGAGGCGTTTGCCAGAAAGAAATTTGCCGAGGGCGAGGCCCTGTTCAAAGAAGGCAAGTATTTGGAAGCCGCCAAGTGCTACAGCCAGGCCGCCGATCGCTGGCCCGACAGCGAGCTGGAAGAAGACGCCATGTTCATGACGGGCGAGAGCTACTTCTTCGCCGACCGCTACCCGAAAGCCAGCGACGCCTACGCCGTATTGCTCAAAAAGTACGACAACTCGCGGCACCTGATCGATGTCACGCCGCGGCAGTTTGCCATGGCCCGCTACTGGGAGCAAAAAGCCAAAATCGATTCGCATTGGTATCCGAACCTCACTGACAAGACTCGCCCAGGGATCGATGCCACCGGGCATGCCTTGTCGCTCTATAACAGCGTGCGGCTGCACGATCCGCAAAGCCCGACGGGCGCGGCCGCCACGATGGCCATCGCCAATATTTATTTCCGCAAAAACCGGTTTGAAGACGCGGGCTACCATTACGACTTGGTGCGGAAGGAATTTGCCAGCCAGCCCGACTACCAGTTGGCCGCCCACGTGCTGGGCGTGCGGGCCAAGCTGCGGTCGTATCAGGGGCCGCAGTACGAGGCCAGGCCACTCACCGAGGCTGAGGAGTTGATCGATCAGACGCTCACGCAGTTTCCGCCACACATTTTGGGCGAAGAGCGCGAGCGGCTCTTGCAGGCGCGGCAGCTTGTGCGTCAAGAACGCGCCCAGCGCGATTTCCAGGCCGGGGAATACTACTACAAGATTCGCTTCTATCGCGCGGCCCGTTTCTATTACGCCGAGGTCATCAAGGAATTTCCCGACACGCCGTTCGCCCAAATGGCCGAGCAGCGGCTGGACGAAACCAAGGCCTATCGCCCCGTGCCGCGCAATTACTTCGCGTGGGTCTCGAAGGTCCTGCCCGAAAGCAAGTATCGGCATCACAGGTGACGCATGAGGATTCAGGATGCGGGATTCAGGATTCAGGGTCCCGATGAGGTCGGTAGTCCCGGCCCTTGTGGCCGGCGTCTGGCCGAATCGCTGGGCCGGCGGGGCCGTTGGTTGCCATGCCGGCCACCAGGGCCGGGGCTACCGTCGCGGACGCGGCGAATCTTGATCGCCGCGGTACTTCTCGTAGGCTGTGTTGTGCCGATGCTCAGCGGCTGTGCCGCTTATCACGTCGGCTCACGGTCGCTCTACGCCCCCGACATCCGCACCGTCTACGTGCCGATGATCGAATCGAACAGCTACCGCCGCAACCTGGGCGAATGGCTGCACGAAGAACTCTGCAAGCGAATCGAAGAGGTCACTCCCTTTAAGGTCGTGCACATTCAGGACGAGGCCGACACCATCCTAAAGGTGAGATTGATGACCGACACCAAGCGCGTCTTGATGGAAAACCCCAACGATGAGCCCCGGCAAGTGCAGGCCACCTGGCAAGTCTCGGCCGAGTGGATCGACAACGCCACCGGCAAAGAACTGGGGCAACCCCTCAACGTGCCTCTGCCGCCGTCGCTGAATCCGATCGACCAGTCGTCGTATTTGTTTCCCGAACTCGGGCAGTCGTATATCAGCGCCGAGTTGCAAATTGTCCAACGTCTCTCTGAGCAGATTGTTTCGATGATGGAACAACCGTGGTAGCAAGCGGAAGCACCAGCAATCAGGGTCTTAGCCAAGGATTTTGAATATCAGCCAACCGCGTGAGTCGCTGGAGGTTTTCATCGAGCCGCTGACAAACGGCCTCATGGTGCTCAAAGACACGGCCCTGCAGATAAATCCAGTCGAGCCAGTTCATTCCGCTTAACAGCACATTGGCCCGATCGTAAGCAGTGACGAGCAGTGCTTCTTCTTCAGACAGCCGGCGCAACTCTTCATACGCCTGCAATGCCGCCAGCCAGGCTTCGCTGTCGTCGCGGCAAAGGCTGCCACACAGCCGCGCCACATCGGCAGCCACTGAATCGACGCGCAGCGCGCCGAAATCGATCAAGCCGCTCACCCGCTGGCCGAGATACAGCACATGGTCGTGCCAAATGTCGCGAATGCAGGGTTGTAACGGCGCGGTGAGGTGCTCTGCCGATGCGAGCGTTTCAGCCACGCGCGAGGCGGTGCGGTCGAAAAGCGTGAGCAGAGCCACGGCCCGCTCCGCCAGCTCGGGCGATCCGCCTCGCGGGATTGCGGCCCCTAAGCGCGCTCGCTTCTCGGCCGACCATGCCCGCAATCGAGCGCGCCGCTGGACAATGCCGGGCGGGATGGCCGGTGAATGCTCGGCGTGAGGAAAGCTGGCGGCGGCCAGATGAAACGCGGCCAGGGCGTGCATGGCGGCCCGTAGCCTGGCGGGCGAGGGAGCCTGGCGGTAATCGGCTTTGCCCGGCATCCACGGTGTAACCTCCCACAGACGCCCGGCCTCTTCGACGTAGCCGGCGTGGGTGCGAGTCTCCAGCGGCAGCGGCGCCAACGAAAACCCTTCTTGCACGACGTGCCACAGCACGGCCTGGATGAATTCAAGCTGCGAAGGAGATTGCTCGGCCGGCCATCGGCGCAGGCAAAGCATGCCGCGTGGCGCGTGCAAACGCCAGAGCCGCGCCCCGCTAAAGCCGCCAGCCGACGCCAGCTCTTCGACTTCGTGGGGCTGGCAATCGGGTGGGTAGGCCGCCAGCACGCGCCGCAAGGCATGTTCGATCGTCATGGCAGAAATCGCCCGAACCGCCGGAAAAACCTGCCCTGTATCATACCTTCGGCAAGCAGTGACGCGAGGGATGGGCCTGCGATTCGGTTTTCTGACGGGTTCGGACATTCCGAGATCGGAATTTGTGGGTGCCGCACCAACAGCCCCTTGGTTTTCGGTTCGCAAAGGGGATAAGATGGGATATATTTAATGGAGCGCTTTTGCCGACGATGCCAATTCGGCGGCGAGCGTTTTGCCAAGGACTCGTTCTCTATTCTCGACTTCTCGGGATCAACTTCCAATGACTATTTCGATTCGCCGTTGGTGGCGCCGCGCCGGTGTCTGGGCAGGCCTGCTTGCTTTGGTATCGCTGTCGCTTTCGGCCCCGCTTGTCCGATCCGACGACACGCCCGCCGATCCCAAGAAAGAAGCTCAGGCCGAGAAGAAAACCGACCCGGCCGAAAAAGCGGAAGGTGCCGCCCCGACGCAATCGGCAGGCTCAGCCTCTTCCGCGTCGACGCCGGCCGCGCGTCCCAAGCACCCGCCTTACGCCGACGTGCTGCGCGATTTCAAACCCGTCGATGGTCTGATCAAGCTGCATCGCAAAGACAACCAGCTTTACGCCGAAATCGGCCCGCACCAGTTGAATCGCGATTTCATCGTGCTGATCTCGATCTCGCGAGGCATCGGCGAGGGCATGGTGCTGGCCGGCATGAGCTGGGGATTTGGCGATGACTGGCTGTGGCAGTTTCGCAAAGTCGACGAAAGCATCCAGATTGTGCGCCGCAACGTGCGGTTCCGCGCCGCCAAGGGCAGCCCGGAAGAAAAAGCCGTTCGGCTGGCCTACACCGACAGCGTGCTGTTCAGCCTGCCCATTCTGACCACCAGCCCTTCGGGCGCGGCCGTGGTCGATCTGAACCAGGTATTCATGAGCGACCTGCCCCAGATTGCGCGGATGCTGCCGGGCTTTTACTTTGCCAGCAATAAGTCGTCGTGGGACTCGGCCAAGGGTTTCGATGAGAACATCGAGCTGGAAGTGGCCGCCACGTATGCTTCGAGCGGTACGATGGAACTGGACACGGTGCCCGACAGCCGCGGCGCCACGATCAACGTTCACTATTCGATCAGCGCGTTGCCGCAAACGGGCTATCAGCCGCGGCTGGCCGACGACCGCGTGGGCTATTTTCTGACGGCGATCAAAGACTACTCGAAAAAGAGCGACGAAGACCGCTTCGTCCGCTACATCACCCGCTGGGATCTGCAAAAAGACGATCCGACCGCCGAGATTTCGACGCCCAAGAAGCCGATCACCTTCTATCTGGAAAAAACGATTCCCTACAAATACCGCAAGCCCATCAGCGACGGCATTTTGGAGTGGAACAAGGCGTTTGAAAAGGCGGGCTTCTACAACGCCATCCAGGTCATCCAGCAGCAAGAAAAAGACACCTGGGACCCCGAAGACGTCCGCTACAACACGTTCCGCTGGATCACCTCGGGCCGTGGGTTTGCCATGGGCCCCAGCCGCGTAAACCCGTTGACCGGCCAGATTCTGGACGCCGACATTATTTTCGACGCCGACTTTATTCAGTTCTGGCGGCGCGAATATGAAACGTTCACGCCGGCCACGATCGCCGCCGCCACCGGCGGGCCGCTCGACCTGGCCAGCTATCATGCCGAGTTGGAGCGAATGCCGCTGGCGCTGCGCCATCATTATCTCTGCCGCTGCGATTTGCACCAAGGTATGGGCAGCCAACTGGCGCTGGGCGCTACGGCACTGTTGGCCAACGCGCCGGGACTTTCGGCCCAGCAGCAAGAAAAGATGGTCATGCAAGGGCTGAAAGAAGTGGTCATGCACGAGGTGGGCCACACGCTGGGCCTGCGGCACAACTTCAAAGCCAGCTCGGTGCTTTCGCTGGCCGAGATGAACGAAATCGAGAAGACCAAAGAGTCGGGGCTGACCGGCTCGGTGATGGACTACGCGCCGGTGAATATCGTGCCGAAAGGCATGAAGCAGGGCGATTATTTCTCGACGACCATCGGCCCCTACGACATGTGGGCCATTGAATATGGTTATAAGCCGCTGCCCGGCGGCACCGAGGGGCAGGTGGCCGAGCTGCGCACGCTGGCGTCGCGGGCCGCCGAGCCGCAGTTGGCCTTTGCCACCGATGAAGACACTCGCGGCATCGACCCCGATCCGCTCAGTAATCGTTACGACATGGGCAGCGACACAGTCGAATATGCACGGCAGCGCGCCAAGCTGATCAGCGATTTGTGGTCGACGGTCATCGACCGTGCGACGCCCGACGGCGACGGCTATCAGCGGTCGCGGCAGGCGTTTGGCGTCTTGTTGCGCAACTACGGGCAAGCGATGTTTCACGCCTCGCGACAAGTGGGCGGCATTCTGGTCAACCGCGACCATAAGGCCGACCCCAACGGTCGTCCGCCATTTGTGATTGTGCCGGCCGCCAAGCAGCGCGAGGCACTGACGTTGATCGAAGAAAACGTGCTCTCCGACAAGCCCTTCAGTTTTCCGCCCGAGCTGTACAACCGGCTGGCGGCGACGCGTTGGTATCACTGGGGCAGCGAGATGCCCGACCGCGTCGATTACGCCGTCCACGAGGTAATCGGCGAGTGGCAAGACCGCATTTTGTCGCAACTTTTGTCGCCCCTGACGCTGGAGCGAATGCACGATTCGGAATTGAAGGTGCCTGCCGATCAGGACACCGTGACCACCGCGGAGCTGCTGTCGCGTTTGACGGCGGCGGTGTTTTCCGAAGCTGGGCAGCTCAAGCCGGGCGACTATACCAACCGCAAGCCGGCGGTGAGCAGCTTGCGGCGAGATTTGCAGCGGCGGTATCTCAAGCGATTGAGCCGGGTGGCTCTCGGCCAAAGCGGCGCGCCCGAGGATTGCCGCACCGTGGCCGCGGCCGAGCTGGCCGGCCTGGAGGGCAAGCTCAAGCAGGTCTTGAACAACGCCGAGTTGAAGCTCGACACCTACACACGGGCGCATTTTGAGGAAACCGCGGCCCTGGCTCGCAAGGTGCTCGACGCCCGGCTCAGCCTCTCGCAGCCCTAGCTCTTAAGACGGACCATTGCGGTGTGGCTTCCTCGATACCCCGCTTTTTCGAGAGCTTACCGACGATCACCTGACCCTTGAGCTGCGCGAGCGCCGCCATCACACGCTCTTTACGGATCAGATGGCGGTGCATATTCTTGAGTTATCGAGATTCAATAAAACCGTTGTGCAATTGACGACGCCGTTGGACCGTTGGCTCTATTTCCTTCGGCATGCGGAACACTTGGACGTGGACGCTCTGCCTGAAACGCGGAAGGTGCCCGTTCCGCTCGAAGAGCAGCTCGACGCACGCCTGGCCAATGGCACATGAGTTGATCGGATGAAGCTTATCATTGCCATCATCCAGCCCACGAAGCTGGAGCCGCTGCGCGAGGCCTTGGTGAAGATCGGCGTGACGCGAATGACCGTCTGCGACGCCCAGGGCTATGGCCGGCAGCGCGGCCGCACCGAGATGTACCGCGGCCACGAATATAAGACCAACCTGCTGCGCAAGATCGAGCTGGAGATCATGGTCAACGACGACTTCGTCGAGCGCACGGTCGATTGCATTCAGAACGTGGCCCGCACCGGACCGGAGGGGAACATCGGCGACGGCAAAATCTTGATGGTTCCGGCCGAAAAAGTCATTCGCGTCAGCGACGTCATCCGCGGCCCCGAGGCGGTTTAGGAGCGGACGAAAAATAACTTCGCCAGTTTTGTTGGCCCTCACCTAGGCGTCAATCCGCGGGCGCCCAATGCCGTCATTCGGCAGCAGGACGCTGCGGAATCAGCCGGGCCGCGGCCACGGCGGCGGGCCAATCTCCGGCACGCAAAGCGCACACTGCCTCAAGTCGCCGGGCATCGTCGCTGGACGATAAGAAAAGGCAGTCACGCGCGTGCAGCAGCGCGGCGCGCGGCCTGCCAGCGCGCAGCTCGGCCAGGCAGCGGCTTCGACTGTGCCGGTATCGCTGCGCGGCTTCTTGCAACAGACGCAAATCAGACCGGCAGCGACGGCACTCCGACGACCAGCCCTGCGAAGCGCCGCAGGTGGGGCAACGTAAAACTTCGGACGCCAGATCGGTCACGTCAACGATCTTCCAGATAGAACACCACGTTCTCGACTTCGGCGGAGATCCGGCGAATGTCGTCCAACGAGCGGCGGGCCATTGCCGACCGCAGATCGGCCAGCAGGCCCTGCAACTCGGCGGCGTCGTCGGCATGGGCGCCCGACTCGACCCGGCCGGCCTTGCCGATCAGGGCGTCCGCCTCCCGAATGGCGTCGCGCAGCTCCGAATCGTCTTCCGCGAGGTGCGACGGGCCGCCGCCGACCATCGGGCCAGACTCCAAAACCTCCCCCGTGCCTTCCGGCGTCTCTTGCGATTCACCTCGTTCGGACCACTCGTCAAACAGGCTTTCGATGCGGGCCAGGGCGCCGGCGTGCATCCGTTTGCGAAACCGTTCCATCATGTTGTCGATCACTACCTGACGCACCAGCCCCGTTGCCCGCTCCGTGGCCGTGACGCGCAAGATACCGTTCAAATCCAGATCGAATCGCACCAAAACCTGGTTCGGGGCCGGCACATCGGCCAGGCCTTGAATGATGAATTCGCCCACCAGCGCATTGAGCCGCGTGTCTTCGCCTTCGCCTTGAAAGATCCGAATGCGGGCCTCTTTCTGATAGTCAGCGGTGGTCGAATAGATCTCGGTCCGCGTGGCGGGCAGCGGCGTGTTGCGCTCGATAATCGGCGAAAAGCAATACTCCGACTCAAAACCCGCCTGCACGCCCAACACCTCGATGCCTAACGTGTAGGGCGTAATATCCACCAGCACCGCGCCGACCTCGATGCCGGCAATCAGACCCGCCTGCACCGCCGCACCCATAGCCACCGCCAGATCGGGTTCGATTTCGGAATGCACGGGTCGGCCCAGCCGCGAGCCCAGCAGCCGATGGACCAGCGGCGTGCGCGTCGCCCCGCCCACCAACAACACTTTGTCGATCTGTTGCGCCTGCAAATGGGCGTCTTCCATCGCGTCGTCCAGGCATTTCAGCGTTCTGGTCAGCAGCGGTTCGATCAGCCGTTCATACTCCTCGCGAGTGATCTCCATGCTGAGATTGACTGGCATGCCGTCTTTCTCAGCAATAAAGGCCTCTTCGATGACGGTAACCGGCTCGGACGAGAGCCGTTTCTTGGCTTCCTCGACGGCGGAGAAGAGCCGCGACCGCGCGACCAACGACCCGCGTAGGTCGATGCCGTGCTCTGTCTCGAACCGAGAACTGACCAGGTCGAACAAGAGTTGATCGAAATCGTCTCCCCCCAGGCTCGTGTCGCCGTGGCTCGACAGGATCTCGACCACACCTTGTTCGACTTGAGCGATCGAGACGTCGAACGTGCCGCCCCCGAGGTCGTAAACCAGCAGCCGCTCCATTTCGGGCGGATGCGGATCGTAGGTAAGCACGGCGGCGGTCGGCTCGTTGATGATTCGCACCACCTCCAAGCCCGCCAGCTCGCCGGCCTCGCGCGTGGCCTCGCGCTGCGATTCGTTGAAAAAGGCGGGCACGGTAATCACCGCTTTGGCGGCCGGCCGCCCCAGCGCCTTCTCCGCGCGCTCCTTGAGCGCCCGAAGCACAATGGCCGAAATCTCCTGCGGCGTAAACGACTGGTCGCCCAGAGGCACCGTGACGTCCTGCCCCATTTTGCGCTTGATCGAGCGTACGGTTCGCTCGGGCGACATCACGAACTGATTGCGGGCCGCGCGACCCACGAGCAAGCGGCCCGCGGGGTCGAGGCCCACCACCGACGGCACGATGGGATCGCCGTCGTCCGACAACAAAATGGGTCGGCCTCCCTGAACGACGGCCACCTCGCTATTGGTGGTTCCCAGGTCGATGCCAAGAATGACTTCCATGCGAATACCTCAGTTATCAATGTCATCGTTTACCGGCGCGCGACGCGTGGCGCGCACCTCAGCATAGCGAAGAATGCGGCCCTTCCAAGTGTAGCCGCGTCGAAGTTCATCGTACACCAGACCGGCGGGGCGGTCGTCAACGTCGACCACCTCGACCACGACCATCTGCTGGGGATCAACCGGACGGCTGTCGGTGGGAATTCGCACAATTTCTTCGGCCGCCAATGTTTGCACCAACCGTTTTTGAATCAGCCGATAACCATCGACCAGGGCCTCGAGCAAGGCGGCGCGCGGCGGGCGTTGCTGCTCGCGCTCGACCAGCCCGCGCAGCTCGCGGAAATAGCCCCCGTGGCAAAGCCTACGCCACCACGACCGGCGGTGGAACTCATCGAGCCGTGCCAGCAGCTCATCGCGCGGCCCATCAATGAGCGCGGCCGCGGCCTGTTCGGTCTGCCGTCGTCCACGATCGAGCGCCTCGTCTAAATCGGTCAGCGCCAAAGCGAAGCTTTTGCCGGCCGCCCAGGCCGCTTGCGCCTCACGCGGCTCGACGGTGCGCAAGGCCTCGATGGCTTGTTTCAACGCCGCGACGAGCTGTTCGCTGCTGGCGTCCGCGGCCCGGGCGCTTTTCGTCTGAAGCTTCACCTCGTGCCGCAGCGCGGTGAACTCTTCGACCAAACGGTAGAGGCCGAACTGGCCCGGCTCGCCTGAGTGCGCGATCGCCGCCTCGCCGCCTCCATCGGCGCCGAGCTGCTCGGCGGCGGAGCGCGTCGCCCGCAACCACCGACCGAACCGCGCTAAAAGCTGATCGTCAAACGGGTCATCCAGCGCGGCATCGGTCATGGCGAATCTGCCAGGGCAAGCAACGCGTCGCTGGGCACTCGCGCCGACAGCAGCCGGCTGCGCAGATCGGCTGCCAACGACTCCAGCGAATCGTCGGCGGCCAGCGAGAAAACCTGTTTTGCCAAACGGCGTTTGGGATCGCGCAGTTCGTCGAAGGCGGCGCGGATTTCCGCAAACCGCTCTGGAGCGCGGTCCGGCGGAAATTCACGCACCAATTGCAGATATCGCTCTCGAATCTCCGCCTCGGAGGCTCGTGCAGACACCGCGAGCACCTCATAGGGATCGGCCACGTTTCACCTCGTGTCAAGAACATTAGCCTCGCGGACGCGGCAAGCGAGCGCCCGGCGCTGAAGAGAAGCCAAAGCCATCGTCGTCCGAATCGTCATCATCGCCGAACATCTCCAGGTCGTCGGGCAGAAAACGAAGCAACTCATCGAGCATGTCGGTCGAAAAGACGGGCATGTTCTCCCGCACATCAGCCGCGGCACGGACCATGTCGTCCATTTTCAGCACGAGGCTTTTGAGCGATGCGACCCGTTTCGGATCGTTCGATGCCATCGCGTCGATCCGCTGCGAAGCCTGGTCGAGCAACTTGCGCAACTGGCGCAGATTGGCGCGCATCGGCCCCTTGGCCATTTCCACCTCGGCGGCCAGGCAGAGAAATTCGGGCGATTCCGGGAAAGCCTTCCGCCCGCGCCGCACAAACCGCTCGAACAGGTCCCGCGCTGCCGGAAGTCCCTGCAAAAACCAGCAGGCCGCAAGCAACTCGGCCTCGCTGTACTTGGCGCGCGAACTGCGCTCGATGTAGGAAACCACCGCCTCGACGTGATCGTCGCGGCCCTCGTATTCGACCTCCGCGCCGAGGTATGCCACCAGGATCTCGGCGAGCAGCGCGGCCGCCTTGCCCGACGTCTTCTTTTTCAACGCCGCCTGAAACTCCCGCTGAAATTCGCGTCGCCGCGCGGCGGGAAGCGCATAGCGCGTGGCCTCAATCGACAGGGCCAGCCAAAGGCCGGTCGGATCGGGGGCGAGCGCTTGGGCCTCTTCGATGAAAGCTCCCGCGCGCTGAGCATCGCCCGCTTTAAGTTCAAACACCGCCTGCCGTGCCGCGACGCGAAACCCGCGGGCGAACTCGTGGTCGAGTGCCCGGACCCGCGTGAATTCGGCGCGTCCTGCTTCCCATTGGCCCTCGATCGCCATCCGCCGCGCCAAGGCCAAACGCGCCCAGCACTCTTCGCCCACCAACGTGGCATCCAGCGGCTTGACGCGCCGCGCATGCAGGACGTACTCGAGCGCGGCGCCGGCCTCATCACGCTTGCGGTGATAGTCGATCAATCGGCCCAGCGCCGCGACATCGTCGGGAAACGCTTGGAGCAACTCGCGGGCGGCCGCTGCCATTAAATCGGGCTGGTCCCACTCGTCGTACAGTTCGATTCGCCGCGCATGAGCGGCGCGCTGCGCGGGGTCGAGCCGCACGCTCCGCTCGAGCACCGCCATGATACGCGCGCGATACAACTGCAGCTCGTCGTCCGAACGCCTGGAACCAAAAACGTCGCCACCTTCCGCTTCCCTTGCCAGCAGATTGCCCGTGTGCAGCAAGACTTGCGCTTGAATGCTGCGCCGCTCGTCGGCGGTTAGCTTCTCGTGCCCATCGAGGCTGCCGGCGTACTCTTCCCAGCAATCCGCCGCGTCCAGTGCGTCGCCCATCCGCTCCCAGATCATGGCCTTCAACCGGCTCCACTGCGGATCAATCCAGAGCGGCTCGGCCACTTGTGTGAAACCGTCAATCAGGCGCTCGCCCGAGCGTTGCCGCTGCCGCGAATTGAGCTCGAAAACGGCCGGCAGCAGGATTTCGGTAAGCCGTTGCGCCAAGCGAGGATCGATGCGGCCCAGGCCGCGCCGCAGCGCCTCGATGTGCGGCTGGGCATCTTGCCAATCGGCAGCGCTGGCATGGCTGGTATCGACGAGCCGCCGTATGCGCTCGATCCGCCCTAAGATCGGCTCGCCAAAAACCGCCGTTTCGAGCCGCGAGAGGTCGCGCGTAGAGTTCTGAGAGGGTTGCCCCGCTGGCGAAGGCAACAGGCTGCGCAACATCTCGGCGATGCGGCGCGCGGGCCTATCCGGCGCCAGCCGGTCCCAATTCGCGCACGCCCGCTGCCAGTCGCGGCCACGAAATGCCGCCAGGCCCCGCGCGAAATAACGCCAGTCAGCCCAGGGAGACTGACGCGGCACATCGTGCAGCAACTCCGCCGCCAGCGCTTCGTTGTCCGCGTCCAGGGCCGCCAGGGCCGAGCGGATCTGCCGTGCGCCGTCGAGCAAGTCGGGCATGGAAGCCGGGATTTGCTCGGGGTGCAGCACCGCCCGGTCGGCCAGCGACACTGCCAGACTGGCTTGCTCCGCGGGCGATTGAAGGCGCTTCTGAAAAGCGACCGACTCGCTCACCATGCCAAGCTGTGTCAGTACGGCGGCCAACGGACCGAACAATTCGGCATCGGTCACGCCAAAGTCGAGAAAGTGCCGCGCGATCTCGGCGGCGGCGGCCGGCATATTGCCGCGCAGCAACTCTTCGATGCGCAACAGATAGACCCGTTCCAACAGACGGCGGTGCTCCGCGCTAGCCTCACGATGAAAGCATAACTTGGCATGCTTGAAAGCGTCTTTGATCTTGCGCTTCTCGATCAATCGCTCGACTTCCTGACGGCTGTTCTGTGTCGAACGATGCGAGGGTTTTTGCTGGAGTTTCCTGGTGGACATGAAGCCTGTCGCCAATCCTTGAGACGAAGAGGATCCTTGAACCGCCCTCTAATGTACTGCCCCAATGGCCAGTAAGAAAGCCGTCTCGCGAAATGCCCTTGAAAAACCTCTTTGACGGCGGACGACGCAGCCCTTACACTAAAAACCTGCGATCGGTTCAGGCAGAGAAGTTGGTGAGCGCCGTCATTTCTTCGTCCCGCGGTCACTCAGAACCAACCAAGCTTCAAACAAGGAAACAGCCATGAATCTGCAAGCCATTCTGCGCGTGAAAGGCTCGGCGGTCCACACCATCCATCCCGACGCCACGCTCGACGACGTCGTGCAAAAACTCATCGAGCGCAACTGCGGTTCGCTGGTCGTCTGCCAGCCCGCCCCAGGCGGCGGGCACGGAACGATCGCCGGCATCATCACCGAACGCGACATTCTGCGGACGTGCGCCGCGCGGCGCGGCTCATTGACCGAACTGAAGGTGACCGACGCCATGACCCGCGATGTCATCACCGGCACCCCCGCGGATTCGATCGAAGACACGATGGGGCTGATGACCGAGCGCCGCTGCCGCCATTTGCCGATCTTGGAAGGCGATCAACTGGTGGGCATCATTTCCATCGGCGACGTGGTGAAAGCCCACCACGACGAAGTGGCGATGGAAAACCACTATCTGAAGAGCTATATCCAGAGCTAACCGCTCGAGGCCCCAACCCTAAACCCGAACTGTGTCCATGACCCAGGTCCGCCTACTCGTCGGTACGCGCAAAGGCGCCTTTATCCTCACCTCGGACGGCAAACGGCAGCGATGGAACGTCGATGGCCCGCATTTTGGCGGCTGGGAAATCTACCATGTTAAGGGCTCGCCCGCCGATCCGAATCGGATTTATTGCTCGCAATCGAGCGGTTGGTTCGGGCAACTGATTCAACGCTCGGACGACGGCGGAAAAACCTGGACGCCGGTGGGAAACCAGTTTGTCTATGACGGCGATACCGGCACGCACCTGTGGTACGACGGCACGCCGCATCCCTGGGAATTCAAGCGCGTCTGGCACCTCGAGCCATCTCTGGCCGACCCGGACACCGTGTACGCCGGCGCCGAAGACGCCGCCCTGTTCCGCACGACCGACGGCGGCGCGACCTGGCAAGAGCTGGCCGGCCTGCGCCGCCACGGCTCGGGAAAGTTCTGGCAACCGGGGGCGGGCGGCATGTGCCTGCACACCATCTTGCTCGACCCGAGCGAGCCGCGGCGGATGTTCATCGCCATCTCGGCGGCAGGCGCCTTCCGCACCGATGATGGCGGCGAAAACTGGCGGCCCATCAACAAGGGGCTGAAGTCGCAGTACGTGCTGCCCGACCCCGACGCCGAAGTCGGTCACTGCGTTCATCGCATCGCGTTGCACCGGTCGCGGCCCAACGTGCTCTTCATGCAGAAGCATTGGGACGTTTTGCGCAGCGATGACGCCGGCGACTCCTGGCACGAGGTCAGCGGCAACCTGCCTACCGATTTTGGCTTTGCGATCGACGTTCACGCTCACGAGCCGGAGACGATCTATGTGGTGCCTATCAAGAGCGACTCGGAGCATTATCCGCCCGACGGCAAGTTGCGCGTCTACCGCAGCCGCAGCGGCGGCAACGAGTGGGAGCCGCTGTCTCAGGGCTTGCCCGACCGCGACTGCTATGTGAACGTTTTGCGCGACGCGATGGCCGTCGATTCGCTCGATTCGTGCGGCGTGTACTTTGGCACGACCGGTGGGCAGGTGTATGGCTCGTCGGATGCGGGCGATCACTGGCAAGCGATTGTGCGCGATTTACCGCCAGTCGTTTCGGTCGAGGTACAAACGCTGGCATGATTCGCGTAGTGCTGCCCTATCACCTGCGCACGCTGGCCGGAGTGGGCGCCGAGATCACCCTCGACGTGGCCGCACCCATGACACGGGCAACGGTGCTCGACGCATTGGAGGCACGCTATCCAATGTTGCGCGGAACGATTCGCGACCACGTTACGCGGCAGCGGCGGCCGTTCTTGCGGTTTTTTGCTTGCCTGGAGGATTTATCGAACGAGCCCGCCGACGCGCCGTTGCCCGACGCGGTCGCTTCGGGGCAAGAGCCGTTTTACATTATCGGCGCCTTGGCAGGCGGGTGAACCGCGCTAGATGTCCTCGAGCCGGCCGGTCGAATCGCCAAAGCTTTCCAGCGACGTCAGCCCGCAGCGGTCGGCGAGGCTCAAGAACAGGTTGGTGACCGGCTGGCCGCCGTGCTTGAGGTAACGGCCCGTCTTGAGTGTTCCGCCGCCGGCCCCGGCCAACACGATCGGCAGGTTGCTGTGCGTGTGCCGGTTGGCGTCGGCATTACCGCCTCCGTAGACGATCATCGAATTGTGCAGCAGCGAATTGCCATCGACGTCTACCGTCTTCTTGAGCCGATCGAGAAAGCCCGCAAACTGCCGTGCATACCACAGGTCGATGTCGCTCACCTTCGCAATCCACTCGGCGCGGTTCTGATGGTGAGTCAGATCGTGATGCCCCTCGGAAATGCCGATGTCTTCGAACGAGCGATTGCTGCCATCGTGGGCCAGCAGCAACGTGCCGACGCGTGTCGAGTCGCTTTGGAACGCCAGCAGCAACAGGTCGTACATCAGCCGCACGTACTCGGCATAGTCGGCGGGCACTCCGCTCGGGGCGTCAATGCCGGGATCGGGGCTATCGCTGAAGGCCTCGGCCTTGGCGATGCGAGTTTCGATCTCGCGGATGCCCGTGAGGTATTGATCGAGCTTGTCGTTGTCGCGTGCGCCGAGCCGCCGCTGCATGGCCTTGGCGTCTTCGCGGACAAAGTCGAGTACCGAGCGCTGCTCTTGCCGGCGGCGAAGCAAGTTGTTCTTCCGCTCGCCCGGCGGTCCCTCGCCAAACAGTCGCTCGAAGGCCAGCCGCGGATTGGCCTCGGGCGTCATGGGCGTGGTCGGAGAGCTCCACGACAAATTGAACTGATAGGCACAGGCATAGCCCGAATCGCACGCGCCCGATTTGCGCACGGCGTCGCACGTCAGCTCGAGCGACGACAAGCGAGTGAGGTGGCCCACTTCGCGGGCCAGCGCCTGGTCGATGGAAATGCCGGCTCGGATATCGGTGGCGCTCTTCTTCAAGCGCACGCCCGTCAGAAACGTTCCACCGCCACGGGCGTGGTCGCCCGCGCCGTCGGGTCCCGGCTCGGCATTGCGGTGGTCGAGTCCGCCGAGCACCTGCACAAAGTTTTTGAAGGGTTCGAGCGGTTGGAGCGTGCGGCTCCATTCAAATTGCGCCGCTTCGCCTTGTGGCCACCAGGCGTCGGGAATCGCCCCGTTGGGGAAGAAGACAAACGCGGTGCGCAGCGGCGCGCCGCTGGTCGTGGTCGCCAGCGGCGCCCCGGGTTCGGCGGCCCACAAGCGGGCCGGCCAGAGCGATTAAAAGGCTGGCAGGGCAAAGGCCCCCCCCACCCCACCCAAAAAAACCCCGCGGGAGATTACCCAAAAAACCAGGTTAAAGGCTCGCCACAAACAAAAAACGCAAAGCCTCGCTGGAACCGTACGGACACAAAAAAA
>JAICLL010000133.1 GCA_025927475.1 Pirellulales bacterium
ACAAGGTCAGCACGCAGCTCAACGCCTACGGCGCCGCCTCGAACTACGTGGATAGCCAGGTCAGCTACAACAACGACAAGATCGACGCGCTCAACTCCGGGCTCGGATCGCTGATCGACGCGGATTTGGCGAAGGAATCGGCGCAGATGCAGTCGCTGCAGATCCGCCAGCAGCTCGGCACCCAGTCGCTGTCGATCGCCAACCAGGCGCCGCAGAGCCTGCTCAGCCTGTTCAAGTAGCCGGCGTCCCGGAGGCGGGCGGGATGCCCGCCTCCCGGAGCTGACACACGGCCGGCTTGCCGGCGAAACCGCAAGCGAGACATTCGTTTGCGCGGAGGAACAGGAACAGGCGCATGTCGAACTTGGTCTTAGAGCTGCGCCAAGGCGAGATGATGATCGTCAATGGCGCGCCCATCCGCTTTCGCACCAAATCCCGCATCGAACTCACCGCCAAGGCACGATTTCTCTTCGGCAAGCAGATCATGCCGCCGGATCAGGCGGACAGCCCGGCGCGGCGCATCTATTTCGCGTTGCAGGCGGCCTATATCGGCACCGACGAGGAGCGCGAGCGTGGATTGAGTTCCGCCCGCGGCCTGGTCGAGGCCTTCAAGGAGGCGACCACCTCGGCCCTCGCGCGCGAGATACTCGACCGTGCGCTGGCCCACGCCGAGGCGGACGATTGCTATCAGGCGCTGAAGCTCGCCCGGCGGATCATCCGCCACGAGGACGCAGCACTCGGCCGGACGACGCTGCCCGCGCCACCGGCCAATTCCTATGGAGAGCAAAGCCTATCATGCACACCATGACGCGCGCGGCACGCGCCTACGAGGTCTCGTCCTCCCATCGCAGCCTGCGCGAGCAGGAGGCGGACGTATTCCGCCGCGCCAACGGCGCCCTGCGCACGGCCCGTGATCAGGGCGTGGTCGAGCGGGTGCGGGCCGTCGCGGACAACCGGCGCCTGTGGATGGCGATGATCGACTTGCTTCGTGATGGGGCGAACGCGCTGCCCGCGGATTTGCGTGCCTCGATGGTCTCGGTCGGCCTCGCGGTCCAGCGCGAGATGGATCGTGCGGCGCCGGACTTCGACTTCCTGATCTCGGTCAACGAGAACATCGCCGCCGGCCTGTCCGGCGCGCCCTGAGCGGCGGCTCGTCGTGAGCGGCTCACTCAGCTATCTGCCATCCCTGTTTGGCTCCGCCACCTCCACGGGCGGCAGCAGTCTGCTCGCCACGTTGTATGGCTACGCCGGGCAGTCGACCGCCTCCTCCGGCCAGAACCCGGTCACGGCCTTGCTGTCGGCCGAGCAGAACGAGACCAAGAGCGTCGCCGCAACGGCGGCCCAGCCCGCCGTCGCGCGCGATGTCGCGGCCTTCCGCGCCGGGGTCGCCAACGCGAAGGACGCAGCCTCGCTGCTGGCCAACCCGGCGGTGATGAAGGTCCTGCTGACGGCGAATGGCCTGGGCGACCAGCTGCAATATCCGGCCTTGGTCAAGAAGGCGCTGCTGTCCGACACCAGCGACCCGGCCGCACTGGCCAACCAGCTCAGCAACACGCAGTGGAAATCGACCGCGCAGACTTACGACTTTGCAAATCGCGGGCTGGCGGTGATCCAGAATCCGCAGGTTCTCGACACACTGGCCAACGCCTATGCGGAGGTGACGTGGCGGCAGTCGCTGGACGCAGCCACCCCAGGATTATCGGACGCGCTCACCTTTCGCGCACAGGCCGCGAGCGTCACCTCGGTCGATCAGATCTTGGGCGACCCGGTCCTGCGTCGCGTCGTGACCACCGCTCTCGGCATTCCCCAGCAGATCGCGTTTCAGGACCTCCCCGCGCAGGAGAAGGCCATCAGCACGCGGCTCGACATCACGCAGCTCCAGGACCCCCGCTTCGTCGAGAAATTCGCCCAGCGCTACCTGGTGGCGGCCGCCAGCTCAGCCTCGAGCAACTCCACCGCGCCCGACCTCATGAGCCTCGCGGTGCAAGCACAGGGCCTCGTCGTTTAACCCGCCATTCCTTCGTAACGGCTCAAAAGGAGCCCCAACATGGACGCTTTGCCAAGTCTCGCCGACCCGGACGCGCTCATTCGCCGCGTCGCCGCGCTGATCGATGCCGGCCGGACCGGTGCCGCCCGCCCCTTGCTCGCGGCCGTCCGGCGGATGACGCCTCCCTCGCCCGATCTGAGCTGCCTGTCCGTTCGTCTCGCCATGCGGGAGGGGCGCACACTCGAGGCCTTGGAAGAACTCGACGCGGCCGTCGCCGGCAGCCCGTCGGAACCCACGTTGCACGCGCTTCGGGCAGAGCTGCGGTTGCAGATGGACGATCCCGCGGGCGCCGCGACCGACGCGGCCGAGGCCGTGATACTCGACCCTGCCAGGCCCAACGCCAAGGCGCTGCTCGGGATGGCGCTGCTCGGCCTTGGCCGAGCGACTGACGCTGTCGCGTGCCTTGCCGAGGCCGTTCGGATGACGCCGGCCAATCCGTTCTTCCGCCAAGGCCTGGCCGAGGCGTGCGAGGCCGATGGCGATCGTGCCGGGGCGGAGGAAGCGATCGCCGTGGGCATCGAGCTCTGTCCCGGCGTCGTCGGGCTGCGGAATTCGGCGATCCTGCTGCGCGTGCGTCGCGGCGACTTCACCGGCGCCATTGCCCAGGCGGAGACGGCGCGTCGCGACGGCGTGGTGGATGCCTGCGTGCTGGGATTGCAGGGCCATGCGCTGTCGAGCCTCGGCCGTCACGACGAGGCCGCTGTCGCCTACCGCGAGGCCCTGAAGCTCGGACCCGACGACGTGTACGTGCGTCACATGGTCGCCTCGTCCGGCGCCTTGCCCTCCGGAGACCGTGCGCCGGAGCCGTATGTCCGCGCCGTGTTCGATGGCTACGCCCCGCGATTCGAGGCGCATCTGGTGGCGCTCGGCTACCGCGTGCCGGGGCTCATTCGCGCCGCCCTCGCGCATCATCTTCCGGTTGCCGGGCCGGAGGAGACGCTCCCCGCCGTGCTGGATCTCGGCTGCGGCACGGGGCTGCTGGCCGTCGCGAGTTGCGATTTGCCGCTCGGTCCCTGGGTGGGCGTGGACCTCTCGGCCCGGATGCTGGCCGAGGCTGCCGCCAAGCAATTCTACGCCGAGCTGCACGAAGCCGACCTGATGGCGGCGCTTGCGGCTGAGCAGCGGCTCTGGCCGGTCATCCTCGCCGGAGACGTATTCTGCTATTTCGGCGCCCTTGATGCCGCGTTCGCCCGCGTGCATGACCGGCTGCTCCCCGGCGGTCTGTTCGTGCTCTCGCTCGAGGAGCGCGAGCCCGCATCCGGCGGCGACCCGGAGCCGCACGCTGGCTGGCGTCTGGGACGGCAAGGCCGCTATGCGCATGACGCTCATTACGTCGAGGCAACTGCCCATTCGGCGGGCCTCGAGGTCCGCGCGCTCGACCGCGAGACGTTGCGCCGCGAGGCCGGCGCGCCGGTGCCCGGCTTGCTCGTCGTGCTCGCCCGTCCGCGATGACCACTGAGGCGCTGGCGCCGGCAAGGCCGGACGGAAGCGCGGACGACGATGCACCGGTGGCGCTGCTGAGACGTGCGGTCGCGTTGCGGCGCGACGGCGACAGCGCGGCTGGCCGTGTCGCGTTGCGCGAATTGGCCGGGCTATTTCCCGGCTGGGACGAGCCGTCGCTGCGTCTCGCACAGGCGCTGCGGGAGGATGGCGACGCGGCGGCGGCCGAGGCGGCCTACGAGGCGGTGCTGGAAATCAATCCGGGGCGGCCGGAGGCGCTGCTCGGCCTTGGCGCGCTGTACATGCAACGCGGCGAGCCGGCACGGGCGCAACCGCTCCTCATCCGTTGCTGCGGCATTGTGCCGGGCCAGGCGGATGTGTGGGACGCGCTGGGTGTCTCGCTGCTGATGACGGGCGAGTGGGCGACCGCGGAGACGGCGTTCGCCGAGGCTCAGCGTCTGGCGCCCCTCGAAGTGGACTACGCCCTGCACAGGGCTGAGGCCGCGCTGGCGGCGGGTACCGGCGAGGCCGAGCTGGCGCGGGCGGAGCTGGCGAGCTGGCAGGATCCGACGAACATCGCATTGCTCTGCGTGAGGGGGCTGCTGCTGGATCGGCTCGGGCGCCGTGACGAGGCCGCCGACATCCTGGAAGCGGCCGCCGCGCTCGACCCCGAGGCGGTTGCGCCCGCCGTCCTGCTCGGTCGTGTGCTGGCCGCGCTGAGCCGCCCGCGGGAAGCCGAGGCCGCGTTGGCGCGAGCGATCGAGCTCGATCCGAACAACCCGCAGCCACGCAACGACCGCGCGGTGATGCTGATCCGAATGCAGCGCTACGCCGAGGCAAGGCGGCTGCTAAGCGAGCTTATCGAGACGAATGGGCGGGAGCCCATCGTGCTCTGCAACCTCGCCAACGCGACCGTCGCGCTCGGCGAGCAGAGCGAGGCCGTGCGCCTTGCCGAGGAGGCGGTCGCGTTGGCACCCACCGCCGTGTTGCCCTGGCGTACGCTGTGCAATGCGCTGCCCTATCGCGCGGGAATTGGTGGCGACGAGCTGCTCGCCGCGTCGCGGGAATGCGCCCGCCGCCTGCCGCGCGCGCCGGTCCCATCCTGGACCTGCAACCCCGCTCCGGACCGCCGCCTGCGGGTCGGCTTGTTATCGGGCTCGCTCAAGACGCATCCGGTGGGGTGGCTCACGGTTGCCGGCTTCGAGGCGCTCGACCCGGCGGGCTGCGAAATCGTCTGCCTCGTGCAGGACGGCGCGGACGATCCGCTGGCGCGACGCTTCCGCGCGCTCGCGTCGGGTTGGCACGAGGTGGGCGGGCTCGACGACCCGGCCCTTGCTGCCTTCGCGCGCGAGCGGTCGATCGACGTGCTGATCGATCTCGGCGGCTACGGCGAGGCAGGGCGGATGTCGGCGTGCGCGTTCCGGCTCGCGCCTGTGCAAGTGAAATGGGTCGGTATGCAGAATCACGGCACCGGCCTGCCCGAGATGGACTGGTTCCTGACCGACCGGTGGGAGACCCCGACGGGCTTCGAGCGCTTCTACGACGAACGGCTGCTGCGACTGCCCGACGGCTATGTCTGCTATAGCCCACCCGCCCATGCACCGGACGTGGCGCCCTTGCCGGCCTCGGCCAACGGCTTCGTGACCTTCGGCTGCTTCAACAATCTCGCCAAGATCACGCCGTCGGTGATCGCCACATGGGGCCGCATCCTGCGCGACCTGCCGACCGCGCGGCTGGTGCTGAAGACCCACCAGTTCGCCGACCCGGACACGTGCGACCGCGTCTACGCGGCGTTCGCCGAGCACGGCATCGAGGCCTCGCGTATCGAGCTGCAGGGAGCCTCCGGCCACAGGCAATTCCTCGCGCAGTACAACCGGGTCGATCTGGTGCTCGATCCCTTCCCGTATTCCGGCGGGCTCACGACCTGCGAGGCGCTGTGGATGGGCGTTCCCACGCTCACCCTGCCGGGCGAGACCTTCGCCTCGCGCCATAGCACGAGCCATATGTGCAACGTCGGGCTCGCCGACTGGGTCGCGGCCGATGTCGATGAATATGTCGCGCTTGCGGCTTTGAAAGCGGCTGATCTCGGCAGGCTCGCCGAACTGCGGGCCACGCTGCGGCCGCGAATGCGGGCAAGCCCGCTCTGTGATGCGCCGCGATTCGGTCGTGCGCTCGGCGCGGCGCTGCGGCAAGCGTGGCGCGACTGGTGCGAGAGGCAGACAGTGCGGGAATGAACCACGCTGCCCCCGCATCGCGACGGCAGCCGACAGCAGCGGGCGAGTTATGGTTGCTTCGTCCCCGCGTGGCGCCGATCGCCGACCGACGCCGGGGCGGCGGCGTGCCCCGGTCGGCCCGGAGGGGGCGCGCCGTCGCTTCCGGTCCGCTCCCACATTCGGTAGGCCTCAAGCTGCCGCTCCGTTGGAATCGATGTCGTTACCGCCCCGGATTCGGAGCGAAACTCGATGATCACCATCCCGAGCGCCCCGTCGAGGTGCAACGACGGGTTGGGCCGGGCCGTGTCGGCTTGCGGCGGCGCGACGTCAGGTGTGGCGTCTCTGACCCCGGACATCTCCGCGACAGGGGCAACCGGTGGCGTGGGACGGACCACAAGATCGTTCGGCATGATGGGACGGCCTCTGCTGACGCCGTCCTGGCGCGGGCGATGCGTCTCAATATCCGTCACATTCGTATACGAGCGGTTAAGCGCCTCAGCCCGGCCGCCAATTGAATCGGGTGGCCAGCCAGTGTCGTAGGTCGAGCAGGGTTCCCGCGTCGGCGGCAACCGCGCCGGTGCTCGCCGTGGCGCCTGCGCCGCTCAGTGGGCGAACGGATGCAGCATCCGCCGCCGCCTGCAGTTCGGGCGATCCTGCCGCCTGGGCGGCCGCGCGACGCCAGAGCGCCACCATCGACGCTGGCGTGAGCTGCGGCAGCATGAGGCCGAAATCGAGCCGTGCCGCCGCCGCCGCCGCCGCGTAGGCATCGTAAAGCCGATCGGCGGGAGGCGCACCGCGCTGTCGGCCAAGAAGTTCGGCGGTCCGCGGCAGGTCGGGAAACAGGGGATCTCGCCCAGGCTTGCCCTCGGCGTCGAAAGCGCCGAGCGAGAACAGCGGCTGCACACCTGCGGGTACGAGGGCCGCGAGCCGATCGGGCACGCGCGGCCCGGACAGGAATACCAGGTCCACCTCGCGGCGTGCGAACGAGTTTCGGATCGCGGCGGGCTCCGATAGGCCGAGCGCTTGGGCCGTTTCTTGGTTCGAGAGCTGCTCGAAGTGCCGCAGCAAGATGACTTCGCGATCCTTCTCGTCCAGTTCTTCCAAGGCCGCCTGGAAGCGGCGCTCGATCTCATGCCGAGTGGCGGCGGCCGCCGGCGTCAGCTCGCGGTCGCAGAGCTGGGCGGCCAGGTCGATCGTCGAGTGGTCGAACGTGGCGCGGGCAGCCAGCGGCTGTTCGCGATCGAGACTGCGGCGCGCGGCAACGCGGTGGCGGCGGTGCGCGTCAATCAGTCGGTCGCGCGCAATCTGGTGCAGCCAGAGACGGAACGGAAGCCGCGGATCGTCGAGGTAGTCTTGCAAACGCCGATTGGCCTCAATCAGCGCGTCTTGCACAATATCACTGGCGTCGACGCGCTGCTGGAGCACGCGGTCCATCCGTAGAGCCACCATTCTCCGCAGAGCGTCGCGGTGCTTGTCGAGCAATTCACCAATTGCCTCGCGATCGCCCGCACGGGCCTGGGCCAGCAGCTCCTGCGTTTTTTCGGCGTCAGGCCACATAAAAGCGACGGTTAACGACGGCCTTTCGGCTTGCGGGTATCCTCGATACTGTTGAAATCGAGGAAGCCGGGGTTCGGCGAGCCGGCATTGTCCATGCCGGGGCGATCGGCGTTTTCGGGCGACGCGCTTTGCCGCTCGGCTTCTTCGGCCTCGGTTTCGAACATGCCGGCATCGGTCGACTGCACGAGCGTTCGCAAGTCGCCGTCGTTGTCGAGCACGAGAAAGTGGCCGGGAATCTTGGGCTGCTCGGCGCGCACATCCTTGGCGCGTGCGCCGGGAATCTTATCGCCGCCGAACATGTCGAGCACGACGGCATCGGTCAGGAAATCGAGCGTGGCGGCCCGGGTTTTAGCGTTGTCTCCTTCGGCCAGGCCGACCTTGGCTTCCAACTCGTTGAGCACGGAACCGCGGCTGATATCAAACATCCGGCGAATCTCGGCCGCCAGTTCGGCATCGAACAGCTTGGCCAAGACGTGGCCCGTCGGATCACCGCGGCCGGGAGAAACGGTCCCGGCCAGCAAGCGGTTGCCGGCGATGACCGTGACCTGCGGCGATGGTTCCGACCAGTTGGCCTCACGGGTATCGCCTTTAGTAAGGTCGCGGTTTTCCAGAAATCGGGGCGGCACGCCGCCGTTCGGGTTCTTCAACACCAGCTTCACACGGTACCGATACGTTTTGCCCGCCTTGACGCCAAAATCAAAGAAGCGGAACAAACGATGTTCGACCAAGGGCGCACCGGTGCCGCCTGGCCCTTGCATACCTGCATACATATTGCCGGCGCCGCCATAGCCCGGCATGGCGCCAGGCATATTCGACTGCCCGGCGTTGCTGCCACCGCCGAATCCCCGCAGCCGTCGCTTACGTGCTTTCTCAGCCTCGCTCTCCTCTTCAACCACGACCGGCTTTTGCTCGACGACTTTGGTTAGTGGATGCGTGACCTTCTCTTTATCGTGGTTGGCAAATATCAGCGGCGGCAGCGGCTCTGTAAGACCTGGAAGAATGAATTGCTTATCGACAATCTCCGGGTACTCGGCGGCCCATTTTTCGAAATCTTCGACCGCTTCTTCGACGTCCAGCTCTTCCCAATCTCCGGCTTTGTTGCCGTTCACCTCCGCACGTTCAATTCGCGGCAGCACATAGCGCGGGTAGTCGCGCTTGACGTCAAAACCGCGCGCGTCGCGAAAGGTGGACTGGTACTCGTTAAGCTGCTTCCAATAGGGAATGGCGCCCACGAGGCAAACCCAATAGCGGCCTTCGACGTGTGAGCCGGCCGGGGGTTGGGTAAGTACGATCTTTTCGCTGCTGACGGGCCTGGGCTTGGCTCGTCGAGCGGCCGCTTTCGCGGCGGCTTCCGCCTTTCGGGCAGCTTCTTTCTCCATGCGAATCTCTTTCGCTGACTTCCTTCGCCGCTGATTGCCATAACCTGGCATGCCGCCGGCCGCACTCGGATCGTAGCCGGCGCCCATCTGACCACCAGCCATCGCGCCGCCTCCCATCGGGCCACCACCCATCGGACCGCCACCATAGCCGGGCGGCTGGTAGTTCTCCATGCCGGACGACATCATGCCCCCGGGCGGCATCATGTCGCCGGGCGGAGGCATGTATCCGCCCATGCCTGGCATCATCATGTCGCCGGCGCCGCTGCCGAAATTGGCCGATCGGGCAACTTGCCCCGATTCGCCAATGGCGATGCCCCCGTAGCCGCAATAACTATTCAACTCGAGTAGTGCGAAGAATTTCGGTTCTTTACGTAACTCGTGTCGTTCCTCGTACGGCAGGTTCAAGGAGGCAACGGCGTAGAACCGCGGATCGACAGGCGCCGGCCCCACCGCGCCAAGATTGTTGAAGTTGGGCACACTTGGCAGGTCTTCGAACTTTTCCGGCGGGGTCTTGGCCTCAACTTGTTGCCCGACGTCGCCCGCGATCTTCTTTAGTTCGTCGGGGGTCTTGTCATAAGGCTTCAGCTTGAAGGCTGACCAGCAGATCAGCAGAAAGGCGACGACAAAGCCCCCAAAGACAAGTTTTTCTACATGGTGCAGCAAGAAGGATTTGACCTGTGCCGAATCGAGCTTTGCCTTCATACATTGGCTCCTGTTTTCTACGCGCTACCGCTGATTGGTTCGTAAACTCGCCTTAGTATCAACCTGACCCCACCGGCATATAGGCGCCGCCATAGCCGCCGCTACCGCTCGAAGAACCGCGCGGCGGATGCACTGGTTTGGTAGGAACACCGAAGGAACGTTTTTCGGGCGCTCCAACGGCGCCTGTTCCCAACTGCGCCACATCGGCTGGATTATAGAGATAAATGACGCCGCTCAGCTCGACCAGCCAGTCGTAGATGGTGGTTTCAACTCCGCCCTCCTGACCAATCGAACCGCCTGCTCCGAAACCAGCGCCACCAAAGCCACCAGCGGCATTAAATCCACCGGGGCCTGAATAGCCACCTGCGCCCGGATAGGTAGGTGGGGGCGTGTAGCCACCTGCCGCGCCCGGATCAGCTCCCATCATACCGGCCGCACCGCCCGCCATACCCATGGGATCCATTCCGCCTCCCATTGGGCCGCCTGCCATCGGCGAGCCGCCGTACATGCCTCCTGGACTGCCTGGGAACAATCCGCTGCCGCTATCTCCCTTGAGCATGCGCACTCGAATCTGTCGCGTCTCGATCGGCAAGTGGGCATTGGCGCAGGCCGCCACGAGCTCCGGAATGCGGCGCTGGTCCATGACCAGCTTCATATAGACAAACACTTGCTTGAATTCGGCAAATGGCTGAGGCGCGCCGGCGGCCAAGGGCTGCCCTTTGTCGTCAAGATAGCGGTTGTCCAGCCAAAGGTTGTCATCCTCGGCCGAGCTCGCCGCCCCGCCCGCGGCGCCAGCAGCACCTGCCGCGCCCGCGGCACCGCCGGGCATGGCGGGCATGGCGGGCATGGCACCGGCACCCGGCATGGCGGACGCCGCTCCCATGGCCATCGACGAATTGCCGGCGCCCGCCGCGGCACCGCTACTCTCCTTGGTCCAGATTCCGCCCCCGTCTTCTTGCGAGGCCGCGATGGCCCATTGAGCGACATCCAAGACCTGAATTTCTTTGATCGGCGCCTTGAGCGTATCGCTGGCGCCCGCATTCACCGTATTGATCACCTCAATCAACGACTCGAACAACCAATAGTCTTCCTGCGCCAGACGAATACGCACGGTCGATGGCCTGGCATTGACCACGAAGTAGCGAGAGGCGATCGCCTCGCGTTTTTCCGGCGACCAGACGACGAGCCCCTCATATTCCACACCCCGTGATTCTTCTTCCAGGTCGGGCTCGCCGGCGGTCGGCGGCTGCTTGACCTTCAATTTGCGCAGGTGAACGTTTTCAAACAGGTTGCTCCACTCCTGGCGAACGATCTTCTCGTTGTAGATTTCACGGGCAAAATCAGGAATCGGTTCCGTGGGCGAGAGCTTTGCCAGATCGAGGTTGGCGTCGTAGTCGGAAAAATCGGGCCAGCGGAACCAGACCACCTGCCGCTCGTAAAGCTTCTTCCAGGCCTCGAACACCGAGCTCTTAAGGCCATCGTGGAGCTTGTCGACCTTGCCGGTAAAGAGCGGATTAACCGGCTCTGGATTGGTCGCCTTTTGGACGGAATCCTGAGCGCCGACAATGGTCTTCATGTCGGTTTCGTATTTCGTCGCCAGGCTGCTCGAGGCTTTGAACCAAACGACCAAGGCCGTAACAACGACGATGGCAATGAGAATCCAGAAGTGGTGCTTTTTAGCGACTGCCAGGTAAACTTTCGCCTGAT
The DNA here is from genome assembly GCA_025927475.1 of Pirellulales bacterium. Classification (GTDB taxonomy): domain Bacteria; phylum Planctomycetota; class Planctomycetia; order Pirellulales; family JAICIG01; genus JAICLL01. The sequence goes on from JAICLL010000133.1 coordinate 11,043, forward strand.
CCATCGTGGGTTTCCTCGCTGATTTACTCGTTATGGTGCGTTACCGGCGCCGGCCGCCGCATTCGGGCCCGGCGGTGAGCCATTCGCCGCGGCGGGCGGAGGGCTGGCACCGCCGTTTTGGATGCCGCCGCCGTCGCTTCCGGCGGCGGCAGCGGCGCTGTTACTTTTCGCGGCGTCAGGGCCAGGGGGCTGGGCCGGCGCCCCCGCGGGTGCTCCACCGCCCTCGGCGGCGTCAGACGGTTCGCCCTCGGCTGCATTCGCTGGATCGACAACGCCGGGATAAACGGCGGCCAATTCGACCATCGTATCCGGGGATGGAACTTGCCAGCAAAACTGCACCACAAAATCGTAACGCGGCGCGTCAATCGGCTTCTTTTTCGACTGACTGCCGTTATCACCCCCGGGCCCCGCAGGTTGCCCCATTGGCGCGCTGGCCTGCGCTGAGGGCCGCGCGGTAGGCGGCTTCTTTTCGGGCTCTTCATCCACGTCATCGACGAGCAGCTTGTGATTCCAATCGACGCTTTTGGCCACGCTCTTATCGCTGATAAGTACGGCGTGCGAAATACCCAGCTTCTTCAAGGGAAATGTCGCCGGACCACCAGGCCATCGCTCCCCTTGCGGTATGACGACTTCATCGAGCATCAGATTCTTGAGCAAGGTCCGGGCAACGAACGCCTGGCCAAAGTCGCGGCCCCTCCCTGTCGGATTGTGATAATGATAGCCGCGCACTTCGAAGACATACCCCGGGCCTTTAGGAGGCTCCGCGGGTGCGGCAGCAGGCGCGGCACCAGCAGCGCCCGGCGGTGTTTCCGGAGTACCCGGTTGCGGTCCTGGCGGGGCACCTGGTTGCGCGGCTGGAGCACCTGGTTGCGCGGCTGGAGTGCCTGGTTGTGCGACCGGAGCGGCTGGCTGCGCGGCCTGAGCACCCGGTTGTGCTGCCGGCACACCCAGAGGCGCTGCTGCACCCGGAGGCGCTGCTGCACCCGGAGGCGCTGCCGGAATACCCGCCGCTGCGGCGCCGCCGGTAGCACTGCTATCGCCGCCGATCAGTTGCGCCAGGGGCAAATCAAAGTCTTTTACGCCTGTGTACCAGGTGCCCAAATCGTCGTAGTAAACGCACGTCACGCGCTCGATGTTCAGTTCATTGCGCTTGGTGATCTCTTTAGGGCGTTCCACATTGGGCGGGTTGCGCGGCAGGCAGAGATGAATCGCCTTCATCAGCTTGAGCCACATGTCGCGGCCGACGACGTTTTGAATGAAGCCCTCGCCGATCTGCGTCGTCTTCGTGTACTTCTTTTTGGCCTCGTCGAACTCGCCGCGGTATTTGCTTACCTTTTGCACGACCGCGCTGGCGGCGTCGACGGCCGGCTGCCAGCCGTTTTCCATGGCCACGCTGCGTGCCGCCACCCAGTGCATGAAGTAGCTCACCCCGCAGCCCAACAGTAGCGCCGCCGCCGCGCCCACCGCCCAAGGGCGTTTCTCGCGGATCATTCGATCTTTCAGAATCTCCCGCGGCAGCAGGTTTGTCTGTACGCGTGTCTCGCGCAAGGCCTGCAAGCAAAGCCCGTAGCAAACGCCGAAGGCCGGCACGTTTTCTTTGAAGGCCGGCGCATCGACGACCGGCGAACCCGCCAGCCCACGAAACGCTTCCAGGCGCGACAGGTCGAAGCCCAGGTTCTGCGCCAGGTAGCGTTGCAAGCCGGGCAACTTCATGGCGTTGCCCAGCGCCACCGCGCGGGTGATCTTCGCCTTGCGGTCGAGATTGCTGAAAAAGCTGATCGAACGCTGGACCTCGGTCAGCAGGTCGTTGAACACCGGACGCATGGCCTGAAACAGCGCCTTAGGATCTTCCGCTTGCGTCGCGTTGCGTTTCAGATGCTCGGCGGAGGCAAACGTCAGCTTCAACTCTTTGGTCAGCGCCTTGGTGAAATGATTGCCGCCAATCGGAATGTTGCGCTGCCAAACGCGGAAACCGTTTGTCACCACCAGGTCGGTCGTATCGGTGCCGAGCGAAATCAAAATCACCGACTCGGGCGGACTATCGGCGTCGTATTCCTCCGGCGGCGGCAGATTCTCCATCTGGTCGAAGGCCACGAAGTTGTACAGCGCCAGCGGCGTGAGCTGGATAATATCGACCTCGATGCCCGCCTCGTTGAAGGGCTTCAGCGCGCGGTAGACCTGATCGCGCTTCATGGCGAACAGCCCCACCTCGGTTTCCATGGCGAAGCCTTCGATCACCGTACCGCCCACCATGGTTTGAAAGTCCCAGACGACATCTTCCAAGGCGAACGGAATCTGCTGCCGCGCCTCATACTTCACGATGTCCGGAATCTTCTTGGCCTCGACCGGCGGCAGCTTGATGAACCGCGTCAGACCGCTTTGCCCGCTGACCGACACCACGACGCGGTCGCCGCGCACACTGTTGCGCGAGAGGAACTGTTTGAGCGCATCGCGCACCATCTCGACGGGATCGACGTCGGGCTGGCTGAGAATCTTAGGGTATTCGATGTAATCGAACGCGTCGGCGCTGATTTTGGTCGGGTCTTCGTGGGGCCGGCAGCGCAGTGCTTTTAGCGCGCACTGCCCAATGTCGATGCCCCAAACGGCGTCACTTCTCGCCATGGGCGGATTTCCTTACTCTGTCCGTTTTGCGGAGCGATTCAGTTGATTGAAATCGCATCCGTGATCCAGGCACCGCTGACCGGGGGAACGGCCGGAGACGGGTAACGTAAAGACGGCGCCGAGATCGCCTGTAACTCTAACTGTATCGGCTCGCTAACGGATCTGTCAACTACCAAGGCTACAATTGGGCCCATTATAACTCCCCCGCCCCCCCTGCCTAGCGCACCTATCGGTCTTTCTGGCCGTCCGTTGCCCGATCGCAAGCAGCGGCCTGACGACAAAGTGACTATTGATGATCGCCAACTCCCGGCAGTACGGTGGCGTATCTCCGCCCTGTCGCCGGGGGTTCCGCCGCGGTTGGGGCCGGATTGACGCGGGGCGATGGGCTGCTCTCATCGCGGCGGCGGCGCGCCATCACGCGGTCTACGAACTGCGACTCGATAATCGCCTCGGCGAAGGCGTTGCCGATCAACTCGTTGCCGGCCGCGGTGTAATGCACGTCGTCGTAAAGATACTGCGTCGTTTTGGGCATCCGCTCTTCCAGATCGACCAGTTCGACACGGTTCTCGCGCGCAATCCGGCGCGTGACGTCGTTAAACTGACGCATGCCATCGATCATTGCGCGCAGCGACGGACGTCGGCCGTCGGAATAGTGCGACAGTGGAAAACTAAGCAATTGCCGCTCCTCGAGCGTCAGGTCGTCACGGTAGAGCGAGGGCTGTGTGGCCAGCAGCACCTGCATACCTTTGGCACGCGCAATGTGAACAAAATCGCCCATGTTTCGCTGAAAGGCCGGCAAACTTTTCCAGTCGCGGATGTCGATTTCCTGGGCCTTCGGATAAAACAACACGCGCATCCCCTTAATGCCGTGGCCGTCCGGGCCATTGAGCCGCATGCGGTCGAAGCGTAAGTCCGAGCACCAGTGACCCGTGGCAGCCCTGACCAAGAACGGTGTTTTGGCGCCCTGAGTGGCGAGGTTGGCCGCTCCGCCGTAATAGTGCCGATAGTCCGGCCAGTAGTCGCCTTGGGCGAACATGTCGGGCGAAAGGCTGCGCACCAGGTCGTTGATCGCGTGAAATGTGATTGCGATGTCCGGCGAGAAGTCTTGAGCAAGAAAGAGCAGCTTGATTGTGTCGTGCTCGCTGGCGTGCCATTCGGCCCCGAGGTTTTGAACTTCGATGCGGTATTGCGGATAGGCCGCTCGCAATCGCTTCTCGAGCACGCGGCAATGTGTCTGCTCGTAAGGCACCGTGCCGCAGTAGACCGTCGAACCGCCGAAGACAAAGACGCGAAAAACATCCGCGTCTTTGCGCACAGCAAGGTCATCTCCCCGAAATCCCCAGCGATTCACATGCAGCCGCGGATCGTCCGGCGTGGGCGAGTTTTGCAAATAGGGATGAAAGATGTTCGGGTTAAAGCCGAGCGCCTGCCTCCGAAGAACGTGATCGATCAGCGCGCTGGCAATTAAATAGCAGCCGCCGGCAAAGACGGCGACTACCGCTAGCTTGTGCCGCGGGCGAATTACCACTCGCTTGCCCGACGACGATGTCAACTGCTGCGTGATGGCACAAAATCGGGCCAGACGGTGGAGGCCGGGGATCACGACCAAGAACAGACCACCGAGAAACACCGCATAGCCCGTGCTGTATTTGCCAAAGACTCGCGCCTCGGGCGAAGTGTGCAGCAAGAAGCCACCTGCCGCGACGTAGAGGGCGAGGGTGACGAACCTCGGCAGCCAAAGGGCCCACGGCGATACCTGTTTGAATGACGCTAGACGCATGCCCGGCTGCCACAGCAAACATCGTACCGACGATTAGCCGTCGGACGGCGAAGACGCCGGTTTGACTTGTGCTCGCGCCGAGCCGATCCAGCCTTCGGTTTTGTCGTCGAACTTGATGCGGCCGTGAATTTTGACAGTAAAGCGACGGCCCATGCCGTCGCCCGACCACTTCTCGAACTGCTGGCACGTATAGCGGCAGAACTCGGCGGCATCTTCGTAATCGCGAAACTCAAAGCGTTCGATGACGACGTCGTTGCTATCGTCTTTCAGGTCCGCCCCGCGGCGGCTAGCCACCTGCTTGCCGCGCACCCGCTTCGACCAGGCACAAAACGTGTGCGCGTGCGGCGGAACCATCGCCTTGGGATACGTCAATTGCACCGTCCAGGCCTCGCGCCGGCGGCTATGGCCAAAAATCTCGTTCATGCGATTTCCCTATTCGTTGGGCTGGCCTTTGTTCACGCTCCACCTTCAGACTAGGATAAAATCACGTTTGTGCCCACCGCCTTTTTCGGTGGCTGACCCTAACGGACCCGTTTTTGCGGAGCCGGAACTGGCTTACTGCAATCTCGATGCCTCCCTTTGGCCCTAAAAACGTGGAAATCGAAACAACCGTCACCAGCCGAACGAAACGGCGACCGCGCTGGAGGAAAGTTGCTTTCGGGATAGTGCTCGGTCTGGCGTTGGCCGTGGTGCTGGCATGGCGCGTGATGTTTTTTATGCCGGGTGAAAGCTTCTCCGGTGAACTGCCGCCGATTCGCGCCGCGGCAGCGCCCCAAGGTTCCGGCCTTTCACTGACGGAGGATCTCAAGCGTACCGTTACAAAGTTGGCCGTTGAGATCGGTCCGCGCAATTTACGGCGGCCGGCAAAACTCGCGGCGGCGGCCGAATTTGTCGAGCACGAGTTGATTCAGGCGGGCTACCAGGTGCGGCGGCAGACATACCAGGTCGATGGCCTCGACTGTTGGAATCTGGCGGCCGAAATCCGCGGCGCGCACGAGCCGGATGAGATTGTGCTGGTCGGCGCCCACTACGACAGCTATGGCACGACGCCCGGTGCCGACGATAACGCCAGCGGCACGGCGGCCATGTTGGCGTTGGCCCGTCGTTTTGCCGGCAGCCGGCCCGATCGCACAGTGCGGTTTGTGGCCTTCACCAATGAAGAGCCGCCCTACTTTCAACATGCGACGATGGGCTCACTGGTGTACGCCCAGGCCTGCCGCCGCCGCGATGAAAACCTGACCTGCGTCTTGAGCCTGGAGACGATGGGCTATTACAGCGACGCTGAGAATAGCCAACAGTACCCGCCGCCGCTCAACCTGATTTATCCTTCGACGGGCAACTTTATCGGCGTGGTGGGAAACGTGGGTTCGCGTCCGCTGGTTCACCAGGTGGTCGCTTCGCTACGCAAACACATCGCCTTTCCGAGCGAAGGTGGGGCCGTGCCCGACGTCGTGGATGGCGTGGGCTGGTCGGACCACTGGTCGTTCTGGCAAGAAGGGTACCAGGCGGTGATGATTACCGACACGGCGTTGTTTCGAAATCCGCACTACCATCAGCCGACTGACGTGCCCGAGACGCTCAACTTCGACCATTTGGCCCGAGTTGTGATTGGTTTGGAAGGCGTGCTGCGCGAAATGGCGACTACGGCAGACGAGGAACTGCCGGCGCCGGAGAGGAAGTAAATCGCCGCACTCCATGGAGTGCGGTGATTCATCACCGCTTTCTTTTGCGGCTTCAGCCGCCTTTTTGCCGCGACTTGGTTGACGCGGATCTTCCGGAAGAGGCTAGAGATCCTCGTTCGCCGTTTGGCCCTTTGGCAGAAGCAAAGGTCGCTCCGCGACGAGGGAAAGCGGCGATAAATCGCCGCACTCCATGGAGTGCGGTGATTTATCACCGCTTTGTTTTGCGGCTTCAGCCGCCTCGCGGGAGAAGATCTATTTCGGCTCGTCTTCGTCTTTGCGGATCGTGAGGCGGGCACCGCGATTGGTCACTGCGGGAGCGGCGTCGGCCAGCAGCTCGCAGTGTTCGACCAGGGTCGCCGAGGTTCCTTCAACGAGAAGCTGCTGCTCGCGGTTGTCTCCGACCAGGCAGCCTTCGATGCGCACTTTCGATGAGCCGGCCACCGTGATGCCGCTGCGGCCGTTGCCGCGGCTGGTGATGTCGAGCACTTCTGAATCGAGCACGCCGTCGTTGACGTTCACGCCATCGAGCCGAAAGCCTTGCACAACTAGGTTCATGATCACCACGTCATGCACGTGGTACAGCGTGATGCCGGTCTGTCTTGCCGAGCAAGACAGGTTATAGTCGTACGGCAGTTTGTCAGCCTCAACGCAAAAGTAAATGTAGGCGCCGCGCCGATACCACTCGCGTGGCTGCAAATCGGGCAAGCGTGTTTCGCCCGATGCAATTTTTCGCTCGATGGCGGGCTTGCCGTCGAGAAAGAGCTGTTGGTAACTGATCCGCGAGGGCTGGAAGCGAAAGATCGCTCCGCCGACGTTTTCCCAGGCGGTGTACGGCACGGGCTCGGCGCCTTCCAAAACGGCCCCCTGTCCGTCGATGATAAAGGGCGAGATCGTATTGCCGCAGTGCCGAGCGGCGGACAGCCCGATCGACTCGCGGTACGGCTCGCCGGTCGGCGCCAGGACGATGCGATCACCCGCCTGGGAAATACGCAGCGCTTTGCGCAGCGTGCGAAGCGGCCCATCGGCACCGCTGCTCTGGGGCTGAGTGCCCTCGTGCAAATCGTCGCCCAGCACGTTATTAACGTAGATGGTGGCTGCCGCGGCAGCCTGGCTGAACCCAACCATGCCCGCCACAGCGAGCAGAATCACGGCAATTCGCATAACTGGCCTCGGCCTGAGTTTGCCCCTTATCTTTAAGAGTAGCACGCGGCACGCGCCGCGGAAGCATTGAGGTCAGGCGGCAACGAAAGACGGCCCTGCCAGAGACTTGCGGTCTGAAGAGGCGATCGCGCAAGAGCCCGAGCTGCGCGTGATCTGCCTCAAGCGGCCGCGCGAAGAAGTCGTAGAGAGCTTTTGTAAGTGGCTGGACAGCATCAAC
>JAICLL010000229.1 GCA_025927475.1 Pirellulales bacterium
GCCGCGCGGCGGTTTCTCCCCACGAGTCCCTCAAAGACAATCCATGCGATTTCTGGAACTGGTGCGGAAGAATGTCGTGCGGGCCAAGCTACGCTCAGTTTTAACCGCCTTCGGCGTGGCCGTGGCCATTGCCACCGTCGTCACGCTGGTGGGCGTCAGTCAGGGTTTTCGCCGCTCCGCCACCGAGAGTTTTGAGAACCAGGGCGTCGATATGGTGATCGTCCGTGCCGGCGCTGTGCAAAGAAATGCCAGCAGCCTCAGCGAACGGTTGCGCCGCCGGCTGGTTCGCATGGAAGGCGTCGAGGATGTCATTCCCGCGCTGACCGACCGCGTGTCGGTAGGCAGCGGCGGCCCCTTGGGAATTGCCGTGCATGGCTGGCCGGCGGGCTCGCATGTTTGGGAGACACGCAAAATGGTCAGTGGTCACCCGCCCGGGGAGCACGATCGAGGCTCGGTCGTCATCGGCAGCCAAGTGGCGCGCAATCTGGATAAAAAAGTCGGCAGCCGCATCCAGATCGAGCTGCAAAAGTTCGCCATCTGCGGCATCTATGAAAGCTCGAACGTGTTCGAGAACAGCGCGGCCATTATGCTGCTGCCCGACTTGCAGGATCTCATGGACCGCAAAGGCCAGGTTTCGGAATTTTTAATCGTGTTAAAAACGGATCTTGCCGACCGCGAGCAGACGATGCAGCGTTTGGAAAGCCAGGTGGAATCGCTCACCAATCAACGTGGCGAGCCACTGGGCCTGGCGGCCTTGCCAACTTCGCAATACGTCAGCCATAACCTCGAAATCCGGCTGGCCGGCGACATGGCCTGGACCACTTCGGCGATCGCGCTGTTGATCGGCTCCGTCGGCGTGCTGAATACCATGTTGATGTCGGTGATGGAGCGGACGCAAGAAATCGGCGTCTTACGGGCGCTCGGTTGGCGCAAATGGCGGATCATGCGTTTGATCCTGCTCGAATCGTGCATCGTATCGCTGGCGGGATCGTTGCTGGGTGTGCTCGCTTCGGTGGCGTTGGTGGCCTTGTTAAGCCGAGTTCCATCCGTGCAAGGCCTGATTCGTTCCGACACGTCGCCTTCGGTGATTGGCACCGGCTTGGGAATGGCCCTGCTCATCGGGCTGCTTGGCGCGCTCTATCCGGCCTGGCGCGGCGCCACGATTCAACCTACTGAAGCCCTGCGATACGAATAGTTCCATGTGGTTTTTTACCTTTGTCGTCAAAAGTCTGTTGCGGCAACCGGCGCGATCGTCGTTCACGGCGATCGGCATTGGTTTGGCTGTGGCCGCCATGGTTTCGCTGGTCGGAATTTCCAGCGGGTTTGAGCGATCGTATTACAACATTTATGCCAAGCGGGGCATCGACCTGGTGGTGCAACGTTCGGGCCGCACGCAGCAACTCGGCAATGAAATGGATGAAGCGTATGAAGACCGCATTCGCAATTTGCCCGGCGTTTACTGCGTGATTGGCGGGCTGGTCGATGTCGTGTCGTTCGAGGACGCCGACTTGTGGGTCGTGCTGGTCAATGGCTGGCCGACCGACAGCCCGGTCTTCGACGAAATCAAAATCGAATCGGGCCGGAGCCTGACGGACGACGATCGAAACCAACTCATGCTGGGCCGAGTGCTGGCCGGAAACCTGGGAAAGCGCGTCGGCGACACGGTCGAACTTTACGGGCAAAGCTTCACGGTGGCAGGTATTTTTGAAAGTTCGAACGTCTACGAAAACGGATCGGTGGTGGTGGTGTTGTCCGTCTTGCAGGAGCTGACCGATCGCCCGCACCAGGTTTCGGGCATTACCGTCGAGGCTGATCCCGGTGCCGACCGCGAAACAATCGAGAAGCTCAAGGAGCGGATCGAGGCTCTTGGTCCGGGTCTTTCGGTGCTGGCCACAAGTGAGTTTGTGGCGAGCATCAACCAGATACGGGTGGCCCGGGCAATGGCTTGGATCACCTCAACCGTGGCGATGATACTGGGCGGCATCGGCGTGTTGAACACCATGGCGATGTCGGTTTATGAACGGACGCGGGAGTTCGGCCTATTGCGCGCGCTGGGTTGGCCGCGGCGGCGCGTGGTGCGGACGATTTTTGTCGAGAGTGCCTTGCTGGCTCTGACGGGTGCGGTGCTTGGTTCGGCATTGGGTGTGATTTTACCCAAGCTGCTCGGCCAGGTACGCACAATGTCGGGACTGATTGAGGGAAATATCGACCCAATCGTCGTGCTGCAAGGTTTTGGAATTGCTTTGTTGATGGGTTTCGCCGGCGCGGCGTATCCAGCCTACCGCGGCGCCAGCCTGCGGCCCATCGACGCCTTGCGGCAGAAGTGAAAGGCACCGCTACGCGACCCAGCATCCAAAAGACGCAATCGGATTGGCTGCTTCTCGAAAAACCGCCACCACGCGGCGAATGAAGCGCGTGGCAAGATCGTGCCAAATGCGACACGCTGTCGCATTTAGCACACTTGCCTCAAAGACTTCCAGGCCGTCATTTTCGGCGGACAGCCTGGAAGGCCGCCCCACGGTTGATATCTCGGATAGGCCCTAACGCTGCGTCTCTCACGATTGTTCTCCAAAACCCCGGCGCCAGGACTCAAGCTCTAGCCGCAACCTTTCGAGCTCGTTCTCGGAACCCTCAAGCTGGCGCGCGAAGCGCTCTCGTTCGGCATCCGCGCGCTGGCGGGCGATCCGCTCTTGCTCGCGCTCCGCCACGGCCCGCTCGCGCTCCGCCACGGCCCGCTCGCGCTCGGCTTCGGATCGCTGGCGCTGCGCGTCGGCGCGGTCACGCTCGGCTTGCGCGCCAAGCAAGAGCTCTTCCGACGTGGGCAGCCAGCGGCCGGTCAAAGGGTTGTGGAACCGCAGCCACTGGCCATCGCGTTCAAGATGCAAACCAGTCACTTCGCTTGACAATCGCCCTTCGACCATTTCGATGCGCGCGTATTTGCCCTTCCGCAACCGATACCCTTGCAACGGCGGGTCAAGATACTCGGCTTTGGGATCAAAGAGAAAATACTCCGTCACCCCGATGATGTCCTGATAGATCGCCATCTTGTCGTCAAGGTCTTCCTCCTTGGTTGACTTGCTCGTCAATTCGATCACCAGGTCCAGCCCATGTCCTTCTTCCCAGATCAGATAATTCTCGCGGGGCTTGTCTTTGCGCACGCCGAGAGCGACGAACGTGTCGGGCGAAACGTGCTTGCGACGGTTGCCCTGTTCGTAAAACACCAACATGTTTCCCCACACGTAGACCATCGGCTCAGCTTGGAAATAGCGATCCAACGTCTCAACCGCCGCCTTGAGATTCTTATAATGGATCGGTGTTTCAGCCACGGGCTGGCCGTCTCCGGTGGGGTAGTCGATGTCCGCCTCGCCCCCCGGCAGACGCGATGGTGAAGGAATGGTTGCCATGATTCGTCTCCCGCGCTAATCCCTGACCGCGATCCTAGTTTAATCTCTCATCATCTCATCGTCGACTCCGGCGGGACTAAAGCTGCGATTCAGACGTGAGCGGCTGCCTTGGTCTGAGTGTTTGACGTGGAGTGCGTGCGATTTATCGCCGCTTTCCGTTGTCGCGGAGCGACCTTCTTTTTATCGCGGCGCATTTGGAATCGGCCGCTCCGGCCGTCGCCTCGCATCGCTTGCCGCCGCGTCGCCAGGTCCGCGTAAACGCAGGAACGAGACAAACGCTGGAATAAGGCTAGCAGCCTTCGGCGGCCACCGGGACGCGCAGCCAATCCTCGCCGCCGGAGAGAAGGTCGCTCCGCGACGAATGAAAGCGGCGATGAATCGCCGCACTCCAAGAATTCCCCGGCCGCTTAAGTCTGAATTGCAAGGTTGCCCGTGCCGGATGCGCCGTGGCCATTGCTTGACAGCGCGCAGCCATCGGCGTCAAATGTTGTCTCGGTCGACGCCCTAAGTGCCCGGTTTTTGGAAGAGATCAAGCCTTGAAAGATTTTGAATATGCCGCCGCGACAAGCGTTGATGAGGCGGTAAGCTTGCTGGCCGCCCGTGGAGATCGAGCCAAGGTTCTGGCCGGCGGTACGGATATCATCGTGCAGTTGCGCGAGGGACTGCGCGAGGCCGAGCTCGTGCTCGACGTGAAAAAAATCCCGCAGCTCATGGAGCTTTCGTTCGATGCCCAGCAAGGCCTGCGGCTTGGGGCGAGCGTGCCGTGTTACAAAATCTATGAAAACGAAACGGTGGCGACGGCGTACCCGGCCTTGGCGGATTCGGCCCGCATCATTGGCGGCTGGCAGATTCAAAGCCGGGCCAGCATCGGCGGCAACCTTTGTAATTCGTCGCCCGCCGCCGATTCCATCCCTTCGCTCATCGCGCTGGACGCCGTCTGCCAGATCGCCGGACCCGGCGGTCGTCGCAGCGTGCCGGTTTCGCAGTTTTGCACGGCACCGGGCAAAAACATTCTCGAGCGGGGCGAGTTTCTCGTGTCGCTCCACTTTCCGCCGCCGCAAGCGCACAGCGGATCGCGTTATCTGCGGTTCATTCCACGCAATGAAATGGATATTGCCGTGGTCGGCGTGGGGGCATGGTTGCGGCTGGATGGCAGCGGTAAGAGCATCGAAGAAGCCCGGCTTGGCATCGCGGCCGTCGCGCCGACACCGTTGGCAGCGACAGAAGCCGCGCGTTGGCTCACCGGCAAGCCGGCCAGTGCCGATTCGTTCAGCGAGGCGGGCCGCCTGGCGCGCGGTGTTGCCCGGCCCATTAGCGATATGCGCGGTCCCGCCGAGTATCGCACGCACCTGGTCGGCGTGATCGCCGAGCGCGCCCTGGCCGGCGCGGCGGAACGAGCACGCGCGAAATGAAGCGCGGCCGGCGCGCTTGGTATAAAACCAGTCACAGGAATGAGCCATGCAAATACGTGCCCTCCCACGTAGAACCTTTCTTGGACACGCCGGCGCCGGCCTGACCGCCTTGGCTGGCGCGGCGACTCTGGCCGCTGCCGCTACCGATGAAAAGCAGGCAGCCGGCGACGCGGATCTGGCGGATACTAAACCGGCTGACTTGTTGCTGGCTCTGACGAAGCAGCTCGATCCCGAGCGGCTTGACGCCGAACACCTCGCGCAGTTGCGGCTCGATTTGGAGTCGAACTTGCGGCGCTCCGCTTTGCTCAGCAGCTTTGCTTTAACAAACGCCGACGAGCCGGCGCCGGTGTTTCGAGCCTGGCGCGCCGAGGGATAGAACATGGCTCTCGCCAACGATGCGGCTTGGGCGACGATTCGCGAACTGGGCACACGCTTGCGCGCCGGCGAATTCACCTCCGTGGAACTGACACGTTTCTTCCTCGGCCGTATTGAGCAAAAGGCCAAGCCGCTCAACGCGGTGGTCACAGTCACCGCCGAACGAGCGCTCAAAGAGGCCCGGCAGGCCGATGAAGAACTGGCCGCCGGCCACGACCGCGGATCTCTGCACGGCATTCCTTACGGGGCAAAAGATTTGCTGGCCACACGCGGCATTGCCACCTCCTGGGGCGCCGCCTGTTTTAAGGAGCAGTTGATCGACGAAGACGCCACCGTCATCCGCCGGCTGCACGACGCCGGCGCGGTGTTGGTGGCGAAGCTCTCGATGGTCGAGCTCGCAGGCGGGCTGGGTTACGACCAGGCAAACGCCTCGTTTACCGGCCCCGGCTTGAATCCTTTCGACGCCACAGCATGGAGCGGAGGATCGTCTAGTGGACCCGGATCAGCAGTCGGCGCGGGCGCGGTGCCCTTCGCCATCGGCTCAGAAACGTCCGGCTCGATTACGACGCCTGCCGGGTATTGCGGCATCACAGGCTTGCGGCCCACGTACGGCCGCGTCAGCCGGCACGGCGCCATGGCACTAAGCTGGACCATGGACAAACTCGGACCCATGGCCCGTTCCGCCGACGATTGCGGCCTGGTGCTAGCCGCCATCGCAGGACGCGATCCGCTCGACCCTTCCGCCAGCGACCGACAGTATGCCTATACCGTGGACGACCATCCGCCGCCGTTTCGGCTGGCGACGCTAAAAGGGATCACCGACCACGTTCAGCCCGAAGTTCGAGCGAATTATGAGCAAGCGCTCGAGTTGCTGCGGCCGTTTGCCACGTTGAGCGAGGTCGAGTTGCCAGAGCTGCCCTACGGGACGGTGGCCAGCACCATTATCGCCTGTGAAATGGCGGCGGCATTCGAGAGCCTGGTGGCCAGCGGCGAGGTCTGGCAGATGACGGCGCCGGAAGACCGTTGGGGCCTGCACGCCGCTCTGCTCATACCAGCCAAAGACTACATCAACGCCCAGCGCATCCGTGTCAAAATACAGCATGCGCTCGATGCTCTGGTCGCCCCGTTCGACGCTTTGCTGGCCCCCACGTTGGCCACCGTTGCGGGACCGATCGACAAGCCCTTCAGCGAATATCATCGCCGCTGGAGTACGGGCGAATTGACCCCGGCTGAAAATGTCGCCGGTCTGCCGGCCATCACCGTGCCTAACGGTTTTGGCCAGCGCGGTTTGCCCACGGGCCTGAAGCTGATCGGCCGGGCCTTTGAAGAAAACCGGTTGCTGGCAATTGCAGGCAAGTACCAGGAGCTGACGGATTGGCACCGCCGACATCCGTAGGTCGGGCTTTCCAGCCTGACATTGACCGGCGGGCCGATCAGCCTCAAGAATGCACAAGCGAGACGCTTATGCTACGACTGGCAGACCTACAAATTCGGCGAAACCGCCGACTTGCCTAAGTGCTCGATCGCCTTGTCGAGCGCGGGATCGAAGAGCGGCTGCTGGCTCTGAGAATCCATCGTATCTCGTTGCCGCCGCTCGTCGGCGACCCGCGCTTGGTCCTGTTCGCTGAGCGAGAGCGCAAATCCGCGATCGGGCTTCACGCCCCACTCGTCCTCATCCCGTGCGTCAGGGCCACGGTGAATGTTCAGTCCGTTCGGACGCCAATAGGTGGCGACGGTCAGCTTGAGCGCGCTCTTGCCGCCCTCCAGCGGAATGACGTTTTGCACGGTTCCCTTGCCCCACGTTCGATCGCCGATGATCGTCGCACGACGATGATCTTGCAGGCAAGCGGCGACGATCTCCGCCGCACTGGCGGTCCAATGGTCGACCAATACGACCATCGGCCAGTTGATGTATCGTCCGCCGCCCGTTGCTGAAAATGTTTCTAGGTTCCGCCCTTTGTCGCGTCCGCGCGTGGTGACGATCATCCCGCCATCCAGAAACAAATCGCAAGTGGCGACGGCCGCCCGCAAGATGCCGCCAAAATCTTTGCGCAGATCGATGACCAGTCCGCGGATGTTCTGAGCTTCCAGCTCTTCGAGCGCGGCTTTCAGCTCGCTGACGGTCTGTTCGCCAAAACTGACGATGCGGATGTACCCGACGTCCGGGTGTTCGGCCAGGGTGAAGCGCCAGCGGCCGCGCGCGTCGCGCTTGTCGCCGAGCACACTGGGTATCTTTATGACGGCCCGGAGCAGCTTGACCTCATGCGGGGCCGGCTGGCCGGGCCGCAAGATCGAGAGCGTGATTGGCTCGGCGGGTTCGCCGCGCATGCGGCGGCGCGCCTCTTCGTAATCCATGCCCTCGGTGGTTTGACCGTCGATGGCCACGATCTGGTCGCCGGCCAGAACGCCCGCTTCAAACGCCGGCGTGCCGACCATCGGGCTGCTCACGGTCAGCCGCCGCGTGGCTGGGTCGACCATGACCTCGATGCCAATGCCGCCGAATTTCTGGTCGAGTTGTTGGCGAAATTCCAGCGCCTCTTGCGGCGGCTCGTAAGCCGAGTACGGATCGCCCAACTCGCCGATCATGCCGGTCATCGCCGCCTCGAACAACCGCCGCTCATCGACCTGTTCGATGTAACGCTGATCGATCTGCTTCATGGCTTCGACCAGCGTATCGGCCATCTGGCCATAGCGGCTGCGATACGCGCTGTCGGCCTTGACGTAGCAGGCCAGCGAAACCAGAGTGATACCGAACAGCAAATAGAGATTGCGTCGCGGCATGGCTCACCTCACCAGCGCAGCACCGCTGTTCCCCAGGCCAGCCCCGCGCCGAATCCGCTGACCAGAATGTTGTCGCCGCGGCGAATTCGCCCTTGCTGGCAAGCTTCATCGAGCGCCAGCGGAATGCTGCCCGCCGAGGTGTTGCCGTAACGGTCGAGGTTCAAGAAGACCTTTTTGCGATCGATGCCCAAAACGTCGGTGGCCGCGTAGATGATGCGTACGTTGGCCTGATGCAGCACGACGAGATCGATGTCGCCCGGCGCGAGCTGGGCCTCTTGCAAAACGGCGGAAATCGATTCGTCGAGCAGACGCACGGCCCATTTAAACACGGAGCGGCCGTCCATCTGCAAATACTGATAGCCTTCGTCGAGCAGGCCGGCCGCAAACGGCAATCGCGAACCGCCCATCTTGCGGCAGAGCAGATCGCCACCCGAACCATCGGACCCCAGCGTGTACGATACCAGCCCCTGATTGGGACCGCCCGCCGCCAGCAAGACGGCCCCGGCGCCGTCGCCAAACAGCGGGTACGTCTGTTGATCTCGAGGATTCAAGATGCGCGAGTTGCAGTCGGCGCCGATGATGAGCGCCAGCTTACTATTGCCGGTGCCGATAAACTGGGCGCCCATGACAAAGGCGTACATGAAACCGGCACAGGCAGCCTGAAGATCGACGGCGGGCGCTCGAATGCCGAGTTGGTCTTGCACCAGGCAGGCGGTGGCGGGAAACGACATGTCGGGCGTAAACGTGCCGACGAGCACCAGGTCGACGTCGGAGGGCTTGGCGCCGGCACGCTCCA